>JANQHQ010000022.1 GCA_028282595.1 Chlorobium sp. | reverse complement strand
TCGGCGTCGGTATCGCTATCGAAACCACCGCCGGTTCGGGCAGCCACAGGGGGCTGCCCCTACGGTTCAGCAATTCCTTGACATCCTCATTGCAGTTTGGACTTCTCAGCATTCATCCAGCCTTTTGTTTTTGAGGCTGTAGCGGCTGTCGCAGATTCCGTCGAGAAACCCGGGATCGTGCGACGAAACGAGAACCGTGCAGTCGAAGCTTTTAAGGTGATCGATGATCCGCTCTCCGGCTTTTCTGTCCAGTCCGTCGGTCGGTTCGTCGAGAATCATCAGTTCCGTTTCCATAACCAGAACCCCTGCAAGGGCGACCAGCTTTTTCTGCCCCCAGGAGAGATGGAACGGGATTCTTTTTGCGAGATGCCCGATCTCCAGAACGTCGGAAATCCGTTCGACCTTTTCCTGCGCTTCCTTCCGCGATACTTCGCGATTGAGTAACGCGAACGCGATGTCTTCTTCCACCGTCGGGCAGAACAACTGATCCTCGGGATCCTGGAAAAGGAAGCCGATTTTTGTTCGCATCGCTTTGAAGTCGTCCATTGTACGCATGTTTTTTCCCCAGAGAGCGATATCTCCCGCGGAGGGAGCGAGCAGGCCTGCCAGCAGCAGGAAAAGGGTGCTTTTGCCCGATCCGTTGCTCCCGATGACGCCGGCCTTTTCGCCGCAGGCAACGGAGAGGTCGAGATTCCGGAACACCTCGATCTTTCCCGGATAGGAGAAACAGAGATTTTGCGTGACAATACAGTTCATAGCAGCAGTATCGAGATCGCTACAGCGCTCATGACCGTGGCGAACACCATGTCACGGGGCTGCAGTGAGAAGTGCAGCAGCATGGGAAACCGGCCTTCGAAGCCTCGCATGACCAATGCGTTGTAAACCCTTTCCGACCGTTCGTAGCTTCTTACGAACAGCATGCCGATGAAGTAGGCGTAAACCCTGACCGTATGGACGCCTGTCAGGGCCCTGAATCCGCGCGCCTTGAGCATTTGTCCCATTTTTTCGTACTCGTCGCCGGTGACGCCGATGTAGCGGTAGAAAAAATAAAACAGCGTCACCACTTTTTCCGGTATCCGGAGGTGCAGCATGGCGTGCGAGAGCGCGATAACGGTACTCGTGCCGGGTAGCGCTATGGTGAACAGCGCGATTGTATTCGCTTTCAGCGTTATGAGCAGTGACAGCAGCAGCCCCTCTCTCGTCATTTTTAGAAAAGAGAGGTTCAAGACGGTTTCCCCCTCCACGGAGAAGGGTAGCGTCAGCCAGAGAAACGCCATGAAAAAATTGACTACGGCGAGCCGTTTCAGCAGCAGTTTTCCATAAGGGCGCGCTGTTCCCGCCAACAACAGCCCGGTCACGAGAGCTGCGGCCGTAACAAGGAGTTCTCCGGTCAGCGCGGTCAGGATGACAAACGGAAGGTAGACGAACAGCTTTACCCTCGGGTCCAGGGCGTGCAGCACGCTGTTGCCGTCACTGAATGTTTCAAGTCGCATGTCTGCGTTTCCAGTAATACAGAAGACCGAAAAGCGCGGCGATGAACAGCAGTCCGGCAGCGGTTTTCAGCGACCGGAGTTTGTTGCTCTCGTGCGGAAAGGATGCCCCCGTTTCCTGCCGGTCCCCGGACGGCTGACGCCAGATTGCGCGATGTCCCTGACCGGCGGAGAGCACAACGACAACGGGAGCCTCGCTGTCCAGAATCGCGCTGAAGGTGCCGTCGTCGCCGGTGACGGTCTCCGCGACCGGTTCGCCGTTGATGGCGTCGGTTACGCTTATTTTTCCGTTTTTCACCGGGTCTCCGCTGCTGAAGTAGCCCTCACCGGTAAGAACGTTGCCGTTCACGCGGCAGAAAAGATCGATCCGGTGTGCCTGTGCTTGCCGGGGCGCAAGAATCATGACCTGCAGGAGTATGACGAGAACCGCTCTTTTCATGGTTTGAGCATTTCAGGTTTCACCTTTCCGATAAAGAGCAGGACAAATCCCGTGATCAGTCCGTCCACGACCATCAGCGGCAGGTTCGCCAGCAGGACGAGCTTTGCGGCCGGGAGGAACGCCTCTCCGGCAGTCGTGAGCGAGAGACTCAGCAGGAGAGCGCTGAGAAGAGAAGAAAGCGCCCCGCAGAGGAGCCCCGCCGGAAAGAGCGGTATCTTCCCGCGCGAAATCCCGGGCGAGAAAATCAGGAAGCAGAATAGCGCCGGAAGGGCCATGTTCAACGTGTTGACTCCGAGTGTCGTGATGCCGCCGAACTGAAGAAGCAGCGCCTGCATCACAAGAGCGATCCCTATGGCGACAAAGCATGACCGGCCGGTAAGGAGTCCTACAAGTCCGTTGAGTACCAGATGGACGTTCGCCGGTCCGATCGGGACATGGATGAACGAAGCCACGAAAAAGGTGGAAGACATCATCGCCGTTCGGACGATACGGTCTTCCCGGATGTGTTTCAGCCCGATGGCAGTCCCTGCCGCACTGAGTGCGTATCCGGCGCTCAGTGTAGTCAGGGGCAATACTCCTTCGGAAATATGCATCAGCGGAAATCCTCCGCTTTGACCCAGAGAACCGCGCCGATCTCGACAGGCTTCTCTCGGCCGCCGCGTTCGAGCGTTCTGCTGTCGGTCGACAGAGCCGCGAACCCCCACCAGCCGGCTTTCGGTATGGCGTAGGTGAATACGCCGTTCGCATCTGCCTTGACGACCTGTGTGACGAACGGAGTTGCTTGCACCTTGCTTTGCCCGCCGCGATTGAAATATTCGACTTCAACCTCGGTGAACGGAGCCGGTTTTCCGTCGACCTTGACCACCCCCTGAAAGACATTGCCGACATAGAGGCCGTAGGGGCGTGTGAGCGGAACGATTTCGGTTTTCATTCCCACTTCCTCGTCCCAGCCGACCTCTTTTCCGAACGCGTTGACGATGACCTTCGTGTAGTGAACGATATAACTGTCTTCGGCAGGCTCCCAGTACGGTTTCGGTTCCATGAAAAAGATGTAGTCGCCCGGACTGTCGATGGAGTGGTATGCCCTCCACGCCCTCGACGGTTTTTCATCCGCGTACATGGTAAGATCGAGAGCTTTCAGCTTGTCGGTCAGCAGGGTTTTTTGCCCGTTGTGGAGTACCCCCGCCGTTGCCGGTTTTTCCATGTTCATCGACCGGCCCTCGAAAGGGTGGGCGAACATGAGGTTCACCTTCAGGGGTTCCCGGGACGTTTCCTCGACGATGTTCTCCGTCGGTATCGTCATTCCGAAGTGGGCATGAGCGTCGGGCGATGCGAGAATCGATACGGCAAGGAGGGCGAGCGAGACGATGGTCTTTTTTTGTTTCATGCAGGTGTTCTCCGTTTTTCTTGACGCTTTCTTCCTACCTGATCACGCTCATGACCAGTTCGCCGTGGATGATGCCTTTTACCGCCAGAAGCCGGTCCGAGAGCGTCCTGATCCGGTCGGCCCTGCCTTTGAGGGTTATGGTTTCGATGCAGTTGTCGTGATCGAGATGGACGTGCTGGCTGCACAGCACCAGGTCGTGATAGTCGTGTTGTATGGCGGTGAGCTGTTTCTGAACGTCCGTTCTGTGATGATCGTAGACAAGCACGAGGCAGCCGCTGACGGGCTGGTTGTTCGCCCAGTTGTCCTCCGTGATGTAGCGGCGTATGAGGAAGCGTATCGCCTGGGAGCGGTTGGGGAAGCTGTGGTGCTCGACAAGTTCGTCGAGTTTGCAGAGCAGTTCCTCTTCGAGCGAGACTCCGAACCGTTTCATGGAGTGTTACTTTTTCAGGAAAGGTAACACAATAATAACGATTGTGAACGGCGGAAAACGAAAAAAACGGGGATAAGCCCGTTTTTTTCGTCATTTCCCTGTCCCGCCTGCCGCAAGATTTCCGGTCGTTTCCCGAAGCAACACGAAAAGGAAATCCTGGATGCCGGGCAGGCGGGAAGGAAATGAATTCAGGGTTGCAGGCTGACGCCCACGACCAGGTTGGAGTTTTCGAGGTCGGGATTGACAATGTAGGACGCCCAGAACATATCCCTGGAAATCGTCACTCCGACATTGACAACTTCGAAATCCGTTGTCGACGTGTACATTTCGTTTCCTGCCCCGACAAAGAGCGAGCCGGTGTACTCGTCCTTGTCATAGAACTGGTAGCCGGCTTCGACGTACACGGAATTTTCGTCGTCACTGCCGAGAACGTTGACAGCGCCAAACAGGCTGAAGTTGTCGACTTCGAGCCCTCCGGCGACTTCGACGATGTGATCTCCGTCGTCACCCCAGTCGAAATAGTTGTCGGCGCCGCCACTGGGAAAGTAGTAGTCCGTAATCGTCAGGCTGAAGTTTTCGCCGATCGGAACCGTGAGGTAGAGATCGGCTTCGTTCGCGTCGTCGTCGCTGAGATCGTAGGAGCCCCAGGCGCCCACTTCGACGCCGGCTCCCGGGAATGTGTAGCTCACCCAGGGCTGAGCGGCCACGCCGTCCCCGTACTGAACGCCCCTCCAGACATAGCGGCTGACGACATCCACCCCTACATCGAAGCCTTCGGCTTTCGTCGTTCCGGTGAACAGAAGCAGGACGCCTGCAACGAGGGTCAGAAGCTTTGCTGTTTTCTTCATAGTGATACTTCTCCTTTTACTTGGTGTGTTATGTGTTGCTGTTGATGTTAGCCGATGGCATCGTTTCCGGTCTCCTCGGTCCGGATCCGGATGCATTTCGGCAGGTCGAAGACGAATATCTTCCCGTCCCCGATTTCTCCGGTTTTCGCGCCCTTGATGATCGCCTTCACGGTTTTTTCCTCGAAGTCGTCATTGACGCCGATCTCGATCTTTATTTTCTTCAGGAGGTTGATTTCGCTCGGGACTCCACGATACACCTCGGTGTATCCCCCCTGGGCTCCGCAGCCGAGAACGTTGGTTACCGTCATTTTATAGATCCCGACATCCGCAAGTGCCGCCTTGACGTCGGGAAGCTTGTGAGGCTGGATCATCGCTATGATGTATTTCATTGTCGTAGCTCCGTTTAGATATTACTGGTTTGAAAAGATCTGGAACCCGTGGTACGCCTCTTCCTCATGTTCGGAGATATCGAGGCCCTTCATTTCGTCATCTTTCGATACCCTGAGGATGCCGGCTGCTTTCAGGATATAGAACAGTACGAGCATGGTGACGAAACCCCAGACCGGGATGGCGATGGAGCCGATGATCTGCGCAACCATGGGATGACCGCCGAAAATGCCGGTGGCCAGGCCGCCCCAGATACCGTTCAGACCGTGTACGGGCCAGGCACCGACGGGGTCGTCGATCTTCAGCATGTCGAGCAGTTTGATGCCGAGGACAACCAGAATGCCGGCAACCGCGCCGATGATGATCGCCTCGTTATAGGTGACGGAATCGCAGTTCGCCGTGATGCCGACAAGGCCGCCGAGCAGACCGTTCATCGCCATGGTGAGATCGGGTTTCTTGAACAGAGCCCAGGCGAGAGCCATGGCGAGAACCGCGCCGGTCGCTGCGGCGAGCAGGGTATTGGTTGCGATGATCATCACGATATCGGTGTTGGCCGCGCCCGCGATGGCGAGCTGGCTGCCGGGGTTGAAGCCGAACCATCCGATAAGAAGGATGAAGACGCCGAGAGTGCTCAGGGCGAGGTTATGACCGGGCAGGGCGTTCGGCGATCCGTCGGGATTGAAGCGTCCGATGCGCGGACCGAGCACGATGGCGCCCGCCAGGCCGGCGAAGCCGCCCAGGGCGTGGACGACGAGGGAGCCCGCGAAATCGTAGAAGCCCAGTTCGTTCAGCCAGCCGCCACCCCATTTCCAGAAACCGCTGACCGGGTAGATGAACGCCGTCAGCACGGCCGAATAGATAAGGTAGGCCTCGAACTTCATTCTTCCGGCGACCGCACCCGAAACAATCGTGGCGGCGGTGGCTGCAAAGGCGACCTGGAAGAGAAAGTCGACCGCCGGATGCAGATTCCCTCCGACCGGTTCCGGTGATTCGGCGCTGATACCGAAACCGCCGAAGCCGAACCAGCCTCCGGTGAAGGCGTCACCGGGGTACATGAGCCCGTACCCTATGATGAAGAACAGAATGACACCGAGTCCCATATCCATCATGTTCTTGAAGAGGATATTGACCGTGTTCTTCGCCGAGTTCAGCCCCGACTCCACCATCGCGAAGCCGGCCTGCATGAACAGGACCAGTACGGCGGCGATGAAGAGGAACATGTTGTCAATGGCGTAGGCGTTGACGGCCGCAGCGTCCACGCCTTCGGCCGCAAGGAGCGGCGCGCCCGGGATTACCGAAGCCGCCAGCAAGCCGAGCGGGAGCAATCCGAATGGTTTTACAAAACGTCTCATTCTCTTTGACTTTTTGTGTTCTTAAAAGATTCAGGTTATAGAGCCTATTGGTAAAAATTTCTTAGTAGAAATTCTGTCATCAATATAAATATTTAGATAAAAAATACAAATCCGTAATAATTTTTTATTTTTATCGCCTTCCGGCCTAAAAAATAAAGGCGTTCCTCCGGCTGTGCGGTTGCGTTGTAGCGGGAGTCATTGTAAATTTTCTGCAGAGGAGGGAATTTCACCCATTCCGGTGTCGTCATGAGTGTTTACGAGCTGGTGCTGGCCAACTCCTGCGAGGAGTGCAGGAGGCTGCGGGATTATCTTTCGGTTCTCGCCGAGCGGGAGGGCTTCAGCGGATATTTTCTCTCGAAACTCCAGCTTGTCGTTCAGGAGGCGTTCGTCAACGCCGTCGAACACGGCAACCGGGGCCGGGACGACGCACGGGTTGCTTTGCGCTTCGAGATTCTCGACGCGAAGGAAAGCCGCGATCTCGTTGTAGACATAGCGGACTCGGGATGCGGATTTTCGCTGCGTGAACTGCCCGATCCGACCCACCCTTCGGCGCTCGCGCGCTCCACGGGCAGGGGTGTTTTTTTTATGCGTTCCTTCGCCGAGATCATCGGACAGGAGTGTGCGGACGGCGGCAGCGTTCTGAGGCTTCGGCTGAAGCCGTTCTGATATGCTGTTGGGAAGAGGCAAACCACTATATTTGAACCGCCATAATATTATTATTGTCATCAATTACATGGCACCTCTATGTATTGTCATGAGCGGTTCAGGTGCAAGACGAACGGAGTCCCGATTGCATCGGGATAAACTTCAAAACCGGAGTCCCGACTCGTCGGGACAACGAAGCAATTGAAGCGCGGAATAACTACATGGAGGTGCCCTAAAGAGGAACACAAATCTATGGGCGTACTGAACGGTCGGGCATGGAAAGCGCTGGAGTCGCATAAAGAGGAGATCGGGAACCTGCACATGAGGGAGCTTTTCAGCGGAGACGCGGAGAGGTTCGAGCGGTTCTCGGTCCGGGCGGGCGACCTTTTTCTCGATTACTCGAAAAACAGAATCACCTCCCGGACCCTCTCGCTTCTCGGAGCCCTGGCGGACGAGGCCGGCGTCGGCGCCTGGCGGGAAAAGATGTTTTCCGGAAACAGAATCAACTTCACCGAGCGGCGGGCGGTTCTGCACACCGCGTTGCGCCAGCCGGAAGGATTTCGAATGGAGCTCGACGGCCAGGAGGTCGGGGGCGACGTGCACGAGGTGCTCGCACAGGTGAAAGCGTTCTCTGAAAAGGTGCTTCAGGGGGAGTGGAAGGGTTACAGCGGCAAGACGATCACCGATGTGGTCAATATCGGTATCGGTGGATCGGATCTGGGGCCATACATGGTGACCGAAGCCCTGAAGCCGTTCGCGAACGGCGCTCTCAGGGTGCATTTCGTCTCCAACATCGACGGCACGCATGTCAGCGAAGCGTTGCGCGATCTCGACGCCGAAACGACGCTCTTTATCGTTGCTTCGAAGACCTTCACCACCCAGGAGACCCTGACGAACGCCCATACCGCGAGGCGGTGGTTCCTGCGCAGCGCAGGGGACGAGTCGGCCGTCGCCCGCCATTTCGTCGCGGTATCGACCAACCGGGAGAAAGTGGAGGAGTTCGGCATCGATTCACGGAACATGTTCCGCTTCTGGGACTGGGTGGGCGGCCGCTACTCGCTCTGGTCGTCCATAGGATTGTCCATCGCCCTCTCTATCGGTTTCGAGCGGTTCACGGAACTGCTCGCCGGAGCGCATGCGATGGACGAGCACTTTCTTTCGGCCCCGCACGAAGAGAACGTGCCGGTCATTCTCGCCCTTCTCGGTATCTGGTACAACAACTTCTTCGACGCCCACTCCCACGCCGTGATTCCCTACGACCAGTATCTTCACCGCCTTCCGGCCTACCTGCAGCAGCTCGACATGGAGAGCAACGGCAAGAGGATCGACCGTGACGGCAACGAAGTGGCCTGCGCCACCGGACCGGTGATCTGGGGCGAGCCCGGAACGAACTCCCAGCACGCCTTTTTCCAGCTTCTGCACCAGGGACCGAACTTCATTCCCGCGGACTTTATCCTGCCCCTGAAAACGCAGAACCCGGAAGGGGAGCACCACGACATTCTCGCGGCCAACTGCTTCGCCCAGACCGAGGCGCTGATGCGTGGAAAAACCGCCGGGGAAGCGGAAAAGGAGATGCGCGGAGTCGGGATGAGCGAGGAGCGGATCGCGGAGTTGCTGCCGCACAAGCTGTTTCCCGGCAACCGCCCGACGAACACGATCCTCTTTTCGGAGATCGATCCCTTCAACCTCGGCAGCCTGATCGCCATGTACGAGCACAAGGTCTTCGTGCAGGGCGTGATCTGGGGGATCAACTCCTTCGACCAGTGGGGGGTGGAGCTCGGCAAACAGCTCGCCAAAGCCATCCTGCCCGAAATCCAGGGAGAAGGCGACACCCTGTCGCACGATTCATCGACCAACGGGTTGATCAATCGTTACCGTCAGGTCAGGAAAAGCAACAGCGATTGTTGAATCGTTTTTTGTAGGGGTCGGTCCCTGTGCCGACCCGTTGTATAGGGATACATGCGATTGGTAGGCAGCGCTATCTTACTGTTCCCTTATGAACCGGTCGAGATTCGGACTGCTCGCGACGGTTTGTGAACTGATACTCCGATTGTTTCTTTCGGGGTTCGCCGTCGCTGTCGGAATCGGTATCGAACGCCACCGCAATCCATTCGATCCCGAAACCCGATCCCGATTCCCGATTATCTTATATCCTCGATAAACTCGCCGATATTCGGGCTTCTATAGGTCGTATCGTCGTCGTCGATCAGGATGAAGGCGAGCGACGGGTCCCGTTCCACAATCCGCAGGGCCTCCGCATGGCCGAGGATGAAGAACGCCGTCGCGTAGGCGTCGGCGTGCGCCGGGTTTTCGGAGAACACCGTCACGCTCTTCACCCCCCGAGCGGGATAACCGGTTTCAAGGTCGACGATGTGATGGTAACGCACGCCGTCGTGCGTGAAGTAGCTTTCGTAGTTCCCGCTCGTCGCGATGCCGCAGGCCTTGAGGACCGAGAAGGCGAGAACCGGTTTTCCCTCTCTGTTGTCCGGGTTCTTTATGCCCGAGGTCCAGCGCCGTTCGCCCTTTTTCCCCCTGACATAGAGATCGCCCCCGGCGTTGATGATATAATTATCCATACCGTGCTCTTCCAGAACTTCGCCCGCACGCTGTGCCGCATACCCCTTGGCGATCCCCCCGAACCCGATTTCCATGCCGGACTTCTTCAGGAAGAGGGTCCCTTTCAGGGTATCGAGCCGCACCTTGCGGTAATCCACCAGCTTCAGCACGGCCCGTATACTGTCCGGGGAGGGAGGCGCGCTTCGCTCCGTGACGTTCCACAGCCTGCCGAGCGGCTTGAACGTGACGTCGAACGCCCCTTCCGTTCTCCCGGCGATCTCCAGAGCCTCCTTTGCAACCGTCACGACCGAAGCGGGAACCTTGACGCCCCGGACTCCGGCCTCCCGGTTCACCGCCGACACCGGACTCGCCGGCTGCCACTCGCTCAACTCCGACTCCAGCTCCGAAATCTCCCGGAACGCCGCCCCGAACGCATCCCGAACGCTCTCCTCCTCACCACCCGGCCCAACCGCCTTGATCTTCATCACCGTCCCCATCTGCACCTTCTCCTGCTCGTAGATCCTCAGGTCCCCCTCCACGCCGGAACAGGCGAGAAGAGTGAGAAAGAGGGCGAGTATGGTCAGGAGTGACAGCGGGCGTGGGCGCATGGGTTGTTGTGAAGGTTTTGTTTACATGAGCTCAGGGCAATAAAGATACACCGGCAAAGCCTCTTTTGCCAGTCGTGGTTTTCAGGTTTTGTGGGTTATGGGTGGAGGGGCATCGAACTCGTATTTCGGATAAACCTTTAGCGACTCGCTCAGGATCGTCGTAACTCGCTTTACCAGGTGCTGCTGTTTTTGTTTGAAGGGTAAAGCAAAAATGCTGTATATTTTAAAGGTTTTTTTAGGGAGTCCGTGGTGTAGGTAACAGATAATGTTAGCGTTAAATATCTACTGTATCGGGGTTCAGGATTGAGTTCATTATTCTAAGTGTCAGCATGTGCCAGACTTTTGATGTTTTTCTAAGCCACAATAGCCTAGACAAGCCGGTTGTGGAAGATATCGGTGGGTTGCTTAAGCAACGCGGACTTAGAGTCTGGCTCGACAGCTGGGAGCTTGTGCCCGGACGGCCATGGCAAGAAGCACTCGAAGAGGTCATCAGAAAAGCAAAATCAGCAGTGGTGTTTGTTGGTGGTGAGGGTATCGGCCCATGGCAGCAACCAGAAATGCGTGCTGTTTTATCACAGTTCGTTAAGAATGGGCTACCAGTTATCCCAGTGTTGCTACCTGAGGCGCCATCCAAAGTTGAACTGCCTCTGTTCCTGGGAAACTTTACTTGGGTCGATTTTCGCTCGGGGCTTTCTGAGAAAAACATTGACCGATTAGTATGGGGAATATCGGGCTCAAAGCCAGACAAAGAGGTGTCAGAGAAACGTTATGCTGATCTCGAAGAAAAGTTGATGCACATCCCGAAAAAATACTGTTACAACGGTTTGAGATTTATTTCATTCAGTTCTGACGGATCGTGCAAGAGTAGCAGTGAAATACAGAGAAAGGTAAACAATGTGGCTGAACAATGTAAAATAGGGTGGAACTCTAGAGGGTCTATTTTGAGTAAGAAAAATGTGAATATTAGGTCGAAGAAGTTTTTTATGAGTGAAGCTTGTATCACTAATAATGAATATTGGATATATATTAAGAGTGTTGGTGTTACAGATTGGCCTAAACATTGGATGCGCAGTTTAGTTTCTGAAAATGGTTTTCCGTTTCCGTCAGTAATGGCAAATCTACCCGTAGTAAATATTTCTTTTGCCGAAGCAAAGGCATTCGCAAGACATGTCGGCGCACGATTGCCAATTGCTGACGAACGCACACTTGCGGTGTCGGGATCCTCTGGTTTTCTTTATCCGTGGGGAGATGACTTTAATCCAGGGTTTTGCAATGGAAAGGAAGGACGGAAAAATAAGGTGGTCAGTGTGGATTCTTATTCGCAAGGTAATACTGTCGAAGGCATCAGGCAACTTGTCGGGAACGTTTCGGAATGGGTATTAATGCCAGATGGAACCCCAGCGGTTGGAGGTGGAAGCTATTTAGAACTTTGCGAGTATTGGGGTATTGGTTATGTGTACAGAAAAATGGACGCAAATGAACGCCGATGCAACATTGGCTTTAGACTTTTGCGTAATGAAGAATAACGCTTATTAGGAAAATATCATGCCAAACGAGATTGTACGTAACAATCGCCAAGTGCCCGTCATTTCGTTTTTTGGAACGCGTGGCGGTGTGGGAAAGAGTACTATTGCGCAGTATGTCGCAGAGTTACTCCTTTCAGCTCCAGGTACCGATGGAAATGGACCTAGTGTATTGCTTGTTGATTTAGACGTCCATCATCGACAGCTTACACGTCAGTATATGGAGTCAACTTTTGCAAATAGTCCAACATTCAATGATCTTGTGAGTCTAGACGACCCATCAAAGGTGTGTGCATTGAATGTTACAGCCCAAGTTAAAATTCAGAAAGGGACTTCTGACGACAGGAATGGGGAGCTGTATTTTATACCATCAGCTTCGAGGGAAGATGTTGATGCTTATCTTACGGGGGCAAAAGCCGATCCTGGACGTGTTAAAGAAATTATGGTTACAGCACTACAACAAGCCGTAGATTCACATCAGGTTTCTTGTATAGTTATCGATTGTACCGCAATTATTGACATGTATACTGCAGTGGCAGCAGAAATATCTGATGCTGCCCTGTGTATTACTCTTGCTGAGCCGGCAGCTTTTGATCGAGTCGATGACCAAAGCGCACGCATTAGCGCAATTCGTCCGCAGTTTTCCGATGGATTTATGAAAACTGTTGTCAACAAGTACTTACGTGCAGATCGACTCGATGACTTGAAGAAAACAAGAGACATATATCATGCTATTCCTTTTACAAAAGAGGTGCTTGATGAAACCGAAGGGTTTGATAACATAGATGAGCTTCGGTTAGCAATTTTTAAGGACTATGTTGTCCAACTACTCGAAAAAGTCTTCAGGTTTCAATGGCCAGAGTTGATTCCGCCACCGTCAATCGCATTTCCGGCTTACATCACTCATCTCGCTACAATTGCTCCGAGGTTGAAAAATTCTCGTTGGATGAAAATTTTACGTGCAGGGATACATTTGACATGGATAGGATTGTTGCTTTCAGTGATTGGTATCGGTGGGTTGACTTATTCCAGTCGTATGCCCTCAAACGTAACAGAGAGTGAGCGAACACGAGATTTATCCTACACGGAAGTTGCTGCTTATAGTTATTTTACTGACCGGACGGCTACCAGTAATGCTTCGATACTTTTTTTGTTGTTTGGCGGAGTTATGTTGAGTGCAGGATTGACAGCCAGAAAAAGAAACGCTTTGTTGAATGTTGCGATTGACTCGTTAGTTCAAGAGAGAGAAATTTGGTTAATGCGGCAGTTGGAAAAAGGAAAGAAAGAACAAAGAACCGTAATGCGTCTTTTTGAAATGTCAAAGGGGCTTCCGGAAACGAATCAATTTCTGGAAAGGCAGATTTAAGTCTTTAAAAAACAACTTTGCTAAGCATATAGGGATAAAAAGATGGCGCCAAAAGTCAACGAACTTCCGACCGAAGTTAAAGGTTGCCTCGGTATATCAACAATTATTCTTTTCTTTGTTGCGCTAGGCCTCACATATTATTTGAGTGGTAGCACTGATGTGATATTAGCCTTTAAAGAATTAAGTGGAATCCAACTTATTGCGATTGCTATCGCATGGATTATTTTTGGTTTTTTTGGGCTTCAAATGATAGGGGTTTATTGGGGAAATAGCCCTGATCCACGTGTGCGACTCGGTACTGGTATTGCAATATTTTTCATGTTTACGCTTGGTGTTAGCTACGTTGTTAGTGGAGCACTGAATCCGATCGTAACATTCCAAGTGGCATCGACCTTTGAGGTTATAGTTCTGGTGGTTCTTTGTGTTCTATTGTTTTTTTTGATTATTCATTTCCTTTTTTTGCTTTTATTGATTTGGAAAATAGAAAATGATACTGGTCGAGCATTCGATGATGTGTATTGCAAATTTTGTGACGAAAAACTAATTGGTGATAGCAAGATTCTTAAGCCAGTCTTACAGTGTCCTAATTGCTCGAAATGGATGCATATGATATGCTGGAAAAAGAACGGCGGATCAATATATGATGAATATTGTCCGCAATGTGAGAAAAAAGATAATCCGTCAAATATAATGGAAGATTTTATGGATAAGTATAAACGGATATAGGCATTTGAACAAAAACTCAATGAGATGTGGAGAAATGCGCTAATAAGAAAATAAGCACGGGCAGCAAAATCGCAACATTTTCTTTGGAATAGGTGATAGGACTAGGGGTTGTGGATTAGTTTTAAAAACCAAGCGGGCATCGCATAGTGCGCATAGTGAACAATTGTCCACGATAAGAAAAACCTTACCCAGAAGTTTGTTCATGAATAATGATTAGGGGACGCTGTTTATTAGGTTGAAAGGTGAGGTGAGCTTCTTCTATTCAAAACAGGAAAAACCGGTTTCTTTCAACAAGCGGGAAACGATAGTATGCCGAGAGGAGCAAGGCTGGATGCGCCGGGGGCATTGCATCATGTGATAATCCGCGGAATCGAAAAGGAGATTATCGTTCGGGACGATGAAGACAGAAAAGAGTTTCTTTGTCACACGGGTGAAATGGCCGTATGCCCGGATATAAAGAAAACGGACTGACATTAGAGATATTTGAATACGGTGAAATGCCGGAAAGACCTCAAATAGACATCAACACCCCTGGATTTTTACACATTGCTTTTGCCGTTGATGGTGTGCGAGTCTTTGCGGAAAAGGTTATCGCACAAGGAGATTCAATTGTTGGTGATCTAACTGAAAGACACATACAGGATGTTAGGGATCTTGTGTTCCGGTATGTGGCTGATCCCGAGGGAAACATAATGGAGTTGCAGTCTTGAATCAAAAATTGTGCCTAACAAGCGCATGCAGACGGACTTTTAAACCGCTGGCGCATTTTGAAAGCCGCTGATGCGGGGCGTTAGGCGCTTTGAGTCATGGAGGGTTAGATGGAAATCAAGTGCATTGCCGGTTTTGCTTCAATAACCAAAGACCCGGAAGCAAGTGCGTCCCTGTATCAGGATGTGCTGGGTCTACCGCTCGAGACGATGGACGATTATCGTTTCATGGATAAATTTCCTGGAGCGAATCACTTTGGTGTATGGCCCCTCTCAATGGTCGCCCAGTCCTGTTTTGGGCAGGATGAATGGCCAGAGAGTGTTCTTGAGCCCACAGCAACTATTGAATTCGAGCTGGCGAGTGCCGCTGCTGTGGAAGCTGCGGTGCAGGAAATGAAGGAGAATGGGCAGGAGTTCGTCCACGAAGCCCGTACTGAACCATGGGGGCAGACAGTTGCAAGGTTCATGAGCCCCGAGGGTGTATTGGTGGGACTGAGTTATGCGCCATGGCTTCATGAATGAGAGAATGGAATAGGAATAGGGAATAGGGGACGTTGTTCCGTAGCCTAAATAAGCGGGCCGAGATTCGTATATTATCTTCTTCTCGCCGGTGACGGCGAGCGTTGGCTAAATCACAAGTTTCTCAAGGAGTACGTTGTTCGGAACCCCAAATCAGTGGAGTCTTAATGCAAAAACCCCTTGTGGTACTACCGAATACCCGTTACTTTCATCGTCAGCGGGAGAGAATGAAGTGGAGCGAAAGGCGACGTTAGCAGATTTCGAGGTTCTGTACGAAATTTACATGGACAGGGTTAACAACCCGTTCATGACGTTCGAGATAATGAGCCGAGAGGCTTTTCGTCCGGTTTTCAGGGAAATGCTCGAAGCCGATGATCTGTATGTGTATGAGTCCGGGGGCAAGATTGTATCCACCTATCGCATCACCCGTAAACAGCACCGGATCAGCCATATTGCCTATTTCGGAAGCTTCGCCATGCATCCGGATTTCAGAGGTAAGGGATTGGGGCGGCGCATCATGCTGGAAGTGATCGACCGGCTTAAGAAAGATGGTGTCAAACGACTGGAACTCCTTGTTGTCTGCGACAACGAGCGTGCGATCGGGTTCTACAAGCACCTTGGGTTTCAAACGGAAGGAATCCTCAAGTGCTTCCTGAAGCGGGCGAACTCCGGCAAGTATCTGGATGAACTGGTAATGGCCAAGATTATCGGTTGACAAGCATGTAGTACAGATAAAGCAATGGTAATTGGAGTGGGGGACGTAGTTGATCAGGTTAAAAAGCCAAACATTGCTGAAAAGGCAAGACAGTTGAGGCTGGCAATAAAGGGCACCTCTATTTATTTATTCCGCGCTCCAATTGCTTCGTTGTCCCGACACGTCGGGATCAAAATCCTCATCCCGACCTGTCGGGACTCCGGTTTCTGCGCTCCGTTCGCCTTGCACTTGAATCGCTCATGACAATACATAGAGGTGCCCTAAATGCTGTCGGCCATATGGTTCGTTGAGAAAAAAATGTGGTGCAGTAATAAATAATGTTCAACATCGAATGATATGAAAGAAGTAAGAATCAGTAGTTTGCTGAGTATAGTGATCTTCGGGCTTCCTGTTGTTATTACCGGCCTCTATAGATTTGTCGAAAGCTCAATCGGTCCGATTGTTTTCTTTTATTCTGTCATAGGTGGTGTCATATTTGGGATGACATGGATAAGAACGTTATGGAAAAAGTGGAATGGATTTGCAGGGTTGCTTGTCGGCGTTCCAATCGGAGTTTTGGGAACGTTGCTGTTGATAAACTTTTTTATCTGGCTGACCTGGGTTATGGGTGAGATGGACTACGAGTTGATGTAAATAGGGTACGTTGTTCGGAACCCCAAATCAGTGGAGTCTTAATGCAAAAACCCCTTGTGGTACTACCGAATACCCGTTACTTTCAACGTCAGCGGGAGAGAATGAAGTGGAGCGGAAAGCGACGTTAGCAGATTTCGAGGTTCTGTACGAAATTTACATGGGCAGGGTTAACAAACCCGTTCATGACGTTCGAGATAAGGGTATCTCTAAAAACTTATTACGCGTCCAAATTGCTGCGTTGTCCCGACGAGTCGGGATCGAAATCCTCATCCCGACGTGTCGGGATTCCGGTTCCGAAGTTTACCCCGATTCAATCGGGGCACCGTCCGTCTTGTCTTCAGGTCGCTCACGACAAGTGTAATAGAGGTGCCCTTAATTGTACAAGGAGTGATTTATGGGATTGTCGAATAAAAATGAAGGTGTAAGGAAAAAAAACGGCGTGTCAGAGGGTGGTATGGATCATAGATACGCTATGGGCAGAGGAATAGCTATTGGAGTCGCTATCGGCTGTGGAATCGGCGCTGCACTGGGAGATTTATCCGTCGGTGTTGGGATTGGCGTGGCAATAGGGGTTGCTTTAGGCGTGTCGTTTAGAAATCAGCGTGCGAAATCAGGTGAAAAATAGTTGTTTCCCGAAGTTCACATTTCAGTAAATAGGGGATGTTAGTGTTTCATGAACTGGAAGAGATAAACTCACGCCCAGCACCGTTTCAGTTTTATACGGCGGATGAGCTATGGACTGATGAGCATACATCAATGAAGATGCTTGAGTACCATTTGAACGAATCTGTCGATCTTTCATCCCGAAACAAGGATTTTATTACTCGTTCAGTAAAGTGGATGGTGTCTCATTTTGGAATAAACGTGAATACAAGTATTGCTGATTTTGGTTGTGGCCCGGGGTTATATACCACTCTGTTTGCGGAGAATAATGCTGACGTTACCGGGGTAGACTTTTCAGGAAGGTCCATTCAGTACGCAAGAAAAGTTGCTGATCAAAAAGGATTGGACATTGACTATTTTCAACAAAATTATCTGGATTTCGAGACTGAAAAGAAATTCGATGTTATTACAATGATTTTTTGTGATTTTTGTGCATTGAGTCCTGCTCAAAGGAAAACACTGCTTGCCAGGTTTCACAAATTTCTGAAGCCGGGAGGATCGGTTCTGCTGGATGTTCATTCGTTAAATGTGTTCAATGACAGGGATGAAGTTGCAACATACGAATACAACCAGCTCGATCACTTTTGGTCTTCTGAAAACTATTATGGATTCCTGAACACATTCAAATATGACAGGGAAAAAGTAACCCTTGATAAATACACGATAATTGAAGAGAAAAGAAGCCGTATTGTCTATAACTGGCTACAATATTTCAGTCGGGATTCCCTGCGGGAGGAGTTTGAAGAGAGCGGATTTGAAGTCTTGCAGTTTTACTCTGATGTCGCAGGCTCGGCTTTTTCTTCGGATTCTCCTGACATGGCAGTTGTCGCGAGGAAAAAGGAGAGTTGACGCCAAACCAAAATAAGACGTAAAGACAATGGAAATAGAGATTGTTGAAATTGAAAATTCTAAAATAGCGGTAGTATCCAATGAAACTAACATTGCCACTGTTCGGGATGCTACGGATTTGTTGGGTAATGCAGATTATCAGGGAGCGGACAGGATAATAGTAAAAGAAAAAAATCTTGATCCTCAATTTTTCAATTTGGAAACTGGTATTGCAGGAGAGATGCTTCAAAAATTTTCAAATTATCACAAGAAGCTGGCTATTGTCGGAGAATTTGAAAAATATAACAGTAATGCTCTGAATGCGTTCATTGTTGAGTGTAATAGAGGCAACAGTGTTTTTTTCGTTTCCGATTTCGAAGCTGCAAAAAAGATCCTGAAATGATTCGAGAGTGCTGAGAAGCAGATGCGCCGGACCTTTTGTGTCGTGTTGTTGCTCCAAAGGTCAGTGAGCTATGTTTTGTGTGTGAATTAACACGATAGGAGATGTTAGTGTTTCATGAATTGGAAGAAATAAACTTACGCCGGGGAATGATGGGAGTATGAAGTACAGGCTTCTTGTTTTTGATTTTGACGGGACGTTGGCTGACAGTGAGGAGAGCATTATGGAGTCCCTGCGACTCGTGGCGCGGGATCTGGGACTTTCCGGACTTGATCGGTCAAGTGCCCGGCGAGGTATCGGGTTGCCGTTGCAGAGGACGATCGAGATGGGGCTCGGTCTTGACCCCGGGCAGGCGTCAGAGGCTGTCGAGCTGTATAGAAAGCATTACAACGAGGTTGCTTTCGACCGGACATGTTTGTTTCCGGGAGTGAAAGAAACGTTGGACCTGTTACAGCAGGATTTCCTGCTCGCGGTTGCTTCGAGCAAGAGCCGGCACGGGCTGACGGCCATGATGCGGCACCTCGGGATTATCGATCGTTTCTGTTTTATTGCCGGAGCGCAGGATGTGCAGCAGGGAAAGCCCGCTCCCGATATGGTTTTGCTGGCATTGAGGTCCATGAATATTCCGGCGGATGAGTGCCTGGTCGTGGGGGATGCCGTTTATGATATCGAGATGGGGCGGCGGGCGTCTGTCGATACCTGTGCGGTCACCTACGGAAACGGTTCTGTGGATGAGCTTCACAGTTGTAATCCAACGTTTGTGATCGATTCGTTTGCGCATGTCGTATCGTTGGTGCATGAATGAGATGGGGTGGACAGGGGGCGGCATCGAAAACCATTTGACTAACTGCTTGAACCATGAAGCTCGATGTTCTTATCAGAGATGAAAAGCCGGACGATGTTCAGGCGATAACCGACGTGACTGTCGCCGCGTTCAGGACGCTGGAGGTCAGCGATCATACGGAGCAGTTCGTGATCGAGGCATTACGCGCCGCGGGTGCGCTGACGCTCTCCCTCGTGGCGGAGGTCGAAGGCCGTATGGTGGGTCACATCGCGTTCTCGCCCGTGACGGTTACGGACGGTACGACGAACTGGTTCGGTCTGGGGCCTGTTTCGGTCTTGCCGGAGTATCAGCGGCGGGGAATCGGTAAGGCGTTGATGCGGGAAGGGCTCTCACGGTTGAAAGAAATGGGGGGACGAGGCTGCTGTCTTGTCGGGCATCCCGAGTACTATTGGCAATTCGGATTCGATAATCCGGCGGGGCTCGTGCACGAGGGCGTGCCGCCAGAGGTCTTTTTTACGCTCTCTTTCGACGGCTACGCTCCAGAGGGCTTGGTTACCTTTCACGAGGCTTTCAAGGCAGGGGGCCGGTAGGCGGAACAGTGGTGGTGCCGCATAGTGCGGTACGTTCGCATCGGGTTCAGGTTTGTGTCAGTCCGGAATGTAAATGATCTCGCCGTTTTCGAGTTGATAGGCGGAGCCTATCCGTCTGCCTTTGCGCCCCGGACGACTTTCCTCGTCGGACGCCTTGTAGGTCTCGATTCTCTCGCCTTTTTTCGTTATGATTTCCATGTTCTGTTTTCCGGGATTTTTGACCATGGTGAAATCTTCCTTCGAAAAGAGTTCACTCATGTTATAGCGGGCGACCAGGGCCACCATCAGGGCTACGGCGAAAACCATAGCCACGTCGAACAGATTGGTCAGCGCCGAGAGGGGATCGTAGTCGTCACGGGTGTTCAGCAGCCGTCGTTTTCTCATGATTTCCGCTCCTCCCGGTCGCTTTTCAGCTTCCTTTCGGTTATTGAATCCGCTATGAAGTCGAGGGTGTTCATATCGTCGGCATACCAGCGCTGTTTCGTCTGCAGGGTGATAAAACCGATCGCGCCGATAAAAAGACCGACGACCGTGGTGGCGAACGCCACCTGCATATTGCTGGCCATCGATGCCACATCGCCGACAGCCAAGGCCACCAGAGCAGGCCCCATCGGAATCAGAGTGCCCATCAGCCCCAGCATGGGCCCCAGTTTGCTGAGGGTTCTCGACTTCCCGAGGTCCTTGTCGGCGATGACTTCGTAATCGCCTATCAACTTGTCCAGGCCGGCTCGGTTGTTTTCTTTTTCAACCATTTCGATGATTGTCTGAACAAGTTCGTTGCTTTCGCGCTGTTTTTTCGAAAACCGTTCAACCGACAGCTCTTCCAGTTTCCGGTTTCTGAGCTGCTTTTTTATTTCCTGGTTGTTTTTGTTCCTGTCGATAAACTGTCCGTAAGAACTGCCGCCAAGCAACAGTGCCCGCAGAAAGAACAACAGGAGCAGGACAATTACCGGAACCAGAAGTCCGGTGGAAAGCCAGTAGAGGGTGTTGGTGATGATATCCATGAACGTGTGTTTGAATGGTTACAGCTTTTCCAGGGGTCTATGGTCCGCATCGTGGCCGCGTATTTCAAGATTCGCGATTCATCGGGCGGCGAATAACCGCCGCCGTAAACGCTGTATGGCGGTTCTGTATCTGAACAGGATATAGCCGAGTCCGAAACCCGCTGCGGCGATAACGGCAAGCATCGCCAGTTTTACGAATTCGGGCTCGGCCTGGTAGCTGCCGGAGTTGTAATCCGCAAGGCCGGCATTGAGCAGGACGGAAAGACAGAGCAGCAGGACGTTGGTTAAAAATATCAGTTCGTACCGCGATGCATCGTCCGGAAGCAGTTTTCTGATTCCGAAAGCCGCCAGGAACACCCCCGATGAAAGCAGAAGGGAACTGATGAGCGCCAGGTCGAGAAAGCGTGTGCCTGCAAAGTGCCGGAACATTGCAAGTTCGAAGTAGAAGACCGCACCGAATATCAGAATGCCCGGAGTATACTTCAGGAGGTTCAACAGCGGCTTTTTTCTGCTCGAAAACAGGTTGTCGAGCATGCCGATGCTGATCAGCATCCCGCTGATGGCTTCAATGGTGACAAGTACGGCGACGGATGAAACATTCTCACGGTTCGACAGCAGTTTTTCGAAAACGTTGCTTTCCATCGTGATGATCGTCGGATAGACAAGCATCGCCACCAGACCTGCACAGCAGGCATAGGCGACCGTGCTTCCCCAATGCCTGAAAAAGGCGGCTTTGGAGCTGTACTTGACGAGCGCAAGCAGGAGTATGATCTGGAAAAGCAGTTCCATGGTTGCTACGCCGGGGCTCCGGTTTCTTCACTCCGTCCGCCGTCCCCGGCATTCTTGGGATCGTGAGGCTTTTTCAGGATGCCGGTATTATCTGCCGCGTTTTTTGATTACGAAAAAGACCAGGAGCAGAAGCAGGACGGCTGCGACGATCCACAAGGCGTAGTTGTTTTTGCGTTCATCGCTTTCTTGGCGGGCCTGCTTCTTTTGCTGTTTTTGTGTCTCTTCCTTTTTCAGGACCACGCTCTGTTTGTCGGCGTCGAGCTGCACTTCCCGGGCCTTGCCGATCGCCTTCCGATACTCTTTTGCGAGCGAGGGATTCAGTTTCGATGCGATAAACTCCCTGAGTTTCGCATTGTCGCAGACAAAGCCGCTGCACCCGGCTTCGTGGTCCCGCAGAAGCTCGGCGTGGAGTCGGGCCAGTTCCTTCAACTGCTCTTCGGACGCTTTCCAGTAACCCTTGCGGGCGGTTTCGAGCATCACGGAACTCATTTCCTGTAATGCATAGGGGTTTTCCGCTTCGAATCGCTCTCTTACGTCGAGATCCAGTATGTCCTTTACGTAGATATCGTGATAGCTGTTCCAGATATGGTCGTCGATGGCGACGGGTTTCATGACGTTCCAGCCATAGGTATTGCGGAAGGTTTCGGCGAATTTTTCCATTGACGACGCTTCTCCTTCCAGAAGCTCCTGTATGTACTTCGGATTGAAGACGGTCGAGTTCGTTTCCACGCCTATGGCCTCTTTGA
>JANQHQ010000006.1 GCA_028282595.1 Chlorobium sp. | reverse complement strand
ACTTGGTGACGACGCTTCGGCTTCGCCTTGCTTAGAGACGACGCCCGAGCTTCGCCGGGCTTAGTGACAAGCGTGATCAGAAAAATACCTCAAGGGCTGCCGTGCCATTACTCTTAACTCATCACTAAGCCTGACTTTTCAGGCGTCGTCACTGGTCACTGCTCTTTCGACCCCGAATTTCAAAAGAGAAAACATCGGGGTATGGCTACTCGGACTCCCTGTCCCTGATATGGGATTCGATAACCTCGAAATCGGCCTCCTCCGCCCCGGACGACGGATCGAGCGGACCACGGCCCCTGCGCGCGCCCTGCATGGTGTTCGATGAAAAAAAACGCCTGAGCGCAAAACGGATCAGGAACCGCGCCAGAAGAAAGATAACGACAAGAAACAGCAGGATTCTCAACATCGTTCCGTCTTTTTGGAGCTGAAGGCGCCTTTACGGCTTCCGGCGCCGGTACGTTCGGGCGGCGACTCAGGCGTTTTCGCCCCCGCAAAGAAGAGCGGCGAGCTCCTTTTCGTCGACCCGATGCCTGAACGCTTCCGTTCCGTCGATGCAGACAACCGGTATGGCCCAGCGGTAGCGACCGAGAAGCGTTTCATCTTTCGCGATATCGACAACTTCAAGCCTGAAGGAAATCTCGCGGCCGACCTTCTCCACCACGAACATGGCCTTGTCGCAGAGCGAACATCCCGGCCTGGTGTAGAACGTGACCGTTCTTCCGGGCGGCGCAGCCGATGCCTGACGGTCCCGGCTCATCCCTTTTCCCCCCGCTCCGATGAAAGCGTCCGGACGATATCCGGCAGCGCGAGCTCTTCCTGTCCGGACGTGCGCAGGTTCTTGAGCCCGAATCTCTGTGACCGGACCTCGTCCCGGCCCACGAAGAGAGCGAAATCCGCCCCCATCCTGTTGGCCTCGCGCATCTGGGCCTTCATGCTCCGGGCGCAGAGATCCATCTCGGTGCCGATACCGGACTCCCTGAGCGCGTTGCAGAGCGTAACCGCGTGAGGGGCGAGCTCCCTCTCCTGCAGAACGACATAGACGCGGGGTCCGCTACGAGCCGCTCCCTCCAGCAGCCCCTGTTTCTCCATGACGATGAGCAGCCTTTCGAGACCGACGGCGAAACCGGCCGCCGGCAGGTCGGACTTGCCGCCGAGCTGCCTTGCGAGTCCGTCATAGCGCCCGCCACCTCCGAGAGCGTCCTGGGCTCCCAGTTCAGGACTGACAACCTCGAACGCCGTGTGGCAGTAGTAGTCGAGGCCGCGCACGAGCAACGGGTCGATCGTATAGTCGATACCCCGTTCCTCGAGGTAGCAGAGCACGCGATCGAACTCGTCGAGGGCGGACCTCTGGATGTAATCCCGGAGTTCCGGCCCCCCCGAGACGATATCCTGCACGGCCGGATTTTTCGAATCGAGAATACGGAGGGGATTCCTGTCGAGCCGCTCGCGCGAGGGCTCGTCGAGTTCTCCCGCATACGGCAGAAGATACTCCCTGAGGGCATCGCGGTAACGCAAGCGATCTTCGGGATTTCCGAGTGTGTTGACCCGGAGCTTCAGGCCGTGAACGCCGAGTGTCGAAAACACCTGCATCATCAGGCCGATCACCTCCGCCACCGCTTCAGGAGAGGACGCCCCGAGAAGTTCCGCGCCGAACTGGGAAAACTGGCGCTGACGCCCCGCCTGGGGGCGTTCCTTGCGAAACAGTTCGGCTATATAGTAGAGCTTGTGAACCGGCGCTGCCGCCGCAAGGTTTTTCTGCAGAAACGCACGCATCACGCCCGCGGTCATCTCCGGACGAAGGGTTATCGAACGGCCGCCGGGATCGGGCTGAAAGGTAAACATCTCCTTGCCGACGATATCCGTGGCCGCTCCTATGCTCCTCTGGAAAAGCTCGGTATACTCGAAAACGGGCGTCCGGATCTCATGAAATCCGTACAGTCCCGCCACCCTCTCGATAACGCCTTCGATGCGCTTCCAGGCGGCAATCTCGTCGGGAAAGATATCCCTGGTGCCCTTAACCGCTCGATATGCAGACATATATTCTGAAGATATGAGTGACATAGTGACGACGTCCGGCCTTGCCGGACTTGGTGACGACGCTTCGGCTTCGCCTTGCTTGGTGACAACGCCTGACGGTGTCAGGCTTAGTGATGTCGCTCGGGCTTCGCCGAGCTTAGAGACGACGC
>JANQHQ010000033.1 GCA_028282595.1 Chlorobium sp. | reverse complement strand
CCGACGGCGAACCCCGATGGTATCTTTCGGAGGTCGGGGTCGGGTTTCGGAATCGAATGTATTTCTTTACGGTAACAGGTGGTGTGTACAGCTTAAAAACTGTCAACTATTTCAGGACGGGACACGTGCGGGGGTTCGGTACATCGCCCGTCGCCACGCATAACGGTTCAACAATTCAACAGATCTTACCATGTGTGATTCCTGTGGATGTTCTTCGGGCAACGGCGCGGTTATCTACAAGCCGGGGGATGCTTCCTACCACGTTCACGTCGACGAGGGCGCGCACGCCCATGATCACGATCACGGTCATCGGCATGAGCACGCGCACAGCCGCCAGGTGGTTGTAGAACAGGATGTACTGCTCAAAAACAATCTTCTGGCCGAAAGAAACCGTGGCTATTTCGAGGCGAAAAACGTTCTGGCGCTCAATTTTCTGAGCTCTCCCGGATCGGGAAAAACCACGCTCCTGGAGAAAACCATTCCAAGGGTACAGCAACTCTCTCCCGTCAGCGTCATCGAGGGCGACCAGCAGACGACGAACGACGCGGAGCGGATCCAGGCCCTCGGTGTCCCCGTCCTGCAGGTCAACACGGGAACCGGCTGCCATCTCGATGCGCAGATGATCAACCGGGCCGTGAAGGAGATGGATATACGGGATCGTTCCCTCCTCTGCATCGAAAATGTCGGCAATCTTGTCTGTCCGGCCCTCTTCGATCTCGGGGAATCCTTGAAGGTGGTCGTTATCAGCGTGACCGAAGGTGACGACAAGCCGCTGAAATATCCGACCATGTTCCACGAATCGGATGTCTGTATTCTCAACAAGACCGATCTCTTGCCCTACGTCCCGTTCGATGCAGCCATATGCCGCGAGAACGCCCTCAAGGTCAACCATCGTCTCGAATGGTTCGAGCTTTCGGCGATCACCGGGGACGGATTCGACGCGTGGATCGGGTGGCTGCAATCGAAACTCTCTTCCGCCTGACGTGCTCCGGAGAAAAAAACTCGTTGTCAACGGCATCGTTCAGGGGGTCGGGTTCCGGCCCTTTGTCTACCGCCTGGCGAAACATGCCGGTCTGACGGGTTGCATACGCAACACCTCCTCGGGCGTCTGCATCGAGGCGCAGTCGCCCGACCCCGCTGCGCTCGAACGGTTCAGGCTCGACCTTGTACAGAAGGCTCCTCCCTTGGCAAAGATTTTTTCCATCGACGTGCTCGACCGCGATCCTCTGGATGAGCGGGAGTTCGTTATCGATTCCTCCGACGGGGGCGGGGCTGTCGAAACGCTCGTTTCGCCCGATATCGCTCTCTGCGGCGACTGCCGCCGGGAGCTGCTCGATCCCCGCGACCGCAGGTTCGGCTATGCGTTCATCAACTGCACGAACTGCGGCCCCCGTTACACGATCGTCGAACGGATTCCCTACGACAGACCCTTCACGTCGATGAAAGGTTTCGACATGTGTCCCGAATGCGCGAGGGAGTACCACGATCCGATGAACCGGAGGTTCCACGCCCAGCCCAATGCCTGTCCCGCCTGCGGGCCGCAACTCTCCATACAGGACGGTGATGGACGCGCCGTCCCGTGCGACGACCCTGTCGGCCACGCCTTCGACATGCTCCGCGACGGGCGCATCGTGGCGGTCAAGGGGATCGGGGGATTTCATCTTGCGGCCGATGCCGCTGACGACAAAGCGCTCGAGCGGTTGCGGAGAAGGAAGGGCCGGGAGGAAAAACCCTTTGCCGTCATGGTAAAAGACATCGAAACGGCCGAACGGTTCTGCGTTGTGGACGAAGGTGAGCGCGCGGCGCTTCTTTCGCCGGAGGCTCCGGTGGTCCTGCTCCGCAGGAACGGTTCCGGAAAACTTTCCTCTCTCGTTGCGCCCGGAAACGACCGGCTGGGACTCATGCTCCCCTACACGCCGCTGCACGTGCTCATGATGGAGCGGGGACCGGAAGCTCTCGTGATGACGAGCGCCAACGTTACCGACGAGCCCATAGCGTTCGAAAACAGGGAAGCCCTGAGCCGCCTTAAAGGCATCGCCGACGGCTACCTGCTGCACGACCGCCCCGTCTATCTGCGCTGCGACGACTCCGTGACCGTTCATCTGCACGGGAAACTCCGCCAATTGCGTCGCAGCAGGGGATACGTGCCCGCTCCGGTCACGCTGTCCTCCCCGGGGCCGCAGGTTCTGGCCGTCGGGGCGGAAATAAAGAACACGCTCTGTCTGCTCAAGGAGCGCAACGCGATTCTCAGCCAGCATATCGGAGACCTGAAGAACTTCGAGGCTTACGAGCACTTCCTGATGGTCGGCGAGCATCTGCGAGGGATCTTTCAGGCCTCTCCCGAACTGCTCGTCTGTGACATGCATCCCTCCTACCTTTCGACGCAGTGGGCGGTTGACCAGAGCGAACTGCCCGTGCTGCGCGTGCAGCACCACCACGCCCATCTTGCGGCCTGTCTTGCCGAAAACCGCTTCGAGGAACCGGCCATAGGGGTTGTGCTCGACGGTACCGGCTACGGCACCGACGGTACGGTCTGGGGCGGCGAAATACTGATCGGGGACGCTTCCGGCGCCGAACGGTTCGCGTCGCTCGAACCGGTGCCTCTGCCCGGAGGAGACGCCGCGGTCGAGCATCCCTGGAAGGTCGCCTGCGGGTACCTGCATCATGCGTTCGGAAAGATTCCCGAGCTCGATGTGCTGTGCGGCCGGGAGATCGCGGGCGTCGCCGAAATCCTCGACAAAGGCATTCGTTCTCCTCTCGCGAGCAGTTGCGGCAGGCTCTTCGACGCTGTCGCAGCGATCAGCGGCGTATGCTGCGACAGCAGTTACGAAGGGCAGGCTGCCGTCGAACTCATGCACGCGGCGGGACGTCTGGAGGGTGAACCGTTCTCCTGGGACATCGGACCGGGCAGCACCGGCGCCGGACTGCAAGTGCACACCGGACCCCTTGTCCGCGAGGTCGTCGCCGCCCGCGTTTCCGGAACCGAGAGCCCGGAGATCAGCCGGCGATTTCATGTAACGATTGTTGAATTGTTTTATGATATTGTCATCAGGGCGGCGGACGCTTCCGGTATCAGGAGCGTCGCCCTGAGCGGAGGCGTGTTCCAGAACCCGCTGATTTTCGAGGGCCTTACTGAAAAACTCGAACGGGGAGGCTTTGCGGTGCTCACGCATGCACTGGTACCCTGCAACGACGGCGGAGTCTCCCTCGGCCAGGCCGTTATCGGCAGGGAGTATCTGAAGGGCAGATACCGGGGGATAATTGATAATGGATAGTGGATAATGAAGGGGGAGTTAAGTCAAAAAGTAAAGGTCAAAGGTCAAAATTAGAGCGTTGGGGGAATCGGGGTCGGTATCGGGTTTCGGAATCGAATATATTTTCAGGACGGGACAGGATAATTGACAATTGATAATGAAGGGGGAAAGGGTTAATAGAGTTGAGGAGCTTTCTTTTGGCTTTGCGCTTCGGGTTGTGAAGCTTTGTCGCTTTCTTCAGGAGGAAAGAAAAGAGTATGTGCTGAGCAAGCAACTGCTCAGGTCCGGGACTGCCGTTGGCGCTCTTGTTCGTGAGGCTCAGCACGCTGAAAGCAAAGCTGATTTCAGGGCACCTCTAAAAAGTGTCATGAGAGGCCAAAGTGCAAGGCGGACGGAGCGGAGAAACCGGAGTGTACATTTAGTACATGAGGATTTCGAGCACCGACCAACGCAGCAATGTGGGCTCGCAATAAGTTTTTAGAGGTGCCCTTCATTCACAAAATGGCAATCGCTCTCAAGGAAGCCAATGAAACAGACTATTGGATAGAGCTTCTGCACCAGTCTCAACTTCTTGAAAAGCAGGGTTTTGATTCAATCAAATCCGACATTGTCGAATTACTCAAACTCCTGACCAGCATTGTCAAATCATCGAAAAAGAATCCCCTCGAAAACAACCGAGCCCAATAATTATCAACTATTCATTATCAATTATCCATTGAACTATGTGCCTTGCCATACCCGGAAAAGTGGTCGAGATCAGCGATGAAAACGGACTCGCGATGGGGGTGGTCGATGTAAACGGCGCCAGAACGAGGGCCTGTCTCGCATACGTTCCCGATATCCGTGTCGGGCAGTATACCATCGTTCACGCCGGTTTCGCCCTGAAGATCATCGACGAGGAGGAGGCCGCCGAAAGCCTGAAACTCTGGGACGAACTGCTGAAAGGAGAGGAAGGGCGGCCGGGAGAGGAGGAGCGATGAAGTATATCGACGAATACAGGGACCCCGATCGAGCCCGGAGCATTTTGCGGAAGATCGGATCGGTCGCCACGAGGCCGTGGACCGTCATGGAAATCTGCGGCGGTCAGACCCATTCGATCATGCGCAACGGTATCGACCAGCTTCTGCCGGAGACGGTCGAGCTGGTTCACGGCCCCGGCTGTCCGGTATGCGTCACCCCTCTGGAGACCATAGACCGCGCTCTCGCGATAGCCGCTCGGCCGGGAGTCGTACTTGCGAGCTTCGGGGACATGCTGCGCGTTCCCGGAAGCTGCGGCGATCTTTTTGCCGCAAGAAGCAGGGGGGCCGACATCCGGGTTGTGTTCTCTTCTCTCGAAGCGCTCACGATCGCGCGCGAGAATCCCGGAAAAGAGGTTGTTTTTTTCGCGGTGGGTTTCGAGACCACGGTGCCCGGCAACGCGATGGCGGTACTGCAGGCCTCGAGGGAAGGTATAGGCAATTTCAGCGAACTGGTCAGTCAGGTCATGGTGCCACCGGCCATGCGGGCCATTCTCTCCTCGCCCGACAACAGGGTGCAGGGGTTTCTGGCCGCCGGCCATGTCTGCACGGTGACGGGTTACGAAGAGTACGAGCCGGTGGCCCGGGAGTTTCAGGTGCCGATCGTTCCGACGGGGTTCGAGCCGGTCGATATTCTTGCCGGCATCCTCAGGCTCGTCGAAATGCTCGAGGAGGGGGCGGTCGGCGTTTCGAACGAGTACGCCAGGGTCGTAAGCCGGGAGGGCAACCGGGAGGCGATGAAAACCGTCAACGAGGTCTTCGAGATTGTCGATCGCCCCTGGCGGGGAATCGGAGTGATTCCCCGGAGCGGGCTGGGTCTGCGGGAGCGTTTCGCCGCATTCGATGCGGAGCGGAAATTCGACGTGGGCTACGTTCGGACCGAGGAGTCCTCGCTTTGCAGGAGCGGAGAGGTGCTGCGGGGCATGATAAAGCCCGACGTCTGTTCCGCTTTCGGTACGGAGTGCACGCCGAACGCTCCGCTCGGCGCTCCGATGGTTTCCAGTGAAGGCGCCTGCGCGGCCTATTATCGCTACCACCGCACGGAGGAGTAGCCGCAAAGTCGATCGTTCAACAGTTCAACATTTCGAGCAATGCCGACAGCATTCAACTGCCCGCTTCCGGTCACGAAACACGAGACCGTTCAGATGGCTCACGGAGCGGGGGGAAGGCTTTCCAGGGAGTTGACCGAAAGGATATTCATGCCCCGGCTTCAGAATCCCGTTCTCGCCGCGCTCGACGACCAGGCGAAGCTGCATCTCGATTCCGGAGACATTGCCTTTACGACCGACACCTTCGTTGTTACGCCCTTTTTCTTCCCCGGCGGCACCATCGGGGATCTTGCCGTCAACGGAACGGTAAACGATCTTGCCGTCGGCGGGGCGATTCCGCGCTACCTCGGCGCGGGGTTCGTTATCGAGGAGGGTTTTTCCCTGAAGGATCTCGAAACGATCGTGCAGAGCATCGCTTCGTCGGCGGAAAAGGCGGGAGTGCAGATCGTTGCCGGGGATACGAAAGTCGTGCAGAACGGCCAGTGCGACGGCATTTTTATCAATACGTCGGGGATCGGCACCCTGAGGCCGGATGCAGCCGTCTCCTGCGCCGGTCTCGCGGCGGGGGACGTCGTCATTCTTTCCGGGACGCTCGGCGATCACGGCATGGCCGTCATGACCGCCCGCGAGGGGCTTTCGTTCAGTGCAGGCATCGTGAGCGATACGGCGGCCCTCAACGGCTTGATTGCGGCCGTACTCGACGAGGTTCCGGGAGTCCGCGCCATGAGGGACCCGACCAGGGGCGGGCTTGCCGCAACCCTGAACGAATGGGCGGAAGCTTCGGGAAAAGGCATTGCAATCGACGAGGCCGCTATTCCCGTCCGCGACGATGTGCGGGGAGCCTGTGAACTGCTCGGTATCGATCCGCTCAACGTCGCGAACGAGGGAAAAGTGGTGCTCGCCGTTCCCCGCGCTCATGCCGATGCCGTTCTGCGGACCATGCGGGAGCATGCCGACGGCTCCGGCAGGGAAGCCGTGGCGATCGGCGAAGTGGTCGAGGACCATCCGGGCACGGTCGTGATGCGAAACGTTCTCGGAAGCCGGCGAATTGTAGAAATGCCTCTCGGAGAGCAGTTGCCGAGAATTTGTTAATAATTGATAGTTGATGTAGTGACGGTGCCTGACGGTGTCAGGCTTAGTGACGAGTTAAGAAGTTAAGAGTAATGGTGCGACAGCTCTTGAGGTATTTTTCCGATCACGCTTGCCACTAAGCCCGACGAAGTCCGGGCGTCGCCCCTTGTCACTAAGTCCGGCCCAGCCGGACGACGTCACTAAGCCCGATATCAATCGGGCGTCGTCACTATGTCTTATGTCTGCTCAGCTCGTGCCGATGATGACGCTTGACGCCTTGAACATCGCGCAGGCTTCTCCCCCTTGCTTCAGCCCCAGCCGTTCGGCGCTTCGCTGCGTGATGATCGAGGTGATGACATTACCTCCACCGATCTCGACATCCACTTCCGTGTTGACCGGGCCGTCGATGATGTTGGCTATTCTGCCGCAGAGCACGTTTCTCGTGCTGACCTTTCCGACATCGATGTCCTCGCCGATAATGACGGCACTCGACTTGATGATGGCGTAAACCGACATTCCTTCGGAGAGTCCGAGCTTGTCGACCGCGCCGTTGGTGACGATAGCCGTGAGCGGAATCCCGCCTTTCAGGGAAAGCACGATTTCCGCGTTGACCGGTTCGCGGACGATCGAGGTGATGGTCCCGCTGAAAACGTTTCTCGCACTGACTCTCACCGATATCCTGTTCAGGAATTCATACAGTTTTTCCGAATCGTCAAAGCGCTCCTCGAGGTTGTCGAGGAATTTTCTGTGTTCTTCTTGGACGATCCGGTAGCGGTTGAGGAGTTTTTTCCCTTCCCGGGTCAGTTTCGTTCCTCCGCCGTGCTTTCCCCCGGTCGTCCGGTCGACAAGCTCCTTTTCGGAGAGGTTGTTGACGGCGTTGACGAGCTGCCATGCGGTCTTATAACTGATTCCAACGGATTTCGCGGCTTTGCTGATCGAGCCGAGCTCGTCGATTTTTTCAAGCAGCGCGATCCGTTCGCCGCCGAGGAATCTGTTTTCCGATTTCTGAAACCAGAGACTTCCCTCCAGTTCGATGGCTTTGCGGTTCGCGGGCATGAAAGGTTGTCCATGGTTTCCGTGCAACGTCCCCTCATGGGCATTTCTATGTATTTATTCCGCGTTTCAATTGCTTCGTTGTCCCGACAGGTCGGGATCAAAATCCTCATCCCGACTTGTCGGGACTCCGTTCGCCTTGCATCCCGATGGAATCGGGACTCATGACAATACATAGAGGTACCCTAATGGAAAATAGGAAAAGATCGGCGGTATTTACAGGACGCCTTTCACCGTCATTCGCTGATCAGGTGATCTTCGCACGCTTCTCCTTCCTCGAGGGCGTCGAGAATCTCGTCGACCTTGTCTTCGCTGTCGATTTCCCCGTACCACCAGTTCTCCGGATAGACGACGAGGACCGGACCCTTTTCACAGACGTTCAGGCAACCCGTTGCCGATACGGCGACATCGGTCAGGTCCCGGTCGGAGAGTTCGCTTTCAAGATAGGGGATCAGGGAAAGAGCCTCTTTCTTGTGGCAGATGCCCTGCGGAGTTCCCTGCGCGCGGAAGCTCGCGCAGACAAGAATATGATGTCCGGGTTTTTTCATAATGAAGTTCAATAGTTAGTGATTAGTGAAAGGTCTATGAATACCGGCGGAACTGTCCCGTCCTGAAATAGTTGGCATTTTTTAAGCTGTACACACCACCTGTTACCGTAAAGAAATACATTCGATTCCGAAACCCGACCCCGACCTCCGAAAGATACCATCGGGGTTCGCCGTCGG
>JANQHQ010000046.1 GCA_028282595.1 Chlorobium sp. | reverse complement strand
GGTTGCCGATGAACAGAGGTTTCGTGTCTGCTCGAACCGGCGGTGGTTTCGATAGCGATACCGACGCCGACGGCGAACCCCGATGTTATCTTTCGGAGGTCGGGGTCGGGATCGGGTTTCGGAATCGAATGTATTTCTTTACGGTAACAGGTGGTACGTGCAGCGTAAAAACCGTCAACTATTTCAGGACGGGACACACGATAAACAGCGGATGGATCGAGAACACTGCGGGCGATGGCGCTTCGCCGTTGACCGGGGAGGGACCTTCACCGATATCGTCGGTATCGCGCCCGGCGGCGCCCTGCATACCGGAAAGCTGCTCTCGGTATCGGACACCTATGAAGACGCCGGAGTCGAGGGCATACGGCGGATGCTCAATATCGCGCCCGGGGAACGGCTCGACGCTTCGGTCATCGACGTACTGCGCATCGGCACGACCGTCGCAACGAACGCACTGCTCGAGCGAAAAGGCGAGCCGACGGCTCTCTGCACAACGGCCGGTTTCGAAGACCTGCTCGCCATAGGAAACGGCGCGCGCCCCGAACTGTTCAATCTGAAGGTCGAGAAGCCGCCGCCGCTCTACTCCCTTGTCGAGGGCGTCCGGGAAACCGTCGACGCCCGTGGGCGGGTGATCGCACCTCTCGATATCGGTGGGGCGGAAAAGACGCTCGAGCGGATACGAAAGAGCGGATTCGACAACCTTGCCATAGTTCTGAAACACTCGTGGAAAAATCCGGCGCATGAACAACTCCTCGGCCGGATCGCCCTGGAAAAAGCCGGATTCCGGCATGTGATCCTCTCGCACGAGGTCATGCCGCTGCTCAATTTTCTCAAGCGGGGCCAGACAACCATGATCGAGGCCTATCTCGGCCCGGTGCTGTTCGCCTACGCGCAAACCCTGAAGCGGCTCGTGGGAGAGGTCGCCATCGAGTTCATGCAGAGTTCGGGCGGCCTCGTTGACGCGAACCTTCTGAAGGCAAAGGATACCATTCTTTCCGGTCCGGCCGGAGGAGTCATCGGCTTCTCCTCGATAGCGAAACGTCTTGAAATTCCCCAGTCCATCGGTTTCGACATGGGTGGCACGTCGACCGACGTCTCGCGTTACGACGGCGCTTACAACCATGTCTTCGAGAGCTCCATCGACGGCGTGCCGTTCCATACCGACATGCTCGACGTGGAAACCGTCGCCTCCGGAGGCGGGTCCATTCTCACATTCGACGGCGAAAGACTGCGCACAGGCCCCGAATCGGCCGGCTCCGACCCCGGGCCCGCCTGTTACGGGCTCGGAGGCCCCCTGACCGTCACGGACGCGAATATGCTGCTCGGCAGAATCGTTCCAGAATTCATGCCCCGCACGTTCGGCAAGACCCGCGACCGCATGCCGGACATCGAGGCCGCCCGGAAACTGTTTACCGCATTGACCGAACGGATAGAGAGAGAGACCGGCATATCCTACTCCCCTCCCGAACTCGCGGCGGGATTTCTGAGGGTCGCCAACGAAACCATGTGCCGGGCGATGAAAAAAATCTCCGTCGCGCGCGGCTACGACATCCGCCGCCACGCGCTGGTCTCTTTCGGGGGCGCCGCCTCCCAGCACGCCTGCGATATCGCCAACCTTCTCGACATCGGCACGGTAGTCGTTCCGTTGCACTCGAGCGTCCTGTCGGCCTACGGCATAGCCGTGGCGGACAGGACGGAGCGCACGGTCCGGGCTGTCATGCGCCCGTTGACGGCCGATCTGCCCCGAACCCTTCTCGGGGCGGCCAAAACCTCTGCCCTGCCCGTGATCCACACATTGCGGAGCGCCTCCGGAACGGAGCCCCTGACGACCGTCTCGCTCGACATGAGGCCCAGGGGAGCCGACACCTGGCTCCCGATACCGTGCGCGTCGGGAACCGGCGACACCATCGTTTTCAAGAGCGCCGGGGAAATACGCCGCGCATTCGAACGGGAGTATCTCGCACGCTTCGGCTTCAGGCCCGACGATCCCGCGCCCGAAGTGGTCAACATGCGAACCGAAACCCGGATCGCGACCTCCCTTGCGCCGGACGAATTCGACCGGGATACCCCCACGAGACAGGTACGGAAGTCCGAGGCCGTGTTTTCCCGCCCGGTCTGGATCGACTCGGGGTTCGAGCAGGTTCCGGTCTTCGACCGGACAAGGCTCTCGCCGGGGGATTGCATCGACGGACCGGCCATGATCGCCGACGACCAGCTCACGCTTCTCGTTCAGAAAGGGTTCGCCGCACGGGTCGACGGCCGGGAGGCGGTTGTTCTCGAAAATAAAAACGGCCCGACGGAAGCCGGGGCGCACGAAGCCGAAGCCTTCGCCGGACCCGATCCGGTCATGCTCGAAGTGTGCAACAACCTGTTCATGAACGTCGCGGAACAGATGGGCCATACCCTTTCGAACACCGCCCACTCGGTGAACATGAAGGAGCGCCACGATTTTTCGTGCGCCCTGTTCGACGGGAAGGGCAACCTGGTCTCCAACGCCCCGCACATTCCCGTACACCTCGGAGCGATGGAAGCCACCGTCCGCCACATCATCGACGAAAACCGGAGCGGCATGCGCGAGGGGGACATGTATCTCGCCAACGATCCCCACCGGGGAGGCTCGCATCTGCCGGACATGACCATCGTAACGCCATTCTTCAGCGACGGCGGTCCCCCTGCGTTCTTCCTCGCCAACCGCGGCCACCATGCCGATATCGGCGGCATACGTCCGGGCTCCATGCCTCCGTCGAGCCGGAGCATCGAGGACGAAGGGGTGGTCATCGGCAACTTTCTGCTGGTGCGCGGCGGACGCCTGAGGGAACGTGAGGTGCGGCGGCTGCTCTCGTCCGGCCCCTATCCTGCACGCAACATCGAAGAACGGCTTTCGGACCTGAAGGCGCAAGTAGCCGCGAACAACCGGGGCGTAACGGAGCTGCAGAGAATCATGGCACGCTACGGACGCGACGTCGTCGAACGCTACATGCGCTACATCCAGGACAACGCCCGGCGCGCCATGCAGCGCGCCCTCGGGAACATCGCCGGAGAGAGCGGCTTCTTCCATTCCGGCTTCGAGGACAGGATGGACAACGGCGCGAAAATAGCCGTTTCGATCACCGTCCGGACCGAACAGGGGAAGAAACCCCGGGCACTCATCGACTTCACCGGCACCTCTCCGGAAGACCCCGGCAACATAAACGCTCCGCAAGCCGTAACGAGGGCCGCGGTCCTGTATGTCCTGCGCGGGCTCATCGAGGAAGACATTCCGCTCAATGCCGGCTGCCTCGAGCCGGTCGAAATTCTCGTCCCCGGCGGATCGCTGCTCAATCCTTCGAACCGGGCGGCCGTCGCCGTCGGCAACGTCGAAACCTCGCAACGCATCGTGGACGTACTGCTCGGGGCTCTCGGCAAAGCCGCCGCTTCGCAGGGTACCATGAACAACCTGCTGTTCGGCCGCCCGGATGACAGCGGCGGCCAGTACTACGAAACGATCCCCGGCGGTTCGGGCGCTCTCGAGGGACACTGCGGCGCTTCGGGTGTACAGGTGCATATGACCAACACCCGGATCACCGACCCGGAAGTGCTGGAGGAACGTTTCCCGGAAGTGGCGGTCACCGGCTTTTCCCTCCGGCGCTGCTCGGGGGGCGCCGGACGGTGGCGGGGCGGAGACGGCGTGCGGCGCGCCCTTCTCTTCAACACGCCGATGCAGGTGACCGTTATCTCGGAACGGCGGAAGGCCTCCCCCTTCGGCCTCGATGGCGGAAAGCCGGGAATGAGGGGAGTCAACCGCCTCATCGCGGAGGACGGCCGGGAAATTCGCCTGGAAGGAAGGGTGGACCGGATTGTAGAGCCGGGAGAAACGATCGTGATCGAAACGCCTGGCGGGGGCGGATATGGAAAGGAATGAACCTCGTCGCGAGACCTGTGGGCGATACAGGACTCGAACCTGTGACCTCATGCGTGTGAAGCATGCGCTCTAACCAGCTGAGCTAACCGCCCGGAATCGTACACTATAGAAAAAACAACCGGAAGAAAAAAGAATTTTTCGAGACCGCCGCGCACTCACGCCCTGAAATGGTTATCTTTTTTACGGATAATTTTCAACTTCACTCACAACCACCATGGTCGAACTTCTGCGGCAACTGGCCGAAACCCCGCTCCCCCTCGTGTTCATCGGCGCCGGCATTCTGTTTCTGTTTCTCGCCGCCGGCGGCCGGTTCGGCGCGATCTCCGTCACCGACAAGATACGCCCTGCTTTCACCGGAACAGTCGGGCTCTTCCTTGTGATCGCAGGAATAACCATGCAGTACCGGCCGCAACCAGGGGAAGCCGTTCCCTCTCCACAGCCGCAAAACCCGCCTTCGGTCGTCTCCACCTCCCCCGCCGACGGCTCGACGGGTGTCGATCCCTCGCTCGCCGGGCTTTCGGTAACCTTCGACCGGAAAATGGCCGACGGCTGCTGGTCGTGGGTGGCGGAATCGAAGGAAACCTTTCCGAAGGCGACCGGAGAACCGGCCTACTCGGAAGACGGTACGACCTGCACGCTGCCCGTACAACTGGAGAGCGGCAGAACCTACGTCGTCCTGATCAACTCGCCGGAACGGAAAAACTTCAAGGACCCCGGCGGGGTTCCCGCCCGTGAGTACAGACTGACGTTCACCACCGCTGCGGCGGAATAACCCGTTTATTTCGACTGGTTGGCCGACAGGTTCGCGGTTCCCTCTCCGACCATGAACGCCAGATAGAGTTTCCCTTTCCTGGCGGTTATGCTGCCGACCTCACGACCGTCGATCGTATTGATGGTCGCCATGGTCTGAAAACCCTTCGCTTTCAGGGCCTCGTCGTACTTTCCGACCACCCGGTCCGGCACCTCCTCGAACGTCATGCTCCACATGGTCATGCCGGGCGTATCGGTCGTCTGCACGGTCACGATCTTGCCGTCGGTAAACTCCGGAAATTCGCCGGGCATCGCTTCCGGCCACGTCTGCGGCACCCGGGGCGGTTCGACAGCCCCTGGAGACAGAGCCCCGAAACCGGGCTCCCCCGACTCGGCGGTAAAGCTCAAAAGCTGCTCCGGACCCGAGAGCGCGATGGAATCGCCGCCATACTCCGGAACGGCCAGCGTGTCCCCCTCCGGTGCAGGAGGCGCAGCGAAACTCTCTTCAAGGGTGTCCGGCACCGCTTCGCCCGGCGGCTCAGGCGCCAGGCTGTCCGTCTCCGGCTGCAGAGCTCCGTCTCCGCTCACGGCCGGTTCTTCCGATTTCTCCGGAGCGGCTTCTTCCGTCTGCTTCCGGCAGGAAGATAACGAGAGACCGAGAGCGGCGCAGAGCAGCAGGACTCCGGTCACGTGAACGAATCGATGGTTTTTCATGACATGCATTGTCTTGTTGACCGTTGAACAGTTCTGTCGGGGGGAGCCCGCCGCCCGCAACCGGCAGAACGGCGGCGGCAATACAGTTAAAATACGTATTTTTCCGTCAAGATGGCCAACACAAACCGAAGCTCCCTTTCCGCCACGATCACGAACGCCCCCCCCGAACGGCGCAGCCCGTGCAAAAACCTTTTTCTTTTGCATAATTCAGGAATAGTTGCCACCATATATGCACTGAAAACAGGCTTTCGCGCCTCACTTCGCGAACACCCATGAAAACGTTTCCACAGCTCGTTAAAACAGCTTTTTCGTTCCTGCTGTTCTTCGGCGCACTCGCCGGCGGGGTCTTTCTGGGTCTCGGGGCCCTGCTCTCCTTTCATGCCGGGGAACCCCGGGAGGCGGACGTCATCGTCGTGCTCGGGGGGGACGACGGACGGAGGGTGAATCGCGGGGCCGAACTTTACAAGCAGGGTTACGCACGGCACCTGCTGCTTACGGGGCTCGACGACAGATACTACCGCGCGGACAGGCCGAACTGGCGGGAGCGGAACCTGATGAGCAAGGGAATTCCCCGAAAGGCCATCACCGTCGATACCCGGTCGAAAACCACATGGGAAGAGGCGCTGAACACAGCGGTAACCATGCGGAAAAACGGCTGGGAACACGTGATCGTGGTCAGCGATCCGCCGCACATGCTCAGGCTTCACAACACCTGGACCCGCGCCCTGCGCGGATCGTCCGGAACCTTCGTCCTGGTGGCCACCAGGCCCGAGTGGTGGCGGCCGCTGCTGTGGTGGAACAACGAAACCAGCTACAGGTTCGTCGTCAGCGAAATCAAGAAGAATCTCTTTTACGCCCTGGTCTACTACTGAGAAGGGGTTCGCTTCGTCCCGTGAGAAGGAGCGGGCACGACAACCGCCGCCATCCTGGCGCAAGAGGCTCAGAACATCGCGTGATCCCCGAGCTCCTGCCCGGCCATACCCTCCTTCAGCACCCGTTCATAAAAGTCCCGCAGGGTTTCCCGGCCGTAGGAAGGTGTCATGTCCGCATCGTATTTTCCCGTGCTCGGATCGAGCACCAGCATGGACTCGGAACAGTAGTACTTCCCGATACGGGCGAACTCCGCCTTGTCCTCCAGTTTCGGAAAAATCCTGGCCAGAAAGCTCAGCACCGGAATGATCACGTCGAACATGCCGATCGGCATGTTTTTGAACTTCGGTTTCCTGCCGAGAAGTTCGAAAAGCAACTCTCCCTGTTCACGGGCGGAAATCGCCCTGCCGGGACCCCCGACGGGCAGAATTCTGTTCTGTTTTCCGGAATCTTCGAGGCAATCGACCATGAAACGCGCCAGATCCGCTTCGCTGATCGGCTTGCACGCCGTCAGTTCCCCGTTGCCGAACACCACGTACGACTTGCCCTTCCTGACGGCTTCGACCTGCCCGGCGATCGACTTGAAAAAGGCCGTGGGCCTGACGATCGAATAGGTCAGCCCGGAAGCCTTCAGTTCCTCTTCAAACCGGAGTTTCGCTTTCTGAAATTCCAGGAGGGGTTTCTGGACGCATATCGCGGAAAGCAGGACGAAATGGGTCGCTCCGGCGGCGATTCCGGCATCGAGCGCGTTGCGCGTGGCCCGGTAGTCGATGTCCCATGCGTCCTTGACTCCACCCGTGCGCGACGTCAGGCAGGACACCACGACGTCGAAGTGCTCTTTCCGGATGCCCTCTTTCGTCAGGGACTCCGGGCTGCCTACATCGCCGAAACGGACCTCGGAACCCTTCAGTTCCCTCCGGGTTTCTCCGGCCGTCGCATTTCCCCCGACTCCGGACCGCTCCCGCGCGAAGCTCACGACCTCGTAACCGCGGGAGACCAGTTCATGAACCACGAACTTGCCGATATAGCCGGTGGCCCCGACAACGAAGACGCGCTTCGGAGGAGGGTGCGATGACACGGATGAAGATCGTTCGGAAGCACTCACGGACACACAACGGTTTCGGTTCAAGGAGACAGCGGGGCGGTTGCGGCTCCCCTTTCCGGAAAAAAAGGAGACGGACCGCCGACAATAGCAGAAGATACGACTCCCGACGACACGACACAACGGCCGGCACCGGTGCCGGTGCTTAAGACAATACCGACAAGACAATATTACCTATATTGTAAAAGCAGGTGTGTATCCCCCTGTATTCAGTCTGTTTTCACATTAACTCACGGATACGGAGGCATCATGGAAGAACTGAAAGAGGTTTTCCCCGGCGTCGAAACGACCGACAATGAAGAACAGGCATCCTGCGACAGCGAATGCGTCGGCGGAACTGCAAGCAAGTCAAACATGGAAGCGACCCAGCCTTAAACAGGCCCAACTGCCCAAGGGTAGCCGGAGAAAAGATCGAAGAGCCCTCCGGCTGCCCTGGCAGCAACCCCCAACATAATGCTGCTGCTTCCTTTCAGGACACCTGCCAGGTTCTACATTTATTCTGCATGGTCGAACCGTATCCACGAGACATCCCAAAATTTTTTCTCGCGATTTTCCACATCACGGCCCGGGAGGGAAAGGATCTCGACCGCGCAACAAGCCGGACTGCTCCCTGCTGAAAAGCCCACGGTAGAAATCTACGGACCGGAATTCACCGAAAACGAAATTCTCGGCCTCAAAACGAACGGGCCGGACATGCTGGTGCTTTCGATCAGCGAGAAATGCAATTTCCGGTGTAAATACTGCTACTATTCGGACTCCTACCGGGACTCACGCCCTCACTCGGCCAAAATGATGAGTGAGGAAACCGCGAAAAAGTCCATTACATGGTACCTTGGCTTCAAGAGAGACGAATTCAGGATCGGTTTCTATGGCGGTGAACCGCTGCTCAATGCCGGACTGATACGCAACGCCGTAAAGTATGCCGAGAGTGTCGGAACGATACCGCCTGTTTTCGCACTGACAACCAATGGAGCGCTGCTGACTCCGAAAATATGCGATTTTCTGGCCGAAAAGAGATTTGAAACTTTTGTAAGCCTGGACGGTCCGGCGCATATCCACGACCGCTATAGAAAGGAAAGAAATGGCGCACCGACGTTCGAAAAAGTCATGAAAAATCTCAGGCTCTTCAGAACGAATCATCCGGCATATTTTGAAAAATTCGTGAACTTCAATGTAACAACCGCCCCGCCCGACCCTCTTCCGGCCATATCGACCTTCATAGAAGACAATCCCGAACTCTTCAGGGGAAAGATCCCGAAACTTTCCCCTGTCAAGCTTTCACCCGACAATCCTCATCCTTTTTTCACACGTGACAACATCGCAAACAGGATCGATTATTCTCCTGTCTGGAACAGCTTTCTCAACAGCTGTACGAAAGGGAACATTCCTGGTGCATTCGAGCGATCGGTTTGCGAGGCTGCGATAGCGAGGATACATAAACGACACATGAAGGTAATGGAGCGCTTCGTCACTACGGGTGGACAGTGCGTTCCGGGAAAACGTTGCTTCGTTGACGCCGAAGGAATCTTTCACATGTGCGAACGTATAAACGGCTGTTTTCCTGTTGGATCCGTCGAAAAGGGCTACAACTTCGAGCGCATAGCTTCATATCTGGAGCAATATTCGTCTCTTCTGGGCGAACGGTGCAATGAATGCTGGGCGTTGCGGTTGTGCAGAAAGTGCATCCCCATGTTGACCGAAGGGAAAAAGCTGGAAGAATCGGCTCTCGGAGCCTTTTGCGAACGGCAGAAAAAAACGCTTGAGCGTAATCTGGTCCGTTACTGCGAAACAAGAGAAAAACAGGATAACTGTTTCGACTGGATCGTTTGACGGACATTCCGTGTTTTTTATCACGAGTTTACTCTACCAGACCGGCATGAAGCACAGCGGATTGCCCGAACGTGCTGTTGAAACGGCTGACGAATATCAGTAAAAAATCACAATGACCACACTAGTCTTTGTCTACAACTCCGACAGCGGTCCGATCAGCGGACTGCTCGACATCGGACACAAGATCCTGAGTCCCGACACCTATCAGTGCAGTCTCTGCAACCTGACCCACGACGCGTTTTCCGAAAAGGACGGATGGAAGGAGTTCAGAAAAACCGTCGGCGTGCCCATGGAGTTTCTGCACCGTGACGAGTTCGAACAGAAGTACGATCAGACCTTCGAGTACCCGATAATTCTCAGAAAAAACGGGAAGCTGGAAATCCTCATGGAAAAAAAGGCTATCGACGGCATCGCAGACCTCGAAGGGCTCATAGCGGCGATTAAAAAAGTCCTTCCTCCGAAAGCGTGAGAACGCGAACCCGCCTCTCCCTGCAACGGGCAACGCTCACCGCGCCCCGGCGGGCATTCCGCCGAGAACCCCGGTGAGAAAGTCCCAGAATCTGCCGACGGAAGCGATATCGACCGTTTCGTCCGGCGAGTGCGGATTCCGGATGGTCGGGCCGAAGGAGATCATGTCGAGTCCGGGATAGGTTGCGCCGATGATCCCGCATTCCAGACCGGCGTGAACCGCCTTTACCCCGGGGGTCCTGCCGAACCTCGCCCGGTAGATGTCGCGCATGATCCCGAGAACCGGTGAAGCCGGATCGGGTTTCCAGCCAGGGTAACCTCCGTGGAAGACCGGAACCGCTCCCGCCGGGACGAAAACCTTTTCGATCGCCCTGCAGAGATTCTCCCGGGCTGAATCCACCGAACTTCTGAGCAGACACTCGACCCGGGCGCTGCTTCCGGTCGACACCACCCTTGCGAGATTGTTGGATGTCTCGACCAGATCCGGCATCTCGTCACTCATGCGCAGCACGCCGTTCGGGCATGCACGGACCGCCTCGAAAAGGTTTGCGGCGACGCGTTCCTCGACAACCGTTTCCGGCCGCCCGGCGGGCGTCGCGGTGATATGCAGCGAGGGCTCGGCGGACGCGAGTTCCCTGTGGATGCTCCCGGCCAGCGCGGAAAATTCCCTCATGAACCCCTCCGCCCCCGCCTTCGGCACCGCCACGACGGCCGTCGATTCCCTCGGGATGGCATTGCGCAGACTTCCGCCGTCGATCGATGCCAGTCGCAAACGATGGTACGCCGCACCGTCAAGCAACAGACGATTCATGATCTTGTTGGCATTGCCCCGCCCGAGATGGATATCCATACCGCTGTGACCGCCTTTCAGCCCCTCGACTCTTACTACAAATCCCTCATACCCTTCCGGAAGGCTCCGTGTGTCGTAGCCGAAGGTCATGGTCCCGTCAATACCTCCGGCGCAGCCGATAAACAGTTCGCCCTCCTCTTCCGAATCGAGATTGAGCAGAACCCTCCCCCGGAGCAGGCCGGGCTTCAGACCGAAGGCCCCGGTCATGCCGTTCTCCTCGTTGCTCGTCAAAAGCGCTTCGAGCGGACCGTGCCGGAGTACGGTGGATTCGAGCACCGCCAGGATGGCCGCAACGCCGATACCGTTGTCCGCCCCGAGCGTCGTACCGCAAGCCCGAACGCTCCCGGCATCGATAACGGTTTCCACCGGATCGTTTTCAAAATCGTGTTCGATGCCCCCCTTCTTCTGCGGCACCATATCGAGATGGGCCTGCAGAATAACTCCGGCGGCGTTTTCCATGCCTTTCGCGGCCGGTTTGCGTATGATGACATTTCCGGCCCGGTCGACCAGGGTCCGCAGGCCCAGATCCTCGCCGAAACCGGCAACGAACGCCCTGATCTTCTCCTCGTGACCCGAAGGACGGGGAATTCGCGTCAGCGCGTAAAAATGTTTCCATACCTCCCGCGGTTTCAATCCGAGCAGTGCCTCACCCATGCTGCAAAAGATGTTTTTCTTTCTGCAATTTCCTTTCATGCAATATACGCGTTCGCCAAACGCCTTCCCCGATTGAAACCGGCAGGAGCTTTCAACACTACGCGCTGTTCCTTCAATCAGGCCGGTTGCTTATATTTACACTGCAGGCACCGCATCTGACGAATCCCGGCGGATTCCGGCCTGTTTTTTTTCAATGCAAAATGAATCCGGTTATGGCAAACACGAACGGCGTCTTTTCCGACCTCTTCAACGCGGCAGGGAGCTCGGCAGGCAACCTGGCCGACGGTCTGGTCAACGGAGCTTCCACGGCTACGAACCTGGTGCAGACCTGCGCCAATCTCTGCATTTCAATCGCCACAGGAGCGGCTTCAACCGCCCTGCAATTCGCCCAAGACCTCACCTCGGGCGTCTCTTCGGCTCTTTCCGGCCGGAAATAACCACCGGCGCGCACCCGTTTGGGCACCTCCATGTATTGTCATGAGTCCCGATTGCATCGGGATGCAAGGCGAACGGAGTCCCGACTCGTCGGGACAACAAAGCAATTGAAGCGCGGAATACATACATAGAGGTGCCCATTTGCGTCCGTTCCGGAGCGTCGGCCTGCGCCCACGCTCCGGAACGGCTTTCGCGCGCCTGTAACCCGCAACACGAACACCCCTGTCCGCAACATTACCCACGGACAGAAAACGGAGAATCCGCCCGTCCGGACGAACCGGCCGGGAACACCCTGGTGGAAAGACGAATACCGGAACCGGAGGGCGGGAACATCGGGAGAAAGTGCAAACGTCAGCGTGGGAAAGCGACGAAATCGTCCGTCCGGACGATCTCCACTGGAGCGCCGTCGAGCTCGAGGGGCAGTCTGCCGTTCGCAAGCGCCCCTCTCGCCACAACCCGGCTGCAATACACGGTTATGCAGAACTCCTTTTTTCCGGTCGTCCTGCCGACACCCGTGCTGATTCCGGTCACACCGGGAAGAGTGAGAATCCGCTCCTGATACTTTACGATGATTTTTCCTACTTCGCTGTAATCCATAAACATCCGCTTCAAACCGGCCCCGGATCCATCCGTCCGGGACCGGAGAGTTCTTCCGTTCAGGACTTTCTGACGATCTGCAGGATCTGGTCGAGCGTCCTGCCTTCGGATTCGTTCAGGATTTTCTTCACTTTTTCCATATCCTTGACCAATCCGCGGTCCTTCTTCCATTTCTTCGCCACGACATCGATCGCGCGACGCGCCAGCGCAACGGTCTGGGCATCCAGTTTCGCATCGCGGTCACGGACAAGGCGCGCGCCTTCGATGGTGATCTCCTGCATCATCCCTTTCAGCTTCCGATCCCGCAGCATTTCATTGAAAAACCGTCCGGAATGCCTGCCGTACAGATCGAAATACTTCCGCAATCCCTTATCGACGCGAAGCTTGTCTCTTAACTTCCGAAGATCGCCCAGAATTTTCTTTTCCTCGGTTCCTTTCACCGATTCCGTCGGCGCGCAGCAAAGCTTTACGTCGAGCCTCGTAAACACCTCGTGAATGTGGTTGGCGATAAAATGCTCACCGCTGGTCGGTCCGGCAAACAGCAATCCGCAAATCTTGTTGTCCATGGTCAGCACCAGGGAACCGGAATCTCCCCCTTCGGCAACGGGCGTACCCGGCGTCAGGGTTTCGACGACGATCTGCTGCTCGAAATACGCCGGCGTCCAATCGTAGAGCACGGAGCCTTTCCAGTCGATAGCGGAAACGAAGCCGACTGTGTGCTCGGTGGTGCGGCCCGTTTTCTGCACCTGCAACGACTTCAGCACATCACCCGGTGTCAGGGTATACGTTTCGGAAAGGCTGGGCATGCCGATATCGTGAATTTCAAAGGAAACGTCGCCGCTGTCGTATGGCCGGGCAACCGCGCAATCGACGTAGTTGATCGCGTTTTCGGAGAAATCGATCGGAACGAACCGCTCGAGTTCTCCGATGCATTGATCGGGACACGTGCCTCCGTCGTGAGGACCGGGCTGAACGATGTAGTCCCCTTTGGAGCCTTTGTTGGTCGCGGCCAGAACGTGGTTGTTACTCAGAATCAGAATCGAATCGTCCTGCTCTTCGCATGCCGGGCCGCAAACCAGACCGCCAAGGGTACCGGCCGTGACGTTGAGATGGCCGATCGAAACACCGCCGAGAGCTGGACGTTCGTAGGACGTGTAACTGTAGGGAATGTAATACCCCACCTCCACGATATCCGTGCTCACCTCCAGATCCCTTATCTTCAGCGAAGAGGGAATCGCATGGAAGTAGGGAATTCTCTTCAACGGCAGCTTTTTCGCGACATAGACGATGACGGAAAGCTCGTCCGTCCTCTCTCCGTTCACTTTTTTGTAGCCCGTTGCAACCGCCATGACACCCGGCATTCTCAAAATGCTGGAATCAACCATTCGCCGCAACTGCCTGATCTCGTCGAATTTCCGCATGTTTCCTCCTTTGAGTTATTGTTTCCCGAATCATTGCGGATCTTTTTCCGCCCCGTCTTTTCTCCGGTCCCCCTCCCATTCGTTCCACGCTTCGACCGGGAGCAAGCCGGATGCGAACCCGTGCTCCCTTCAGGCAACCCTGCTCGCCAGGCGTCGTCTTCAGCCCGGACCCCGCGCCTTTCGGGCAGTGCGCCAAGGGCCTGCCGGACAGCGGGTGACGGACACGCGGGCGGATTGACGTTTCAGGAAAAACGCACTAACATACCGGTACTGACGGAACCAAGGGGTACATCGGGCCGAACCGAAACGAGACGGAACGTTTCGGAACCGCCGTACTTACGAGATGAGGTACAGAGGCGCTTCAGGCAGAGGGGACTTCCGGGAGCGAATGAGAGGGAAAGCGGCAGACGACGATGGTAACGATCGCATTCCCTGGGGGACCGCCCGATGCGTTATGTTAAATCTACGATTTTCCCGGCAATTGCACACATCGAAAGTCACCTTTCCATCGGGAAAAATCGCCGAATCGTGAACAGCCGCTCGATCATGAGAGTCTTTGCCGACCGACCTCTTCCGGTATCGGCAAAAAAAAGCCGTCTCTGCGATGAGCAGGACGGCTCCGGTCTATCAAGAACGAATGTCTCTCTTCAGATCAGTAACGCGGTCTGGAAGGACGCTCCTCACGCGGTCTTGCCTGGTTTACCTTGATGGAGCGACCGTTGAGGTCGGAATCGTTCAGGGCGTCGATCGCCGCAGAAGCCTCAGCGTCGTTCGGCATCTCTACGAAACCGAAACCTTTGGAACGACCGGTGAACTTGTCCGTAATGATGCTTGCGCTGGAAACTTCGCCGAATTCGCCGAAAGCATTGCGCAGCTCGTCCTCGGTTACGCCGTATTCCAGATTGCCGATATAAATATTCATGTTTACCCCGTGGTAATATGTGCTTTGATAAAAAGAGAAGCGCCATCAAATAACCAAAAGCACAAATCACCTGAAAGCGATCAACCAACCATTGGCTGACAGGTTATTATACTCTTTTACCCGACGGTTTCCAAATACAGGCAATTACTGCATTCATGCGGCTACATCGCTGCCGGTAAAAGACCCTGCGCGACCCGGCGATTCCTCGGTCTGACCGCCTGCCGGAACTGCGGGAAACCTCTAAAGGGCAAATCCATGTATTGTCATGAGTCCCGATAGCAATCGGGATAAACTTCGAAACCGGAGTCCCGACGAGTCAGAATGAGGATTTCGATCCCGACCTGTCGGGACAACGAAGCAATTGAAGCGCGGAATAAAATAAATAGAGGTGTCCTACAGTCTCGCGCCCCCTGAAATTTCGAGTATCTGTCCGGTAATGAACGCCGCATCGTCCGACGCCAGGAAAAGCGCCGCCCGGGCGACATCGTCCGGAGCGGCTATCCGCTGCAGCGGGTAACGCGCGGCCGCGTCGGCCGCAAGGGCTTCCCATCGCTTCGTTCCGAGAACGCGCTCGAAAACCGGCACGTCCACAAGCGCGGGGGCCAGGGCATTAACGGTGATGTTGTAGCGCCCGACCGCCATTGCCAGAGAGCGGGTAAAGGAGAAAACGCCTCCTTTCGCGGCCGAATAGGAAAACTGCCCGGGACTCCCCCGGTAAACCAGCGAGCTCATGGTAACGATCCTTCCGTACCGTTTCGGCTTCATGAGACGCACGGCTTCACGGCAGCAGAGAATGCAGGATTTCAGATTCAGATCGAGGTTGCGACTCATCCGATCGTAGTCGATGGCCTCCACGTCGGCGGCCGGCTCCACGTCTCCCCCGGCAACCGCGACCAGGATATCGAGAGCGTCCGGTCGCGATTCCAGCTCCGAAAAGAGCGAACGGATATCCTGCTCGCGCGTCACGTCGGCAATCGCGACCGACGCCACTCCTCCGCCCGAACGGATCTCTTCGCAGATCGCATTGCAGCCGTCCCGGTCGATGTCGGACAGAATCACCCCGGCACCCTCCCGGGCCAGACACCGCGCGGTAGCTCCGCCTATTCCTCCGGCGGCTCCGGTAACCAGAGCCGTTTTTCCTGCAACCCTCATGAAACGATACGTTTGACGCCGACGAACCGTTCAGCGAACACTATACACGTGAATTGCCGGAGGACACGGAAAAGGCGCCTCCTCTACTGCATGGATTTCAGATTCGCGTGAGCGGCCCACTGCCATCCGGAACCGGTTTGCTGAAAAATCGTGAGCCGGTATGCCGGCTTTTTCGAGAGACGTTTCCCGCCGATCGTCTCTTCGGCCGAAACCGTATAGGAGACCACCAGGATATCGCCGCTCCGGGTTTCGGTGAAATTGTCGAGAGTGACCTCGCCCATGTCGAGATTCCTGACAAGCTCGATTTCCTGGTCGCGGTCGCGCGCACCGTCCTCGTGCACCGACTGGAACGCCGGAGAGATCATGGCCTCAACGGCCGAAACGTTTCCGGCTTTCATCTCCGCGAACAGTTTCCGGACAAGCTGTTCGCCTGTCGGCATTCCGTCGTCGCCCGCCCTGAGAGACGTGGCGGAAAGGATAAGCAGAAGAAAAAGACCGAGTCTGAAAGCAAACATGGGGGTCCTCCTTTTCGTTGCCTGTGTTCGAAAGTGCGCATGAAGCATGAACGGGCAGAGCGATGCTCCGCGTTCGAATACGGGTACAAGTTACGAAAAAAGAATCGCTTTCATCCGGCCGACGCCTGGCGGCAGTGCTCTTCCACCAGTTTGCGCCGCAGGACCTTGCCGACGAGGGACTTCGGAAGTTCGGAAACGAATTCCACCAGCCTGGGCACCTTGTAAGCCGCGAGTTTCTCGCGGCAGTACCGGCGAAGCTCGCCGGCGTCGAGCGTGTCGGCCCCTTCCCGCAGCACGATCCAGGCCTTGACAGCCTCGCCCTGATGGTCGTCCGGAACCCCGGCGACCCCGACTTCGGAAACCTGTGGATGAGTTGCAATGACCTCCTCAACCTCTCTTGGCCAGACCTGAAACCCTCCCGGCTTGATAAGATCCTTCTTGCGATCGACTATGAACAGATAGCCGTCGTCGTCCAGATAACCGAGATCACCGGTAAACAACCATCCCTCGCGAATGACGTCTGCGGTTTCAGTGGGCCTGCCCCAGTATTCCTTCATGAGCTGAGGGGCGCGCATGACGACCTCGCCGACCCGGCCGGTCGAAACGTCGCTGCGGCCGTCGTCAGGATCGACGATACGCACATCGACATCCGGAGCGGGAACGCCCACGGCGCCCTCCTTGTAGGTACCGAGCACCGGTGTCAGTACGGAACCGATCATGGCCTCGGTAAGACTGTAGGCATCGATAATCTTGCCACCCGTAAGATGTTCGAACCTCGTCTTGATCTCGCGCAAGAGGGGCGCTGCGCCCGACACGCTGAGCTTCAGGGAAGAGAGCGCCTTCCGGTCCCGGCCGACCCGGGGATGGTTGATCAGGGCGGAAAAGAGCGTGGGAACACCGGGCAGGACGGCCGGCCGCAGCGTGCGGATAGTGGCGAGCAGATCGTCGAGATCGCGCGGATTCGGCACCAGGCAGGCGGGGTAACCCTCGACCAGCGCCGCACCGAAAATCCCGACCTGGGCGTAAACGTGGAACAGAGGCATGTTGAGCATCACGATATCCTTTCCCCTGTCCAGCACGACACTGAACCACGAAGCGATCTGCATGCCGCTCGCCACCATTCCCTGATGGGTGCACACGGCGCATTTCGGCATGCCGGTGGTGCCCCCGGAAAACAGAAAGAGAGATGTATCGTCCGGCCCGACGTCGACCGCGGGAGGCGGATTCCGACGATAGCGGCTTATCAGCTCTCCGAAGCGCTCGTCGCCCTCATGAAGTTCCACGGCGTGCCCGTCCTTCCTTTCCTTCAACAGGGTGAACAGCAGTCGCTTCACCGGGGGTAGATATTCCTTGATGTTCGAGGCCACAATTTTCCGGAGCGCGGAAGACGATCCGGCGGAACGGATTTTGCCGTAAAAGGGGGTGAGGGTCACCGCTATTCCGGCGCCACACTCTCCGAGGGCGAAGGCGAGCTCGGTTTCGGTGTAGAGGGGATTGAGGGGCACGGCCACTCCCCCGGCCTTCCATATCCCGAATTCGGCGACGACCATCTGCGGAGAGTTCGGCAAAAGCAGCGCCACCCGGTCCCCCTTTTTCAGTTCCATGTCGGCAAGCGCGGCCGCAAAGGCGTCGCTCTCTTCGTCGAGGCACGCCCAGGAAAGCTTGCGCCCCTTGAAGAAAAACGCCGTGTCATCGGGCTTCTCCTTCGCTCTCTTGCGAAGGATATCGATAAATGTATGAAACGGATAGGGCTTCAGGGTGGAGGGGACGCCTTTATCGTAATGCGCGATCCAGGGTCTGACTGTCATGACTGCGAATGAAGTGGAACAGAAACTGCTGTAAGATACCAAAAAAGCACAATTCCTGACGTCAGAACACGATCAGCGGGTTTTCCCCGGACAAGGGCGCGGACCCGTTACCGGGCGGCTCTTTTCAGATTCACGTATCGGACCTTTCCCGAAAACCGGTATTCCATGCCACCTCACTCTCGGGCAACGACCGCTCTAGGGGGCATGCAGGTAGCGCTCGCTCATCTTCACGAGCTCCTTTTTGACCATGAAACGCAGCTCCTCCGGTTCGAGCACTTCGGCATCCGAACCGAAGTACAGAACCCACCGCTTCACGGCCTCGAGCCCGCATATATCAAGCCCGACGACAACCGACCCGTCAGGCCGGTCCTCGATCTTTTGCGTCGGATGCCAGGTCTTTCTCTTGATCCACTGAGCACGCTCACATCCGAAGCGGATACGCACGCGGCAACTGTTCCTGCCGGCGTCCTCGCCGAACAGTTTTTCGAAAAACTCTTCCAGCGAGAAGCTCCGGTCCATTGTAAAGGTTCCCTTCAGAATCCGAAGCGAGGAAAAACAGCAGAGGTCGAACGCCTGTACCGATCCGGACGACTCGCAGAACGCCACCAGGTAACGGGTCAGGTTGAAACCCGAAAAATAAAAACGGTAGGGGTGGAGCACCCCTTTGCGTATATCGCCGGTCAGGGGGTCCTCATAGGTGAAGCGCACCCGGTGATGTTTCTGAAGAGCCTCTTCCAGACCGGGGTGCTCCCCAAAGGCATCACCGGTAAAAAGCTTCTGACCGGGAATTTTCGCTCCGCCCCTCCGGCCGGCGGAGTTTTTCAACCCTGCCCCCGAAACGCGCTTCCCCGGACGGGCGCTATCGGGGGAAGAGGAATCCCCTGCCCCTGGATAACAGGACGCGGTGAGCCTTCCGGAAGACCCGCCCTCGGGGCGCTGCCGGCTATCCACCGGCAGCACGGGCAGAAAAGACCACGGCTTCTCGTAGTAGTACCCGCAATGCGTTTCGTCATAGGCGACCGGGGCGCCGAGGCATTCGCGCATGAAGGCGATGTCATTGAGGATATGGTGACGGTCGGCGTTCAGAAGCCCGGCGAGCCTTGCACAATCGGGAAAACGTTTCGCACGGATCTCTTTGTCGATCGCCCGCATCCTCGATACTGGTGGTCTCGACTGTTTCATCACCGCTCCGCAAGTTTATATTCTCAGAATCAACGGAAGCTTTTCGCACTGAAAGCTCTGCACGACGCTTCAAAGGGAGGCTGTGATTCCGGAGGCGAAGAGGGGGATGCTTCTGCGAAGCGGTGCAACCATGCTGTTCGAACGCAGACAAAATTACCTCCGACATCAGTACGGATCGCGTTACGGAGCCCGGCCTTCCTGATCCTGCGCAAGCGGGCACGGGGGAGGCCGTTTCGCAATCATGGTCGAGCACTCGAAAAAAAGGAAAAAACATCACTGCCTTACAGGATATATACTTATTTTTCACATCGACCGCAAAAGAAAAACACAAGAGACACGCAAAAAACACATCGCACAAAAAAAAGAAGCCCCGGGTGACGGCAAAGCGGCTTCACGTTCGACCGCGGTGAACCGCGTGTTTGGTTAATTGGAGGGAGAATCGTAAATAAGGGCACAGATCGTTTTTCCTCGGAAGTCAATGATCCTCAAAAAAAGGAAAAGGTAAGAGCTTACTCCCCCTTCATATTACGCTCTGCCGATATTTTAGCAACACTTAACAAGCGTTGTCATGCTGAAATATCGCTCATATACTGCGACCAACATACATGAACTACCCCAGTACCGGAACATAGCCCGGGATCTGATTCACGCCATCAAAACCGTGGCGACCGTCTATCCCTTCCGGGTAAACAACTACGTTACGGAACATCTGATCGACTGGACGAACATTCCCGACGATCCGCTATTCAGACTGAGCTTTCCCCAGGCGGAAATGCTCGATGAATGCGATTTCGAACGAATGTCCGCTCTTGTCCGATCGGACGCCGACAAGGCCCTGATCGGACAATCGGCCCGGGAGATCCAGCTCCTGCAGAATCCGAACCCGGCCGGACAGATGGAGCTCAACACCCCGAGGCTCGGGGAGGAGCCCCTGCACGGCCTGCAGCACAAATATCGTGAAAGCATCCTGTTCTTCCCGTCCGAAGCACAGGTCTGCCACGCGTACTGCACCTACTGCTTCCGATGGCCTCAGTTCTCCGGGCTCGAAAATCTCAAATTCGCCAATAACGACGTCAGTCTTCTGGTGGCCTACATCAGGGAACATTCCGAAGTAAAGGATATTATTTTCACCGGCGGCGACCCGATGGTCATGAGCACGGCGCTGCTCAGAAAATACCTCGAACCGCTGCTCGATCTGGAGACAGTGAAAACCATCAGAATCGGCACGAAATCGCTGAGCTGGTGGCCTTACCGTTTCACCCGGGATCGTGACGCTGACGATCTGATCAGGTTCTTCGAAAAGATCGTCGCCTCCGGCAAGCACCTCGCCCTCATGTCCCACAACAGCCACCCGCGGGAGATAGAAACCCCGGAAGCCCTGGAAGCCGTCAGGCGCATCCGCTCCACCGGAGCCGTCATTCGCAGCCAGTCGCCGATCGTTCGCCACGTCAACGACTCGCCCGAAATCTGGGAGGACATGTGGCAGCAACAGCTCCGACAGGGCATAATCCCGTACTATATGTTCCTGGAAAGGGATACGGGCCCGAAAAGATACTTCGAAGTGCCGCTGGCCGAGGCCGTCGGGATTTTCAACCACGCATACCGGAAAATGTCCGGACTGGGCAGAACCGTCAGAGGCCCATCGATGTCCTGCTCGCCCGGAAAAATAATTGTCGAGGATGTCACGGAAATCAATGGAGAAAAAGTTTTCGCCCTCAAGTTTACCCAGAGCAGAAATCCCGACTGGACAAACCGGCTGTTCTTCGCAGAATTCGACGAAACGGCATCATGGATAAACGATCTGACGCCCGCCTTCAACCGCAAAGAGTTCTTCTTTGAAAAAGAAATGGGTGAACTTTACTCCTGCTACCTGTAACGAAACAGGAAACATCAATCCAATAAAAGCCGGAATAATCAGCATGACAATCTGATTATTCCGGCTTTTTATTTCAAATAAAATCACAATAAAAAGAAGCAAAACAAGATTCATAAAACATAAAAAAATGTTTAATCAAAAAACATTAAAATCTTTTTATAAAAAAACTTAAAATTAAAAGAAGAACAAAAAATTGATATCCGATAACCTTAATTTCCTCAAGAATAACATGCATAAAAAACAACTTTATGTTTGGCATAAATCTTGAAAAGATTGATATCGAAGGATCGATATTCAGTGGACAATCGTTCCGATGGGAACGTACGGAAAACGAACACAAAACCTGCCACGGAGTGGTCGACGGAAAGCTTCTGATCATCGAATACGGAAACGTCAATTCCCCTGTTCTGAAGAGTACATCCCGACTCATCGACGGGAAATCTCTCGAGGAGTTCGCGCGCCGTTACTTCTCCCTGGACATCGACGGAAGCAATGCGTTCCCGGAGTCGTTCAAACGGACTTATCCCGAAGTATGGCAGCTTCTCCAACCGTATCTGCAGGTAAAAATCCTTCGGCAGGCTCCGTTTGAAACTCTTGTCACGTTCATGTGCGCACAGGGTATCGGCATGAACATCATCCGGCGACAGGTAAAGCATCTGACGGAAAAACTCGGAACACGACACCGGTTTGTGCTGGAAAGCGGCCCGATCGTCTATCACGCCTTTCCCACGCCCGAAGCACTTGCCTCGGCCGATCCGGACGCACTGAAGCTCTGTACAAACAACAACTGCATTCGCGCCCGCAACATCGTCGATGCCGCCGCCGCCGTGGCGTCCGGTCGGCTCGACCTGGAAGCCCTCCGCGACCCGGAAATGCCTCTTGAAACCGCACGTGAACGGCTATGCAGAGAGCGCGGCATAGGCCTGAAAATCGCCGACTGCGTAATGCTCTTCGGACTGCAGCGTTTTTCGGCGTTTCCGATAGACACCCACGTCCACCAGTATCTGGGCGCCTGGTTTTCCTTCGGGGAAGCCTTGAAATCTTTGACCGGGAAAACCTATCTTTCTTTACAGAGGCGTGCGGCGGAACTGTTCGACCCGGAACTGGCCGGTTTTGCCGGTCATATCCTCTTCCACGCCTGGCGGAAAGAGGTGAAAAGACTCCAGTCATTCTGAAAGGCGCCTCTATTAATTGCCGTGAGCGAGCTGAAGACAAGGCGGACGGAGCACAGAAACCGGAGTCCCGACAGGTCGGGATGAGGATTTCGAGCACCGACCAACGAAGTATTCGGGTCGCGCAACAAAGTAATAGAGGTGCCCTGAAAGCCGGTAAACCAATGAAACGAGAGAGAACACTCACGAAGCTCAGGGCTCCCCTGCTCTGCCTGTTGACAGCCCTCCTCATCACATCCTGTGCTACGGTGCCCATAACGGGAAGATCCCAGCTCAACCTGGTCCCTGCCTCCTCGATGCTCTCTTTGAGCAGTGAACAGTACCGGACGTTCCTGCGCAAGCACAAGCTCAGCAAGAACCGCACCGAAACCGCCAGGGTGCAGCGTGTCGGCAGAAAGCTGCAAACCTCCGTCGAGCGCTACTTCCGTGAACGCGGCCTCTCCTCCGAGCTGCGCAACTACTCCTGGGAATTCAACCTCATCCAGAACAAGTCGCCGAACGCCTGGTGCATGCCCGGCGGAAAGATCGTGGTGTATACCGGCATCCTGCCCTACACGAAAAACGATGCCGGCCTTGCGGTCGTCATGGCGCACGAGATCGCCCATGCGGTGGCCAAGCACGGCAACGAGCGCATGAGCCAGATGCTGTTGACCCAGATGGGCGGAGCGGCTCTCAGCTCAGCCCTCAGAAACAGCCCAAAAAAAACCCGCCAGCTCTGGCTGAGCGCTTTCGGCATAGGTTCGCAACTGGGCTATGTGCTGCCATACAGCCGCATCCAGGAATACGAGGCCGACCGGATCGGCCTGATCTTCATGGCTATGGCCGGTTACGATCCCGGAGCGGCAATACCTTTCTGGCAACGAATGAGCCGCAATCCTGGAAAAGGCAAGCCGCCGGAATTCCTGAGCACGCACCCGACGGATTCGAAACGAATCGCCAGAATACGGCAGGCGCTTCCCGAAGCGCGGCGGTACTACCGGAAATAAGCCATGCAAAAGATCCTTGTCGCCGGCTGCTCGGGCTATCTGGGCAGTTTCACGCTCAGGGAGTTCAAGCGAAGAGGCTTCTTCGTCCGGGCCTTCGCCCGCAACCCGGAAAAAATCGCCCGTGAAGGACCGAACGGAGAGCCTGCGGCCGCTCCCCTCGCGGACGAGGTCTTCATCGGCGACGTCACCGATCCGTCAAGCCTCGAAGGCCTCTGCGACGGCATCGATATCGTATTCTCCTCCCTCGGCCGGGCCTCCGGCGACAGATCGCACTCCATTATGGACATCGACTACCGGGGCAACCTGGCGATTCTCGAGCAAGCGAGGGCCGCGGGAGTGAAAAAGTTCGTCTACGTCTCGATTTTCAAGGCGGAATTCATGATGCACCTGGAGGTGACGAAAGCACACGAACGGTTCGTCGACGAACTGAGGCGATCGGACATCGACCACACCGTCGTCAGGCCCAACGCCTACTTTTCCGACATGGCGCAGTTTCTCGTAATGGCGCGTTCCGGCCGCATGTTCTGGCCGGGTGACGGCAAGCTCACGATCAACCCCATCCACGGCGCCGATCTTGCCGGGGTCTGCGTCGATGCATCGTCCCCGGGGATCCGCGAAATCGACGTCGGAGGGCCCGACGTGTTCACCTACCGGGAGCTCTTCACCCTCGCATTCACCACACTCGGCAAGCCCCCCGACATTATCTTCATTCCGCTCTGGCTGGTCCGTATCGTGCGTGCCGCCGCAAGTCCTTTCAGCAAACCCGCCGCGGAAATGCTCGGCTTCGCCATCGCGGTCAGCGAAATCGACAACACCGCCCCGAAACACGGCCGGCTGCACCTGAAAGACTTTTTCGAGGAAACGGTAATCCGGAGAAATCTGTCCGAAGCGTGAGCGACGGCGGCCGACGTTCAATCAGCTTGCGTCCCAAAAACCCAACTCAGGCCCGGCAGCCCGGAGCACCTCACTGACACTCCCAGGTGTCCCCATCTATAGCAAACAACTCATAATCGATGGTTACTTCTTCATCTGTTTCGATGCATTGCCTGGCTATCACGAAGTATTGATGACATCGCAAATCAGTCGCGCGGCTTTTTGCGTCGGCTGTATTTTCTTGTTGGATATACTCCGCTATTTATGCTGCATAGTGGAGAGAAGGGCGTTTCTCAACGAAATCATGCGCTTGTCTCCATCAATGTCCACTTCAAGTTTATTCATAACGTAGGAAAAACACATTCTGCTGTCCGGGTCCACTTCCAACCAAGAGCCTCCGAAACCACCCCAGTAGAAAGCACGTGGATTGAGGTAGGCCAGCTTCTCATTCGCAAGTCCAAAGCCAAGTCCCCATCTTACTGGAACACCAAGCACAAGATCGATACCATTGAACTGTTCCTCGATTGCCTGATCGATTGTGGCTTGTGATAGCAGACGCACTCCATTCAGGTCACCACCGCAAGCCAGGAGCGAACCTACCTTTGCTGCTGAGCGTGCATTGCCATGCCCGTTACTGGAAGGGATTTCAGCGGCTCTCCAAGATCTGTCTGAATAGGCAGGGATTATTGGTGAATTGAATAATGTTCGTCCCATAATTGATCCAGGTTCAATTGGAGGGGACTCCATAGGTGGGGGTGAGATTAATTCCGCTACACGAACGTCGTGTTCCTGTGCAAGACCTATATGGAAATCTGCGCCTAACGGAGTGGCTACTTCATCCCGGAAAAAGGTTCCAATGCTCTTACCGGATATTCGTCGGACCAACTCACCCACCAGGTACCCGAAGGTGATCATATGATAGCCGCTCTGAGTCCCAGGCTCCCACCAAGGGTTCTGAAACTCCAACAGCCGAGTGACTTTTTTCCAATCATACATGGTTTCCAACGAAAGAGGTTCGTCAAAACCCGAAAGTCCTGCACTATGACTGAGCAGTTGTCGTACGGTAATCTTGTCTTTTCCCGCTTGTGCGAATTCCGGCCAGTAGTCAGCGACAGGCGAATCAATGCCGAGTTGTCCCCGGTCAATCAGAATCAATGCACATAGTGTCGTCATGACCTTTACTGTTGAGTATACGTTGGTAATTGTATCTCGCCCCCAGGGCATTGTTTCTGCAGGGTCTGAACAACCACCCCAGATATCAACGACATATTCACCATTAAGCGTTACCGCAAATGAAGCACCGACCTCCAAACCATCTTCGAAATTCTTGGCAAAAGCATCTTTTACAGCCAAAAAACGCGGGTTACAATATCCATGTATCTCAACTGACTTCATCATGCTTCCTTCTCTACTCTTTTTTCTTCTTGTTGATAAAAGCTTCTTTTCTGTCTAGGGTTTGTACAGTTAATCACCCTCTTTTCAACCTAATAAACAACGTCCCCTATTATAACCATTTGTACATAACCAGCGCATCAACATAGCCCTTTGACGGATGTTTGAATGCTTGTGGTAGCCGCCCCACGATTTCATACCCCAGCTTTTGCCATAGACTTACGGCCCCTTCATTAGTTGAGGCCACAAAATTAAATTGCATAGCTTTGTAACCCAGCTCAAGCGCCATTTTTTGCGAATGCTCGCACATGGCTGTAGCAATTCCTCTGCCTCTGAAAGAAAACGGAACCATATACCCACAGTTACATATATGGCTACCAGGACCAGCTTGATTGGCTTTAATGTAGTAAGTGCCCGATATTCCGTATTCACTTTCCACAACATATGTTTTTTGCGGTAGTTCCATCCATAGCCTTTTTCCCTCACTCTTTGAAACATCACGAGGATATGCGTAAGTATCACCAGCTGAAACAATCTCGTGAAAGATTGGCCAAATCTCTTCAAAATCAGCCTCGGTTGCTTCACGAATCTGCAAGGTACAGGCTCCTTTTAAAAGGCACCTCTATTACTTGTCGTGAGCGACCTGAAGACAAGGCGGACGGAGCCAGAAAAACCGGAGTCCCGACAAGTCGGGATGAGGATTTCGAGCACCGACCAACGAAGTATTCGGGCCGCGTAACAAAGTAATAGAGGTGCCCTAAAGTTTATCGTGAAAGAAATTGTCAGAGCACCCTCTGATAGTAGAGAACATCGAACACCTGTCCTTGCTTTCGCCCGACATTCCTGAGTTTGCCGCATTCTACGAACCCATGTCGTGCGTGAAATCTCATACTGCCATCGTTCAGTGAAGAGACGCTTGCAAGGATGCTGTTGATACCCATCTTTCTTCCTCCATCGATCAAGTACTCGAGAAGGATGGTGCCAAGTCCCTGACCGGTGTGCCCTTGCCTGACAAAATATGTGGCCTCGGCGGTTATCGAAAACGTTGGTATCGGACTGTACGGCCTAAGCATTCCAAAGCCCAGGACTTCACCGGATTCGTTTCTTATTGTCCCGTTTGGAAATCCTTGACACATATCCAGGAATGTGTTATAGAACTCGTACGGAACAGGTTTTTCAGGATAGGCCGCAAAAGAGTTTTCAATGTAGAAGTTGAAGATATCGATGACAGCTTTCCTGTCACCCGGCGACATGAGCGCAATCGATGATGTCATCTTCAAAATCCTCTCTTGCTCTGGCGTTACTTTACCAACAACACTACAGGGCACCTCTATGTATTGTCATGAGTCCCGATTGCATCGGGATAAACTTTGAAACCGGAGTCCCGACGAGTCGGGACAACGAAGCAATTGAAGCGCGGAATAAATACATAGAGGTGCCCTACAGATTCCCCTCAGATTTGCATTGAATGCCACTGTTTTTTTCTTGTCGCTCAAACACAGACACATCTGCTTCCATCTTCGTTCATCTTAACTGTTATCAACGCATTTATACGGCATATGTATAATTCGTTGCAAAAGAACAGAATATCCCATCACCTCCGATGGGTGACGATCTATCAGGAGTTCTGCCAAAAAACTTCGAGTCAGGCGGCTTTACCGTTCACTTGAAATACTGCCTGAACTCCTCGCTCGGTTCACGCTCCGAGTAGAGGTACAACGAGATGCCGTTGGGGTCCTGCACGGCAAAACCCCGGTCTCCCCAGGGATGATCCTCGAGCGGGACCACGACAACCAGTCCGGCCCCGGTGAGCCGCCTGTACTCGCTATCGACATCGTCCACCATGAAGTTGTAGATCAGACCGTCCCCGCTGCTGAGACGGTGCTCGGGCTGCTGCGGTGACATGAACTGCAGCGTGGCCGATTCGCTCCCGAATTCGAGATTGACATACCAGCCGCAGTCGAACGTGACTTTCGCATCGAAATACCTGACATAAAAATCCCTGGTCTCCCCGACCCTGTTCGTCGTGAACGCGGCCGAAACTGTATGTGCTTTCATATCCGAACCTCCTTTCGAACAGCCTTGCATGAGAAAAGTAACCGTCTTCCTTCCGGCTGTAATATATCGAAAAAGTCAACCGGGATTCCTTGCGTAACCGCGGGACGGAACCGTCCCGGGCTGCGTCGAAACGGCCGGCTGGAAAGCCGGTTGCAATCTGGTTATTGAATTCTCGCTACAGGGCCGACGAGGCATCCGCCCCGCGAAAGGCAGATGTTCTCGCCCTGCATCCACTCCAGGGCGAACCCTTCCGATCCCCGGTAAAAGCTGCGGTTGCATCCGCCTCTCAGGCGTTCGTGCAGTTCGACGACGATCGAGTCCACAAGCCCTATCCAGTTCGACGTCTCGCTGAACACCTCTTTTTCCGCCCCTTCGATATCGATTTTCAGGAGGTCGATCTTCTCCAGGCCGTACTCGCTCATGATCCGCTCGACGGTCATGCCGCGGACGGCATGGCGCACATACCCCGGAGATGTTTCGCTCCCTTTTTTTCCTCCGTCCTGAACGCCCAGTCACCTTTTCCGCGATCGATCAGATCGATCTCCTCGTTCCTGTGCCAGAGTGCCGCCTGAACCGGAATGACACGTTTGTAATCCGCAACGTTCTTCCGGAGCTGTTCGAAATTCTTCCGTTCGGGCTCGAGCGCGATGATCGTCGCATCGGGAAACCTGTTCGCGAAAAGCACCGTAACGAGCCCGATGTTCGCCCCTGCATCGACAATGACCTTCGGGGCCTTCTTCACCCGGAAATCGTACTCCCCTCTCAAAAACACCTGGCGGTAAACCTCGATGTCCGAAGACGGAATGCGCAAACGAATGGGATGCGGGCAATCGTCCCGGCAGACTCGGGTGCCGACCGGGGAGTTCGTGATCCCCGCGCGCAGAGCGTCGAAAAGACCGCTGAAACCCCCGATCCTGAAATGCAGTCTCAGATTCCCGAAAACCTTTTTTCCGCCTGCACGCAATGGAAGTACTCCCCCTGTTTGTCAGCGATGAACTGCAAGAAAAGCTCAAACCGCCCTGCCCTTCAAATCCGATGTATGCGGTAATTTCCGGAATTTTCAACCCGGCGGCAAAAAAAACCTCCCGGACCGCGTCGCCTGAATGAACAATTAAACCGCGCCGCCCGTTAGCATTCGAAATCATCTCACACAAAGGCGGTCGATCATGACACAGCAGACGGTTCTCGTGGCGGGAGCTTCCGGCTACCTCGGCAGGTATGTCGTAACGGAATTCTCAAAAAGAGGTTACCGGGTTCGGGCTCTTGTGAGAAACCCGGAAAAAATCACGACCGGTGGACCGAATCTCGAACCGGCCGTCGCGGATGTCGCCGACGAGATCGTCACAGGCGACGCCACCGAGCCGCGCACGCTGAAAGATGTCTGCCGCGGCGTCGACCTGGTTTTTTCCTGCATGGGCCTGACCAGACCGCAGGGCAACGTCACCAGCGAGGAGGTGGATCACAAAGGCAACAAGGCGCTTCTGGACGACGCCCTGCTGCACGGAGTGAAACGGTTCGTCTATGTGTCGGTCTACAATGCCGGAAAGATGATGGATGTCGAGGCCGTCACGCTGGCGTTCGAGACACTCGGCAAAAAACCCTGGATCACGCACATCCCCATGTGGGTCGGCGATGCGGCTCTTTTCATCGCCGGTTTCGTCAGCAAACCGCTGGCCGCGATCATGTCCTTCGCGATATCGGTCAACCGGACCGACACCGTGGCTCCGGCGACCGGCAACATGCATCTGGCCGATTTTTATCGCGAACTGGCGGAACAGCAGGACCGGCCGAAACACTAACCGAAATCAAATTCTTACAGCCATCATGGAAAAAAAGAAGGTTCTTGTCGCGGGCGGCTCCGGGTATCTTGGAAGATACGTAGCGGACGAGTTCAAGAAAAGGGGACACTGGGTGCGCCTGCTGGTCCGCAACCCGGACAAAATCAGGAAACCGGGCGAACACGGCGAACCGGTGCTTCACGACCGGGTCGACGACGTAGTCACCGGTGACGCCACCAGACCGGAAACGATCGAGGGGATATGCGACGGCATCGACGTCGTCTTCTCTTCTCTCGGCATGACGCGGCCGGATTTCAGGCACTCGAGCTTCGATGTCGACTATATGGGCAACCGGCGGATTCTCGACATGGCGCTTGCCGGAAAAGCCGAGAAATTCATCTACGTCTCCGTGTTCAACGCGGAAAAAATGCTCGATATCTCGAACATCCAGGCCCACGAGCAATTTGCGGCCGAACTCAGAAAATCGGGCATGGACTTCACGATCGTTCGTCCGACCGGCTACTTTTCCGACATGGAGCAGTTCCTGAATCTTGCCCGGACCGGAATCATGCCGATTCTCGGCGACGGGGACAAGCGCTCGAACCCGATACACGCCGCGGATCTCGCGCAATTATGCGTTGACGCCGTCGGAAAAAAGGCAACGGACATCGACGCGGGAGGTCCCGATATCTTCACCTACCGCGAGGTGGCCGAGCTCGCCGCGAAGGTGACCGGCCGGCACCCGTTGTATCTGACGATTCCGCTATGGATCGCCGACGCCCTCCTGCCTGTGGCACAGCTCCTTAGCAGGGATGTGGCCGATATCGTCTCTTTCGCGCTCGCGGTCAGCAAAATCGACAGCGTCGCCCCGCAGCACGGCGGCCATCGGCTCGAGGACCACTTCAGGGAGTGTCTTTCGAGGGAAGGGTGAAAAAATCACCGAGCCGCCGGCGATATTCCGCAAAGGCTTTCCGGCCGGAATCGGTGATCCGGTAGACCGAGAGCGGAATGCGCCGGTTGTAGGTCTTGTCGCAGTACACGTATCCCGCAGCCTCGAGTTTCCGCATGTGAACGCTGAGATTTCCGTCGGTCGCCCGTATCCCGTCGCGTATCTCGACGAACGAAGCCTCTTCGGCCGAATCGAGATAACAGAGCGCGGCGAAACGGATTCGGGAGTGAATGATCTTGTCGAGCTTCCTGTGGTCGTAATCCCGCGCGGGTTCGAGCCCGCCGTCCCCCGGTGCATTCGTCATGGATTGTTCGTTTTCTTACTTTATTTATTAAAGTACTTTCCCCGGAGCAAAAGCCAAAAGCAGTATATTTCCGTACAAAAACCGTGCATACGACCCCGGAAAGGAACGTGACGTCCGACACCATGGCGGCAGAAAAAACAAGTGTAAAGTCCCTCACGGAGCGGGAGCTGCGGGATATCCTGCTGGAGATGGGTGAAAAACCGTACCGGGCGTCGCAGATCCATCGCTGGCTCTTCAGCGAACGCGCTGGATCGTTCGACGCCATGACCAACCTGGGCACGGACCTGCGCGAAAAGCTTTCGACGGCCTTCACGCTCCCCTCCTGCTCGGTCGAAGAGGAGATGCGCACCGCCGGAACCGGGCCCGAACGGGCAACGACCAAATTTCTCGTGTCGCTGCACGACGGCCTGGCCGTCGAAACCGTGCTCATTCCCGCCGGGGACCGCCGGACGGTCTGCGTCTCTTCCCAGGTCGGCTGCCCGCTGGAATGCGGATTCTGTGCAACGGGCCGCATGGGTTTTTCGCGCAATCTCGAAGCTGCGGAAATCGCGGAACAGGTCTACCTCGCCGGCGACAGGCTGGCCGCGGAACTGCCCGAAGCGCGGGTAACGAACGTCGTATTCATGGGAATGGGGGAACCGCTTCTGAACCTGCCGAACGTAACGGAAGCGGTGAAGATCCTCAGCCGGCACGGTTACCGGTTCTCGATCCCGCAGAAGCGGATCACCATTTCCACCGTAGGACTCGTCCCCCGCATCGGAGAGCTCCTCCGTTCCGGCCTCAGGACAAAACTCGCCGTCTCTCTCCATGCTGCCGAGCAGGAAAAAAGAGCTTCACTCATCCCCCCGGCGAAGGAGCATACGCTCGACCGTCTTCGGGGCGCACTCGCCGAATACGCCTCGGCCACGAGAGAACCCGTCACGATCGTCTACATGCTCATGGAGGGGGTGAACGACGGCCCGGAAGACGCCCGGCTGCTGGCCCGGTACTGCAGAAGTTTTTTATGTAAAATAAATTTGATTGATTATAATTCAATCATTAACATTGCGTTCAGGCCTGTCGGGGAGCGGCGCAAAGAGGACTTTATCCGGAAGCTTCTCGATGCGGGTTTGCAAGTGACGGTTCGCAAAAGTTACGGGTCTTCAATCAACGCGGCATGCGGCCAGCTGGCTGTCGAAAAAACACCGGCCGAGACCGGGAAGCCGCAATCCCAAACCGGCTGTAATCATGGATATCTTTGATTTCGTTCCGTTCAGAAATGAGGTCGCCAAAGCGTATCACGGCTTTACGGACAACGCAAACCACACGTCCGAACATCCGGTCTTCGACGAGCTGAAAGTCCGTCGTTACGCAAAGCCCCTGGACGAGGTGGCTTCCCTGATTACCGATAAGGTCACGCACTGGATCGGCTGGAATCTGAAGCATAAAAAAACCGCCGTCGGCGGCATGACGATTATTCGCGCCGAAGTTTTTTCCTTCGCCCTGCTCGGCATGAAAATCGACGTGACGTTCGGTCTCGCGGAAGAGACAGGCCGCGACGGACAGCCGATCACCACCGTCAATTCGAAAGCGGAAACCAACATCGATGCGAGGGGCGATCTGGGCGAAAGCCGACGGGTTATCCGCATGATGCTTCACGCGCTGGACTTCGAATTCAGAAAATCGATTCTGCGGGAAGACGAGTACCTGCTGCGATCTCTCGATCCGAAAGGTTCCGCGCAGGCCCTGCAGGAACTTTTCGACAACACCAGGATCAAAAACGAAACGGGTGAAACGAAGAAGAAAAAAGCCTCGACCATCGAATTCAAGAAGAAACCCTCCAAACAGACCATCCCGCTCAAACCCGCAGCATCGTCTTCATCCAACGGCCACTCCCTGAAAACCCGGAGTTCCGAGAAAAAGGAGACAACAGATGCAAAAGACAGTTCCGCCGGCAAAAAGCCGTCAACATCGAAACCCAAGGTGACGGTAATCAAACTCAAGAAATCGTAACTCTCAACCATCAGTTTATGAGAATTATCTTACTGGGGGCCCCTGGCGCCGGCAAGGGGACTCAAGCGCAATTTATTTCCAAAGAATACAATATTCCGCAAATCTCAACCGGGGACATGCTCAGGGCCGCCATCAAGGCCGGAACGCCCCTGGGAATGGAGGCAAAAAAAGTCATGGACGCCGGCAAGCTGGTGTCCGACGATATCATTCTCGGCCTGGTCAAGGAGAGACTCACCGAAGGCGACTGCCTGAACGGCTGCCTTTTCGACGGCTTTCCGCGCACTATCGCCCAGGCCGAAGTCCTGAAACAGGAAGGCATCGCTATCGATCACGTCGTGGAAATCGATGTCGCCGACGAGGAAATCATCAAACGAATGAGCGGGAGGCGGCTTCATCCCGCATCGGGCAGGACCTACCACATTCTCTTCAACCCTCCTGCAAGCGAAGGTCTCGACGATGTTACCGGAGAACCCCTGGTGCAGCGTGAAGACGATGCCGAACCGACCGTCCGCAAACGCCTCGAAGTCTATCACCGGCAGACCGCGCCGCTGGTGGAGTACTACCGGGAATGGGAACGCAGCGGCAATTCCCACGCCCCCCGCTACAGCCGGGTGGAAGGGTGCGGAGGGGTCGAGAAGATCAGGGAAAACATCCTCTGTGTTCTGAATTCCTGAGCCCGCTCCAAATGGACGGACGGAAAAAGTCAGTGTGTCGTCATGCACTGACTTTTTTGTTGCACAGCCATGCACGCACTGATATACGCAGAAAATTACCTGCGTGACGAGCCCCTGCTCGTCACGGTACCCGAAACGTTCGAAGAGCGTCTCCCGGCGGGCTGCCAGGTGCTGTTCTCCCCGGCGGGCAACAAACGGCGAAGCGTCATCGGCTACGTTCTCGAAACGCTCGCGGACGCAGAAGCCGCGGGAACCGCCGAAGGCCGCATCACCGACATTCTGCAGTCAGGCCGGCCGGTCCTGACCGAGGTCACGCTCAAACTGGCGCTCTGGATGACCGACTACTATCTCTCCAGACCCGTAGAAGCCATCAGCGCCATGTTGCCCGCGCCGCTGAAAAGCACGGTCAGCGACATCGTCGAAGCGAATGACTTCCGGCTTCTTGGAGGCCGGAACCGCAAGACCGTGACCACCGCCCTGCGCAAAAATATTCTCCATGTCCTGCGGGAGGAAAAAACGGTCACCGTCCGTCAGCTCGAACGACGGCTCGGGCGTAAAAACCTCTACAGGACCCTGGCGGAAATGGAGCGCGGCGGCCTGCTCACCCTGAAAAAAAAGTTTCGGGAAGCCGCGCCGAAAACCCGAATCGCATACAGCATCAAGCAGCCCTGCACGGATGAACTGGCCGAAAGCCTTTCGAAGGCGAGGGCGCCGCGGCAGGCGGACATCGTCAGGAAGCTGCAGAGCCAGCAGGAATCGTGGTTTTTTCCTGAACAGGTCGGGGCGACACCGGCCGTTCTGCGGGAACTCGCAAAAAAGGGTATCCTGGAAAAAATCACGGTCGAAACCGAAAGCGCCATTTCGTCACGGTACACCGAACCGGCAAAAACCATCGCCCGACTCTCCGACGCCCAGCAGCAGGCGCTCGACAGGCTGATTGCGGCATACCGCAAGGGAAACTTCTCCACCTTCCTGCTGCACGGCGTTACGGGCAGCGGCAAGACCATCGTCTATATCGAATTTCTGAAGGAAGTACTCTCTTCGGGCAAGAACGCCATAGTGATGGTGCCGGAAATCTCCCTGACGCCCCAGACCGCCTCGCGCTTCCGGCAGCATTTCGGCAACGCGATACGGATTCTGCACAGCGCGATGGGCAACCGGGAGAAGTACGAAGCCTGGCAGTCGCTCCGGGAGGGAGAGGCGCGAATAGCGCTGGGGCCCCGCTCCACCGTGTTCGCTCCACTCGAGAACATAGGTGCGATCATCGTCGACGAGGAACACGACACGGCATACAAACAGGAGCGCACACCGCGCTACAACGGACGGGACACGGCCGTGATGCGCGCGAAACTGGAGAACGCGGTCTGCGTCCTCGGATCGGCCACCCCTTCGTTCGAATCCTTCCACAACGCCCGAACGGGAAAATACAGCTTGCTGAACCTGCCGGAGAGGGTCGACAACGCCGCCATGCCGGTGATCAGGCTCGTGCCCATGCGGGAGCACAGGAAGATCACCCCGTCCCTCTCCGAAATCCTCTACGAGCAGATCAAGCTGAGAATGGAGAAAAACGAACAGGTCATTCTCCTGCAGAACCGGAGAGGATTCGCCCGAAGCCTGCTCTGCCTCGACTGCGGCTACACTCCGGTCTGCACCCACTGCAACATCCCTCTGGTCTATCACGCCTCGAACCGGCAGCTTCGCTGCCACTACTGCGGCCACGCCCACGCCTTCAGGGAAACATGCGAGCGCTGCTCTTCCGGAAACCTGCTCTACAAAAGCGGGGGCACGGAACGCATCGAAGAGGAGCTCCACAAGCTGTTCCCGTCGGAAAAGATCCTGCGCATGGATGTCGATACGACAAGCGTCAAGGGTGCGCACGCCATGATTCTGAACGCATTCCACGAAAAGAAATCGAGGATTCTGCTCGGCACCCAGATGGTCGCCAAAGGGCTCGATTTTCCGGATGTCACCCTCGTCGGCGTACTGATGGCCGACATCGGCCTTAACCTGCCGGACTTCAGATCGGGCGAACGGCTTTTCGGGCTGCTGACCCAGGTGGCGGGCCGGGCGGGACGGTCCAGGATTCCGGGCGAGGTCTATCTTCAGGCCTACGACACCGGGAACGAGGTATTCGACCATCTGCTCCGGGGTGGCTACGACCAATTCTTCTCGCTCGACATGGAGACCCGAAAGGAACTGCTCTATCCGCCGTTCGCCAAACTCGTGGCCGTCGAGTTCTCCTCCCCCGAAGAATCCGCCACCGCCCGGTCGGCCGACGAGTTCGCCGAAGCCCTGCGGCCGCACGTTGCATCGGACGCCTGTCTCCTGCTCGGTCCGTCCCCCGCCTGCCTCGCCATGATCAAGGGGCGTTTCCGCTACCGTCTGCTGCTCAAGCTGCCGGGCAGAAAAATCGCCGCCGACGCCCTGAAAACCCTGCAGTACGCGCTGATGAAAAAGTACCGGGCCTCCCGGCTTTCGATCGTTATCGACGTCGATCCCCAGAGCATGCTTTGAGAACCTGAATTGAGCGACTGTCGAGCATGCCACAGATTTCCGATTTTTTCTTCTTGCCTTCTTCACTCCGGTCTCGTATCGTATAAGACACCGATATTGCGTAACATAAAACCCGTTTCATCATGACTGATTTCAAGTGGAGCTCCGACCATCTGAAAAAGCATCCCTTTCAAACCGTCGGCGTCGTCCTCTTCCTTGTCGGACGTTATATTTTCGCGGCGTTCTTTCTTTACGGATTCTGGCACAAACTGGTAAAGGGATGGCTGTGGACCGACCTGATGCAGGGTTACTTTACCGAAAGGCTCGGCGAACTCCCTCCCGGCTCTTTCCAGGCGCTCTATCTCGAACACTTCGGTATTCCGATGGCGATGCCCATCGCGTGGATCGTCACCCTCGGCGAACTTGTCATCGGCGTCTGTCTGGCGGCCGGCCTCGCGGTGCGGGCAAATGCGGCCTTTGCACTCTTTCTGGTGGTGAATTTCGCGGCCGGGGGGTATTACAACCTGACGCTGCCCCCCTTCATGATCTTCTCCATACTCATGATGGTCCTTCCTTCGGGTCACTGGCTCGGGCTGGACGGCGCACTCAACCGGAAGCATCCTGAATCGATCTGGTTCCGGTAATACAACGCGGAACTATGCCGCGGCTCAGTCCGTTTTTGTCATTGTTGCTCTTCAGGAAAGACAGCCGGGCACCCTTAACCGTGCAGCGATGGAAAACAAATCGACGATCCGGACAACGGCAACCGTATCCATACTGCTGCTGAGCGTCGTTCCGACGCTCATCTCACTCCCCGTCACCGGAAGTGCTGCGGCAAGGAACACGCAGGAGCTTGTCAGGCAGGCCGACGAAGCATTCTTCGCGATGCGCTACGAGCTCGCCGACTCGCTCTATTCCCTGGCGCAGGACATCCACCCGGAAACACCCGGCGTTTACTGGAAACTCTCCCGCCTGTATGTCGGCATAGGCGAAGCGCTTCCCCCGGAAAACACCGAAGCACGGCGTCCCTTTTTCGAACGCGCGGTGGTATTTGCCAGAACATGCACGGAAATCGACCCGGACGTGGCGGAAGGACACACCTGGCTGGCGGCCTCCCTCGGAGTACTGTCGGACAATGCCGGGCCGAGAGAGAAAATCAAACGCGCAAACATCATAAAAAGCGAGCTTGAGCAGGCCCTCGAGCTCAACCCGCACGACGACGTCGCACTCTCTATCCTCGGCTCCTTCCACCGCGAAATATCGGACATGGGATGGCTGGAAAAGGTTTTCGCGAAAACGTTCCTCGGCGCCCTGCCCGAAGGGAGCCGGGAAGAAGCCGAAACGTACCTTAAACGGGCCATAGCATCGAACCCGCTCGTCATCCGCCATTATCACGAGCTGGGCAAGCTCTATCGGGACATGAAGCGCTATGAGGACGCCATGGAAGTGCTCGGCGAGGCGTTGACGAAACCGGTGCTCATGAAAAGCGACGTAAGACGGCGGGAAAACATAAAAGCCCTGATGACAGGGCTCTCGAAAAAACTGTAGGGCACCTCTAAAAACCTATTGCGCGCCCAAATTGCTGCGTTGTCCCGACACGTCGGGATTCCGGTTTCGAAGTTTATCCCGATCCAATCGGGACTCATGACACTTTTTAGAGGTGCCCTGTAGAAAACGTCCGACGGTTTAAAAATCGACCTTGACGCCGAACAGTACGTTGTGGCTCGATATATCGACTTCCACGTCGTTCTCCCCATCCTCGAATTCCGCGGAAGCCGTCTTGAAATAACGGTACATGGCGTTGATGGTCACCGAAGGGGAAACCCTGAAGCCGAGCCCCGCTCCGAGCTGGTAGGCCAGAACCAGATCGTCCTCCTCGAACTCGTCGATCCCGTCTTCGTACTCGACGCTTGCGACACCGACACCCGCGCTGACGATCGGCACGACCGGACTGCCTTTTATCTCGCAGTAGTAATAACCGTTCGCGAGCAGGGAAAGAATCGAAAGATCGCCTTCGGCCGCGATATCTCCCGGTCGATAGGTTTTGAAGTCGTTCTGCTGATAGCCGATCTCACCCTCGACTCTGACGCAGCCGAAATCGAGACCGTGGGCGTAGCTGAACGCCTCTCCGTCGTCGTATTCGAGATCCCCGCTCTTGGATCCCTTCAGACTTGAGTCGTTCAGATAGGCAAGGCCTACGGTGAGGCCTGCGTAGGGTGAACCGGCAAAGGTGTGGGAAGAAAACAGCGGAACAAGGGTAAGGCAGAACAGACCCGTAACGAATCTCTTCATCATCTGACCTCCTGAAGAATAGGACGAACGCTCCCTACGGCACAACGGCCCACAGGAATCCGATCGTACGTTACTCTCCGTTCTGAGCGCAACAGTACAAACAAAGCGTAGTCTACATTAATGTACCTACATTTCCCGTCATATCCATGCAAAAAAGTCCGTGGGGGCTTTCCGGATTGGCGGGAAACCGTTCAGGAACGACCGTCGAGGATGCCGAGAAGACCTCGCACGCCGAGATGGTAGCTGTTCGCCCCGAACCCGCTGATCACCCCGCTGCACACTTCGGAAATGACCGATTTTCTGCGGAACTCCTCGCGGGCGTAGATGTTGGACAGATGGACTTCGATGACCGGAATGCTGATCGCACTGATCGCGTCGCGCAATGCGATCGAATAATGGGTAAAGGCTCCCGCATTGAGTACGACCCCGCTCACACCCCCGTTGTCCTCGCAGTGAAACAGCTTTTCGAGCAGCTCCCCTTCTTCTTCGGACTGGAAGAAATCGAAAGAAATTCCGTGAAAGGCCGAGACGAGCTCGCTGTTGATGTCGTCCAGCGTCCGCGTCCCGTAAATTCCGGGTTCGCGCTTTCCGAGCCGGGAGAGGTTGGGCCCGTTCATGACAAGAATCGATACGTTATCCATTTGCGGCTGTTCTCCGGCGGTTAGAGAATGTAGTGGCTGAGGTCCCTGTCGGTAATGATGTCGCCGAGTTTCTCGTCCACCATGGGCTTGTCGACCACGATCTTCTGTTCGGTGCATCTCTCCGGAATGGCGAACATGAGCTCCTCCAGAAGATTGGTCATGATGGTGTGCAACCTTCTCGCACCGATATTCTCGACCGATTCGTTGACTTTCGCCGCGGTCCTGGCGAGCTCCCTGATGGCTTCGTCGCGAAATTCGAGCTCCACGCCCTCGGTAAGCAGTAGCGCACGATACTGTTTGATGAGCGCGTTTTTCGGCTGTGTGAGAATCTTGTAGAAATCCTCCTCCGTAAGGCTTTTGAGCTCTACCCGGATAGGAAAGCGGCCCTGAAGTTCCGGGATGAGGTCCGAAGGCTTGGAGACATGGAACGCCCCCGAAGCGATGAACAGCACATGATCCGTTTTCACCATCCCGTGCTTCGTGGCGACCGTGGATCCCTCGACGATCGGCAAGAGATCGCGCTGCACGCCCTCCCGGCTGACGTCCGGCCCCTTCTGGCCGCCTCCGGTCGTCGGCGCGGCGATCTTGTCGATCTCGTCGATGAACACGATACCCGACTCCTCCACCTTGCTCACGGCCTCCTTGACCACGGCGTCCATGTCGATCAGTTTCTGAACCTCCTCCTGTTCGAGCAGCTTGCGCGCCTCGGCGACCGTGACACGCCTTTTCTTGCGTTTCTTCGGCAGCCCGCTCATAAGATCCTGCATGAGGCCGCCGATATCCTCCATCTGGCCGAAGGGGCCGAAAATCTGCATCATGCCGCCCTGGCCGTCGCCGCTGGTTTCCATTTCTATCTGACGATCCTCCATCCTTCCGGCGCGGAGCCGTTCGAGCATCTTTTCCCGGCTCTTGCGGTTGACCGCCTCTTCGAGTTCACGGTCGGGACCGGGCTCCGGCTCACCCTCCCCCTCTTCATCGTCATAGGACGCGGAGGACGGTACGGACGGCAGCAGAATGTCGAGAAGACGCTCCTCGGCGAGGGCCGCGGCCTTTTCCCTGACCTCTTCCGACTTTTCGGTCCGGACCATGTTGACCGCCTGATCGGTGAGGTCGCGGATCATCGATTCCACATCCCGGCCGACATAACCGACTTCGGTGAACTTCGACGCCTCGACCTTGACGAACGGGGCTTTCGCCAGCCGGGCGAGCCGCCGGGCGATCTCGGTCTTCCCGACGCCGGTTGGCCCGATCATGATGATGTTGTTGGGCATGATTTCGTCACGCAGTTCGTCGCTCACGTTCTGTCGGCGCAAGCGGTTGCGCAGGGCTATCGCTACGGCCTTCTTGGCGTCGTGTTGTCCGATGATGTACTTGTCGAGCCGGTCGACAATCTGGTTCGGTGTGAGAAAATCTTCACGGATGAGGCCCTTCAGGGACCCGTTTCCGTCATTCGTTTCCATGGCGTGTGACTCGCTCTGATCGGTCATAAGGAATAAGAACCTGTAAAATTGAAAGAAGAAACCCGCGCCGGAAGCAGCGCACCCGTGCAGGCTATACCTCTTCGAGCACGATGTTATCGTTGGTATAGATACAGATATCGGCGGCGATCTTCAGGCTTTCCCTGACGATATCCGCCGCTTCGAGGTCGGTGTGCGCCAGAAGCGAGCGGGCTGACGCCAGCGCGTACATGCTGCCGCTTCCGATGGCCACGATGCCGTCTTCCGGCTCGATGACGTCGCCGGTACCGGAAACGATGAGCGCTTTCTCGCTGCTCACCACGGCCAGCATGGCCTCGAGGCGGCGCAGATACTTGTCCGTACGCCAGTCCCGGGCGAGTTCGACCGCGGCGCGTTCGAGACGGCCGCCGTAGGCCTCCAGTTTCTCCTGAAAACGGTCGAGCAGGGTCACCGCGTCGGCCGTCGCACCGGCGAAACCGGTGACGATCTCCGTGCCGGCGTGGCGCATCCGCCTGATTTTCCTGGTGCTGTGCTTGATAACCGTGTTGCCCAGGGTCATCTGACCGTCGCTTCCGATAGCCGCCCGGCCGTTTTTCAGAACCCCGAGCACCGTTGTCGCCCTGACCCCGGATTGTTCATTCATCCCGTTTTCCACTGCTTCTCCTGAAGTCCGCTCTTGTTCGTTCCGGACGCATCGCCTCGCGGCCGAAGGGACCGCACCGGCACTGCGTCACTAAAATATTTTTTTTCTTAACCTTGCAACTGGAATTTGCATTTGTTCGCGGTATTTTGCAACCGTCCGCCTGGCGATCCGGATACCTTTTTTCTCCAGAAGGGCCGCAAGCCGGTCGTCGCTCAGCGGTTTTCCGGGGTCCTCCTCCTCGACAAGCCTCCGGATATCCTGCTTGACAATCTTGGTGGAACGCTCCTCCCCCTCCTCCGTCGGCAGGCTGCCGCTGAAAAAATACTTGAGCTCGAAGGTACCGAACTTCGTCTGCACGTACTTTCCGTTGACCGCCCGGCTGATCGTCGACAGGTCGAAACCGGTTTTTTCAGCAACGTCCTTCATGACAAGCGGCACGAGTTTTTCGGGTCCCTTGACGAAAAACCCGTACTGGAACTGCATCAGGGCCTCGATCACCTTTATAAGCGTGTGACGCCGCATGGCGATCGCGCTGGCGAACTCCTTTGCGCGGTTGAGTTTGTTGCGCATGAATTTCCGGTCTTCGGTCGGCACCTTTTTCTCCCTGATGACCTCGTTGTAGGCCTCGGAAACCTGGACGGACATGCTGCTGCGGTCATTGAGCACGGCCGTGAGCCGCCCGTTCTCGTAGGTTACGATGAAGTCCGGCATGATGTAGTCGCCCTCTCCGGAGCTTGCGATGAAAGGATGCGGATCGAGCGTAGAGATCACCCCGACGGCGGCTTCGAGCTGGGCGGGGCGGATCTGCAACCGTTTGATGATCCGTTCGTAACGGTTGTTGAGAAAATCGTCGAAATGGTTCCTGAGAACCTTCGACGCGAGAAGCGACGCCCCTTCCGGCGAACCGCCCGTTTTCACCTCAAGCTGGACGAGCAGCCGCTCCCGGATATCCCTGACGGCAATCCCCGACGGGTCGAGATAGCGTATTCTCCCCAGAACGGGCTCGATGTCCCCTTCATCCGCGTCGATACCGTTACTTTCGAGTCCTTCGGCAATAACCGAAAGCTCCTCGTGCAGGTAGCCGTCATCGTCGAGATTCCCCAGGATTTCGGCCGCGATCAAAAGCTCCCGCCTGCCCATGCCCTCCTGGAGAGAGAGGTCCTTCAGAAGCTTTTCCTCGCAGGAATCGTGCTGCACGGCCTGGATGAAATGCTCTCTGGGGCGGTTGTCGATCGTGAAATGCATCATCCCCTCACGGTCGTCGCGGCTCTCTTTCGAGCGGTCGGTCTCGAACCGTTCAACCGAATCGAACATATCGCCCGCGCCGGAGTCGTCGCCGGAAGCATCGGCCGAGTCGACCGACTCGTTTTTCTCCTCGACCAGTTCGAGCATGGGATTGTCCTGAAGCTCGTCGTAGATACGCTGTTCGAGTTGCAGCAAAGGCAGTTGCAGAAGCTGACTGCCCAGAATCTGCTGAGCCGAGAGCTGCAGGCGCTGACTTTGCTGAAGCTTGATATCCGGCATAGTTTTTATGGGAGATTCGCCCGGAATTCCTTCAGGCGGTTGAACCACGCCACGCCGTACAGCTCCACAAGGGCTCCGCGCACGTAATCGATCAGCAGGGTGCCGGTCTCCCGGCCCCGACGCACGGCGTGGCGACACATGGCGTGACGTTCATAGACAAGATAATCCAAACCGAACTTTTTTCTCACGCGGATCGGGAACAACCTGCAGGAAAGCGGCTTGTACGCAGGAGTTTCGGCCGGAAGGGCGTCCTCCTCGATAGAACAGAGGGTGACCTCGCCCCGGCGGCGGGCGAACACGCACTCCTTTCCGTCGACGGTCCGGGTGAACAGGTCGCCCCGGTAGAGCTCGATACAACCGTGCCGGGCAATGTGACGGGCGTTTTTTTCGGGCAGTCGCGGCCTGAGCTCCTGCGCCGCACGCAAGAGACCTTCCCGTTCATGCGGCAGGACGGGCGCTCCGAGCTCTCCCTCGACGCAGCATGCGCCCCTGCAGCGGGAAAGATCGCAACGGAACGGGGCGTCGAGAAGCCCGTCGCCTATGAGAACGTCGTCGACGGAGAGCATGGGGTATCGAAAACAACCGGGTTGTCGAGAGAAAGCGAAGAGAACAATGTAGAAACAAGCTGCAAGAGAATCAACCGCTTCCGCAATCCGGCGCCGGTCGAAAATGCGGCCGGAAACAGGAAAAAAATGTGTCCGAACATGCAGGGCTTTGTTGCATGTTCAGTATTTTTCCCTTTTACTGGTTCACTGGTACAGAGAACACGCTCCACAGGAACAATAACCATCCGGAAACAACCAATTATGACGATCATTGACGGCAAACAAGTATCTTCCGACCTCAAAGCCGAACTGAAGGCCGAAGTGGCCGAGCTGAGCGCCCGGCTGAACGCCGTACCGGGGCTGACGGTCATCATTGTCGGCGAGGACCCCGCATCGCAGGTCTACGTCAGAAACAAGGCCAAAAGCTGCGTGGAAACCGGAATGCGTTCGACGGTCATAGAACTGCCCGCGTCGACCCCGCAGGAAGAACTTCTGTCGAAAATCGGGGAACTGAACGACGACCCCGAGGTTCACGGGATCCTGGTCCAGCAACCCCTGCCCCCGCATATCGAAGAGTACGCGGTCACCATGGCGATCTCGCCCTCCAAGGACGTCGACGGGTTCCATCCCGAAAACGTCGGCCAGATGGTCCTCGGAAATCTGGACAAAGGCTATATCAGTTGCACTCCCTACGGGATTCTCGAACTGCTTTCCCGTTACAACATCGAAACGAAGGGCAAGCATTGCGTGGTCGTCGGGCGCAGCAACATCGTCGGCAAACCGATGGCGAATCTCATGCTGCAGAAACTGAAGGAAACGAACTGCACCGTGACGGTCTGCCATTCAGCCACCGCAAACATGCCCGAACTGACCCGCCAGGCGGATATTCTCGTAGTCGCCATCGGAAGAGCGAACTTCGTCACCAGGGAGATGGTCAAGCCCGGCGCGGTTGTCCTCGACGTCGGGATGAACCGTGTAGAGGATCCCACGCGAAAGTCGGGCTTCCGGCTGACGGGCGACGTCGACTTCGGGCCGGTTTCGGAAATCGCCTCGGCCATCACGCCCGTCCCCGGAGGCGTGGGCCCGATGACGATCGCCATGCTGCTGAAAAACACGCTGCAATCCTTCCGCCGGGCTCGCGGGATCGAATCGTAACGGCGGCCCCGGGACGCGGTCCGAAAAAAGGCTCCACCGAAAATCCTCCACGGCATGGCGAAACCAGGCATCCGCTACGTCTGCACCAACTGCGGCGCGATAACTCTGAAATATTCAGGGAAATGCTTTGAATGCCAGAGCTGGGAGACCCTGCAGGAAATGCACGACGAGCCCCGGAACAACGCCGGGGAAAAAGCCGCTTCCGCATGGAATCCGCCGCCGTGCGAAACCCTGGCGCCGCAGAACGACCCGGCACCGCCGGCAAGGAAGACAACCGGCATGCGCGAACTCGACCGGGTGCTCGGAGGCGGACTGATGCCCTCCTCCGCGGTGCTGGTCGGCGGCGAACCCGGTATAGGGAAGTCCACGCTGATGCTCCAGCTCGCACCGTCCGCCTCCCTGGCCGGAACCCTCTACGTGTGCGGCGAGGAATCCCCCGCGCAGGTGAGGGACCGGGCCAGGAGACTTTCGATCACATCGGACGCCGTGAGGCTCCTTCCGGAAGTGCGCCTCGAAAACATCCTCGCGGCAATTGAAAAGGAACTTCCGGAGATCGTGGTCGTCGATTCGATACAGACCCTCTTTTCCGGGGAGTACCGGAGCTCGGCCGGAACGATCACCCAGATACGGGAATGCACGAGCGAACTGATACGCCGGGCAAAAACCCGGGGTTTCATCCTGCTGATCGTCGGCCATATCACCAAGGCGGGCTCTCTCGCCGGTCCGAAGGCGCTCGAACACATGGTGGACACCGTGCTGCAGTTCGAGGGCGAAAACCACCTGCGCTACAGAATCATCCGTTCGGTGAAAAACCGTTTCGGTCCGACGAACGAAATCGGGGTTTTCCGCATGGAGGAAGAGGGACTCGAGGAGGTCACCAACCCTTCGGAGTTCTTCATTTCCGACAGATCGACCGACATCCCGGGCAACGCCGTCCTCGGGGCCATCGAAGGCACCCGGGCGCTGCTGGTCGAAGTGCAGGCCCTCGTCAGCAAGACCAACTTCACCATGCCGCAGCGCATCAGCTCGGGCTTCGACCTCAAACGCCTCAGCATCATTCTCGCCGTCCTGGAAAAACGACTCGGTATCCCCACCTGGGGGCAGGACGTTTTCATCAAGGTGGCCGGCGGTCTGCGTCTCGTGGAACCGGCGGCGGATCTCGCAATAGCGGCCGCGGTCGCCTCCGGCGTCCGGAACACACCTCTCGACCCCTCGACGGTATGTGCCGGGGAGATCGGGCTGTCGGGCGAGCTCCGGGCGATCGGCGAGGGTGAACGCCGCATACGGGAAGCCGCTCATCTCGGATTCAGAAAAATCCTGCTCCCGGAAGCCAACACCCGCGAGCTGAAAGCCCCGGTGCTCGGACTGCCGCTCGATATCGTCGGATGCCGCACCCTGCAGGACGCCCTCGACCGGATGCTGTAACACCCGTAACGGCGACCATCCCTGCTCCACGACGGGGAAGAGCTGAGGGATCCTGTTTGTTTACATTGAGGATGAAAAGACGTACATTTACCTCCGGACGGTCACTACCGGCGGGCTCCCGCCGGTCCCGCAAAAAAACACTGCAATCATGGCTCACATTCTGCTCGTCTGGCTTATAAACGCCCTTTCGGTCTACGCCACGGCAAGTCTTCTCGGCGGCATTTCAGTCACCAGCTTCGGAGCGGCTCTGCTCGTGGCTCTCGTGCTGGGGCTCATCAACGCGATAGTGAAACCCGTGCTCGTCTTTTTTTCGATACCGTTCATCATCGTAACGCTCGGCCTCTTCCTGCTGGTCATCAATGCCCTGATGCTGCAAATGGCGGCGCTGTTCGTCAACGGCTTCACCGTCGACAGCTTCGGATGGGCCGTGCTCGGATCACTGTTCATCAGTCTGGTTTCCTGGATGCTCGGCACCCTTTTCAACATCTAATCCGGTATTCTAACAGAACCATGATGCAGGGGGAAGCACAGGCCATCATCTTGCCGAAAGCCAACAAGCTGAAGCTCGGTCCGGTCGGCTTTCTGGCCGACCGGCCGGACGACGTTCTCGTCAAAACCATCGCGACCACGATCACGCCCGGCATGGACCGGCTGCTGCTCACGAACAAACCGGTCTCGCACAAGGTGCTGAACTACCCGATCATGCTCGGCAGCGAAATGATCGGACAGGTGGTGGAAACCGGGCCGGGCGTCACGACACTGAAGTCCGGAGACTTCGTCTTCGCTTTCCGGGGAGATCGCTGGAAAGGCGTGGAATCCTACTACGGGTGCCACGCCGAACTGCTGCCGACGTCGGCCTCCAACACCGTGCCACTCGGACGCCAGCCGATTCATCGCGACCTCCTGACCGGACTGCTCGGCTACGTGATCTCGGCACTGGAGAAGGTTCGTCCCGGCCCGTCCGACCGGGTGCTTCTTCTCGGCTTGGGCTCGGTAGGACTCATGGCGGCGGAATACCTGAAATACAGGGGCGTTGAGACCGTAGACGCGCTTGAAAACTTCGGCATCCGGGGACAGCTCTCCTGCGCCCAGAACATCGGCATGGAGATCACGGACTTTCCGACCGAATTCGACGACAGCTACGACCTCGTCATCGAGGCCACCGGGCGCATCCTCCTGATCGAAAAGTCGATCCGCCTGCTCAGGCCGCAGGGCCGGATCCTGCTCATGGGCAACTACGAAGTGCTCGGATACGACTATCGCCTGATGCAGCACAAGGAGCCGGTGCTCGTCTGCTCATCGGTGACCGCACCTCCCCATCTCGCCGAAGCCCGGAAGCTTCTCGACTCGAAGGTCCTGGACAGCGAAAAATTCTTCACGAACGTCTTTCCCCTCAACCAGTACGAGCTCGCCTACCGGGTGGCCCTCGACAGCAAGGAAGCCATAAAAACCGTCATCAGCTGGCTGTAGGCGATGGAGGCGATCGTTCTGGAGAACATATCGAAACGGTTCGGCACCGTCCGGGCCAACCGGGAAATCTCTCTCGTGATCCACAAGGGCGGGATTCACGCCATCGTCGGCGAGAACGGCGCCGGTAAAAGCACGCTGACGAAGATCATCTACGGCATGCTTTCCCCCGACTCCGGCCGCATGACGCTCATGGGCCGTCCCGTCCGGCTCTCCTCTCCCCGCCAGGCCATACAGGCTGGCATAGGCATGGTCCACCAGCATTTCATGCTGATTCCGGATCTCACGGTCGCGGAAAACATCATGCTGGGCGACGAGCGCAGCCGTATATTCGCTCCACTCGGTATCGAAAACACCGCTCGGAACATCGCCGGGGTCGCGGAGGAACACGGCATGCACATCGATCCGTTCGCCCGCGTCGGCGATCTTTCGGTCGGCGAGGAACAGCGGGTGGAGATACTCAAACTGCTCTACCGGAACGCGGAAATCCTGATTCTCGACGAACCGACGGCCGTGCTGACGCCGACCGAGGTCTCGCAGCTTTTCGACGCCCTCCGCTCGCTGCGAGCGGCCGGGAAAACCGTCATTCTGATCACGCACAAGCTCGACGAGGTCTTGCGGGTGTCCGACACGGTAAGCGTCATGCGCCGGGGCAGGATGGTTGCGACCCGTCCGACGCCGGAGGTCACGAAAAGCGATCTCGCGCAACTGATGGTCGGGCGCAACGTCCTGCTGAGAGTCCGGAATCCTCCCGAAACGCCCGGCAGGACCGTGCTGGAGGTCCGCGGGCTCACCTGTCGCGACGCGAGGGGTGGAACACGTCTTTCGAACCTCTCGTTTCATATCAGGGCGGGCGAAATCTACGGCATAGCCGGCGTCGAGGGCAACGGCCAGAGCGAACTGCTCTCCCTGCTCTGGGGAATGCGGGACGAAGGCATGATCTGCAGCGGCTCGGCACTTCTCGACGGTGTCTCCCTTCTCGGCAAAACGCCCGCCGAAATCGGCTCTCTCGGCGTCTCCCACATTCCGGAAGACCGTCTCAGGCACGGAGTTGTTCCGGCCTATACAATCAGTGAAAACATGATTTTCGGCCGGCACCGGGAGAAGATGTTCCACCGCTTCGCAGGATTCGACACGAACGGCGTCGACGACTACACGCGGGAGATGGTCCGGCGCTACGACATCCGGTGCGACACCGAAGCCGATCCGCCGCTTTCCGGACTTTCCGGCGGAAATCAGCAGAAAGTCGTGCTTGCAAGAGAGATCGGACGCCCCGGCCTGAAACTGCTCATGCTCGCCCAGCCGACCCGCGGAGTGGACATCGGCGCCATCGAAACGATTCACCGCAAGATTCTCGAAACGCGGGACAGGGGAATCGCCATGCTGCTCGTTTCGGCCGAACTCGACGAGATCGTCGCCCTTTCATCGCGCATCGGGTGCCTGTACAAGGGAACGATCCGGCATGAGTTTTCAACCGGAGAGATACGGGAAGGCCGTTCGAGGGAACAGGAATTCCAGAAAGAGATCGGCCTCCACATCACCTGAAGTCCCGCTGAAAATGCTGAAAAAACTCCTGCCCCTCGCCACCCCCCTTCTCGCCGTCACGGCCGCGCTGCTGTTGAGTGCGCTCTTCATTTTCGCGACCGGCCGTGACCCCGTTGCGATCTACGGAAAAATGTTCGCCATGACGCTGGGCTCGGACTACGGCGCGGGACAGATCGTATTCAGAGCGACAACGCTCGTCCTGACCGGACTGGCGGTCGCGATCCCGTTCAAGGTCAGGCTGTTCAATATCGGAGGAGAGGGGCAGGCGCTTGCAGGATTGCTCGCGGCCGCGGCGGCCGGAACGGCCCTGCCGGAAGGGACCCCGCCCCTTCTGGCGATCACCTTCTGCTCGGCGGCGGCCGTTTTCGCCGGAGGGTCGGTCGGACTGTTCGCCGGCTGGCTCAAGGTCCGCCACGGCGTCAACGAAGTCATCTCGACGATCATGCTCAACTTCATCGTTCATGCGTTCGTCGGCTATATGCTGACCTGGCACATGGCCGTTCCGTCGACGGTGCACACGACCGAAATCATCGAATCGGCTAAACTTCCGATGCTCGACGGCCTTTTGGGCATATGGAAAAAGTCGCCGGCGAACATGAGCGTGCTCTTCGCGCTCGCCGGCTCCCTGCTCTGCTACATCGTGCTGTTCAGGACGAGAACGGGCTACGAGGTGAGAGCCGTGGGCATCCGGCCCGAAGCCGCCCGTTACGCGGGCATCGACGCGCGGTGGCACGTCCTCGGGGCGATGGCGGCCGGAGGAGCTCTGGCAGGCCTCGCGGCGACAAACCTGGTGCTCGGTTACAAACACTACTATGAGGCCGGTCTTTCAGGAGGCGCCGGTTTCCTGGGCATAGCCGTGGCCCTGCTGGCCAATGCGCATCCGCTCTGGATAACCGCATCGGCGTTTCTCTTCGGTTTCCTCGAATACGGCGGCCTGACGGTCAACGCCTATGTTCCGAAGGATATCTTCATGATCGTGCAGGCGATTACGATACTGATGATCCTCGCCCTCCCGAAACTCCCTCTTGTGAAAAGGCTTCAGGGATTGCTCTCGCCGAGGTCGGAACCGTAGAGGTTCAACTGCTTGCGATAGTAGGAAAAGGCCTGCTCCTGGCGAACGACTCCCAGAAGTTTGTCCGATCTGCGCGACAGGACCGGCAGCACGTCGTAATCGGTCAGTTCGAACAGCTTCAGGGCTTCGTCGAGTTTCGACACGTCGTACACCACCGGCACGTCCTTTTTGACGATATCTTCCGCGATAAGCCCCGAAAAAGCCCCCTCTTTCAGAAGAAGGCTCATTTCATCGAGGCTGATGACCCCGACAAAATCGTTGTTCTCGTTCGTCACGAGAAAGTTCGACTCCGGCGTGTTGTGAAACACGTCTATGATCTTTTCGGCTCTTGTAGTGTCCCGGAACTTGACATAGTTGGTTTTCATGACATCGAGCACACTGATGTTTTCGGCGACCGACAGGGCGATACCGTAACCGACGCGCACATTGTCTTTTTCCAGCACGTAGGTTTCCATGGAATAGCTGTAGGCCAGACGTGCAATCAGGGCGGCCGTGACGGCGGCGAACATGATCGGCAGCACGATCTCGTACTCTCCGGTGACCTCGAAAAGAATCAGGATGACCGTCAGGGGCGCGCGCATGATGCCCGCCGTCAGCGCCCCCATCCCCACCAGGGCATAGGCTCCCGACGAGGCGGTGATGTCCGGAAAGACCGCATGTACGAGGTTGCCGAACATGCCGCCGAGCATCGCCCCCATTTTCATCGCCGGGGCGAACATGCCGCCCGATCCCCCGGAACCGACACTGAGACCGGCGACGACCGGCTTGAGGATGTACACGCCGATCATGTTGAACCAGGTTTCGGTTCCCCTGACGGCGTTGTCGATGACTTCATAGCTGTAACCGTACAAACCGGGAATCCACATGCAGACGAGACCGGTCAGCAGACCGCCCGCGGCCGTCATGGCCCAGAGAGGCACGCGGCGACGTTTTTCGATTTTCAGAAACGTCTCTTCGATCCTGTAATAGATCTTGATGAACATGACCGCGGAGAGCCCGGCAAGCACCCCGAGAACAAAGTAGAACACCAGTTCGGTGTTGGAGACGAGGCTGTAATCCGGAACCTGGAAGGTGGGCGAATTTCCGAGATAACTTCTGGAAACGACCGTGCCGACGACCGCCGCGACGACGATGGGGCTGAACGTTCGGACGCTGAAATCGCCGAGGATCACCTCGATGGCGAACATGACACCCCCTATCGGCGCGTTGAACACCGCCGCCAGCCCCGCGGCCGCGCCGCAGCCGAGAAGCGTACGCTTGCGGTCGGGAGAGAATTTCAGCATCTGGGCGACCGACGATCCGAGAGCCGCGCCTACCTGGGCGATGGGAGCCTCGCGGCCGCCGCCGCCGCCGGTTCCGATACTGAGAACGGACGTTATCGTCCGGTGAATCCAGAGTTTCCTCGGCATATTACCGTCATTCTGGGCCACGGCCTTGATGATGCTGGCCAGGCCGTGCCCGGGCCGCGTCCGGACGACGTAGACGTTGTAGAGACCGACCAGGAGCCCACCCGTCGCCGGCACGAGGGGAATGAGAAAACCCCAGTAGTCGTCGAAAAGAATGGACGTGCCGAAAACCTCCAGTCCGCCGAAAAAGAAGTGACTCAACAGCTTGATCGCGTCGTGAAACACGACGGCCACGTAGCCTGTCGTCACGCCGACAAAGACCGCGACGAACAGGAAGGGAAGATCCTGGTTCAGATTCAGTTGAACCAGAATATTTTCCAGCGTCAGCTTGAAAAACCTCTGGGACGTCCCCTTGAAGTAGCGACTCCTCCGGAACAGGATATAAAAAAAGGCGCGGACATTGCGGTCCCAGCTACCCTTGATTTTCGGGGAATCTTTCATGAAACGGGAGTCGACTCACCTGGCATGTGCATGATAGAAGGCAGACGGAAAAACGGGACAATGTAAACTACGGGTGACGGAACGGAAAATAGACGGCCTCCCGTACCGCTGAACCAATATAATTTTTTATCTTCAATTGATTTTTTCAGTTGTACGTACAATTCACTTTCAATCTATCGAGACAACCATGCCCGGAAAAAATACAGAACGGGAAAAAAGCCCGGCGAAAACGGTAAAGAAAACCGCCACCGCAAAGAAGAAGACCGCGAAACCTGCTCCGGCGAAGAAAACCGCGGCGACGAGAAAGAGCGCCCGCCCGAAAAAAACCGCACAGACCGCCAAAGCCCCGAAGGCGAAAAAAACGGCCGCGGCAACCTCCCGGCCCGCGCCCGCGGAGCGGGAAGAACAGATCCGGATCGCCGCCTACTATCGCTGGGAACAGCGTGGGAGAATGCACGGTTCTGATGTTCAGGACTGGCTTGCGGCCGAAAGCGAGCGTGCGGAATAGCGCACCCGGACAGAAGACCCGTAAAAAGCCATTCGGATCGAATGGCTTTTTCATTCGTCAGAAGACGCGACAACCATCATGGATGTAATCGGAAACATCTTCAGCGGTATCAGAATATTTTTTGCCGGCCTCTGGCTCGTGGTGCGGATCGTACTGGAATATTTCGGAATAATCAGCGACGGCAACGACCGGACCACGGGCATAAAGGATCTGAGGGACGAATACAAAAAAGCGAATTACCGCTGACCGTCCTCCGTCCACTCCCCCATCACCCCTCTGCTCAACGGCTACTCCTGGTCCGTCACGACCGTCAGATCGACGACCTGCCCGGGTTCGGCGGGGGTGTTGACCGCGGGTTTCTGGCTGATGACGGTGTTGGGCACGAGCAACGATGAGTATTCGTAGTAGACGTTGCCCGTATTGAAACCCTCTTCGACGATAAGGGAACGGGCCTGGGAGAGAGACATTCCCAGAACGTCGGGCACGGGCTTCCTTTCCACCAGCTCTTCCTCCGCGATCCTGCCCACGATGAGCGAAACGGAGGCGTCCGTCGAAACCATGCTGTTCGGCGCAATCGACTGTCCGAGAACCTTGCCGTCCTCATCGGGATCGAGAATCTCCTGCTCGGCGACCTCCTTCACTCCGACTTCGAGACGCCTCAGAATCTGGCGCGCCTCGTCGAGCGGCCGGCCGTAAAAATCCGGCATGGCGATAACCGGCTTCTCACGCTTGTTCACGACCAGGTAGACCGTTCTGCCCGGTTTCACCGCACTGCCCGCGGCGGGACGCTGGTCGATCACCATGGTCGAATCGACATTCTTCAGGTAACGGACGGTGAAACTCTTCTTTACGGAAAGCCCCGCGGATTCAAGCGCTCCTGCAGCGACGTCATACGTCCTGCGGGTTACGTCCGGCACCGTAACGCTTTTGCCCTGCTGCGTGTAGGACGGCATGACGAACCGGTCCATGGCGACGTACACGGCAATGATAAGTAACAGTCCTGCGAGGGCTTTTTTCATCATGGGGTTACGAGATCGATGGCGAGCATCGTTAATTCTGACGTTTCATCACAAAATCGACAAGCCCGCACAGCGCCTGTTTCGCCTCGGACCCATCGAGGGGAGCGAGAGCATCGAGCGCTTTCGAAGCGAACCCTTCGGCCACTTCGACCGCGTATTCGAGACCGCCCCGCTGCGAAACGAAGTCGATCACTTCCCTGCTCCGCATCGCCCGCTTCTTCGAGCTTTTCAGTATCGACCGGATCCGCTTCTGTTCGGACGCCTCCGCATTACGCAATGCGTAGATGAGCGGAAGAGTGATTTTTTTATCCTTGATGTCTATACCGAGCTGCTTGCCCGTTTTTTTCGAATCGCCGGTATAGTCCAGAAGGTCGTCGCGGATCTGGAAGGCAAGGCCGAGATACTCGCCGTAATGCTTCAAAGCCTGGACTTTTTCCTCGTCCCCGGTTACGCTCGCCGCGCCCATCGCGGTCGATGTAGCCAGAAGAGAAGCGGTCTTGTCCGATATGACCCGCAGGTAATCCGCCTCGGTGATGTCCAGGCTCCGGGTTTTCTGTATCTGCAGAATCTCTCCCTCGCTCATGCGGCGAACCGCGTCCGAAACCAGGTGCAGAAAAGTGTAGTCCCTGTTGTCGAGGGAAAAGAGAAGACCCTTGGAGAGCATGTAATCCCCGATAAGAACCGAAATCTTGTTCTTCCACAGGGCGTTGATCGAGGGGAGGCCCCGGCGCATCTCCGCGCCGTCGACCACGTCGTCATGGATGAGCGTCGCCGAATGCAGCAGTTCGACCATGATGGCCGCGCGAAAGGAGGATTCCTGCACTCCGCCGCAAACCTTCGCTCCGAGCATCACGAGCAACGGACGGATCTGCTTGCCCTGCTGCCTGAGAATGTAGCGCACCACTCTGTCGACGAGGGTGTTGTCGCTTTGCAGGGCTGTCTTGTACTTCTGCCTGAAAATCGCCAGTTCCCCGGCGACAGGAGCGGTAACCTCTTGTAGTTTCACGTGATCATAGTCGTTATCCCGCCTGCTGACATAGCGCTCCGTCACGTCCGGCATGCTCGGCCGGCAAAACGGAGGCAGGAAAAGGCTGTACAGTTCCGGAAACGGGGAAAGCCCTGCGGGAGCCCTTCCGACACCGGACTTTTACAAGAACGGAAATATTCTACACAATAACTCCGATAAAAGGAAAAATAATTCCTGCCATTTGCTTGCCTCGGCGATCTTTATTACTATGTTTCGATTCAGGCATACAGGCCTGTCCCGACAATAATCACCGGGCCACCCGCATCGTACCTGGAATGAGCAGCGAAACAGAATCCACGAGACCGAAATCACCGGCGTCCCAGTTGATGGAGGAGCACCTGCGGGAAAAGGCGGAGAAAGAACGCGAGATCACGGCGCGGGAAGAGACCGGGGAGAATGCGGACCGCGAAGGGTCGGAGATGAATTTCCTCGAACATCTCGACGAACTTCGTCACCGGCTGATAAAAAGCGGCATCGCCCTCGTTATCGTCACCGTCGCCTGCGCCTTTTTCTCGGACACCCTGGTCAACGATATTCTCATCGCACCCCTGAAGCGGAGCAGCGATGCCGTCGTCCTGCAGAACCTCGTACCCTACGGACAGATTTCACTCTATCTGCAGGTAATCTTCTTTTCCGGCTTCATTCTCTCATTCCCCTTTCTGGTCTACCAGGTATGGCAGTTCGTGCTGCCTGGACTGCAGCAGAAAGAAAAGAGCGCCACGCGCTTTGTCATTTCCTTCATCTCGCTCTCGTTTTTCGCCGGAATCGCTTTCGGCTACTTCGTCTTTCTGCCCGTCTCCCTGAAGTTTTTCGCCGGTTTCGGCACACCCCTGATCGAGAACAATATCGCGGTGCAGGATTATATCAGCTTCTTCGTGGGAGCGCTCCTGACGGCGGGCCTGGTCTTCGAGCTGCCGTTTCTTTCCTTCGTCCTCTCCAAAACCGGCCTGCTCACGCCGGCGTTCATGCGATTTTACCGCAAACACGCCATTGTCGTACTGCTCATCGTCGCTGCGCTCGTGACCCCCTCGACGGACCTGGTAACGCAGCTCGTCATCGCTCTCCCGATGGTACTTCTCTACGAGATCAGCATCTGGATTTCAGGATACGTCAACCGCCGGAACGAAGCGCTCCGCTGACCGCCCTCAGGCATCCGCCCGTTCGAGCAGCACCTCGTACATCCTGCGGGTCCGCTCTTCCAGCTCTCCGAGCGTACCGTTGTTTTCGAGCACGAAATCAGCTTTTTCCACAAGCTTTTCCTGGGGCCACTGCGCGGCCATTCTTCTCAGGACCTCCTCCCGCGTCCCCATACCCTTTCCGACGGCGCGCTCGACCCGTTTTTCGGAATCCGCAACCACGACGGCCACCGCGTCGAGTCCCAGCTCCCCTCCGGACTCGAACAGAATCGCCGCCTCCTTGACGAGAACCCTGGCCCCCTCGCCGGTTGCAAGGCGGATTGCGTCGCGAAACGCTTCGAAAACTCCGGGATGCACCAGCCGGTTCAGCCGCTCACGAAGAGTGTCGTCGGAAAAAATCCGCCGGGCGACGGCCCTGCGATCGAGCGACAGGCGTCCCGACCGGTCCGTCGAATACACCCCGTCCCCGAAAAGGGTCCTGATGCCGGCGACGATCCGGGGGTCGGAAACCTGCAGTTCCCTGGCTGCACGGTCGGCTTCGAACACGGCGCACCCCATACCGGCCAGCATCCCGCAGACGGTGCTCTTGCCGCTGCCCAACCCGCCGGTCACACCGAGAAGAAACGGCTTTTGTCGCATACAACCCTCTCAGGAATTTCTGTTGTCAAGATGCCTCCTGATTTCACAGAGTGCCTCCCGCCGGAGAACGGGGCGCTTCCGGTACTCTTCCGTACGCCGCCCGTAACCTGCCGGACTTCCGTCCCCGGCACCGGGGGCGGGTCGCTCCGCGCAGGCTCATTCATGCATAAACGGTTTCGCCATGTACCGGGAACGTACGCCCCGCCTTGTCCCTCGTTCGTAAAAAATATCGTACCCGACAAGAAACTAAATCTTTCCGGCAACAGTTAAAAAACGAAATCGCGAACGAGATCGCGTTTCTCGTCTTTCCTTTCGATCAACCCGGACAGGACATTCTCCGGGGCTGTTCGAATCCTGCAACGCTTCAGGGAAGGATTTCCCAATCACCCGTAACCACGCCTTTTTCAGGTACAACAAAAAAACATCGACAGCCATGCGTAACAAAACCTTCGATTTTCTGGAAAAAGTGCTTCCCGTACAAGAAGTCAAAGCACATTGCGACATTCCCTGCGGGATTTACGATCCCGGGCACGCCCTCGTATCCTGCCTTACCATCGTCCGTATGATCGACTTCCTCAACGAACACAGGGAAGCGGAACACACCGTCGAGTGGTACAACGAAGTGAACCGGTACATCGCCGAAAAAGAACGCCATGCCGCGATCGTGAAGCACGAAATACGCATTATCTGGGGCGACTTCTTCAAAGCCCCTCACATCGAAAAACACCCCGAACTGCACGAGATCACGCACAACATCATGCTCCTCGGCTCCAAGGCGAAGCAGGAGATCAACAAAGAGGCCGCGCTCGAACTACTGGAAAACGTCAACCGTTTCGCCGAGATCTTCTGGGAGCTGAAAAGCGTTGCGACCAAACGGGCCACCTCTCCGTATCCGCCCGCTCTGGAAGTGGTCTATCCGGTACTGTGATGCTTTCCGTATGCAAGGTTACGGGACACAGCATGTCACCCTCGTACCGCGAGGGTGACTATGTTCTTTCCGTAAGCAGCCGCTGGTTCAAGCCGCAAACCGGAGACTGCATTGTCTTTACAAACCGCCTTCACGGGCTTCTCCTGAAAAAAATAGCCAGGGAAACGGACGGCGGTTTTTTTGTCGAAGGCACGCATCCGCTGAGTACGGACAGCCGTTCCATCGGTCTGGTCACGCGGGACATGATCGTCGGAAAAGTAGTCCTGAAGCTCGGCCGCGGGAAAACCACGCAAGCGTGAGTTTACTGACACCGGAACCAAGAGAAAGGCCCTTTTCGTCGGGGCCTTTCTCTCTTTTTGCGCTCTTTACCGGCAGTCGGGGTCACCCGACATAAAAACAGGCGAATTTCAGATAGCTGGTTTCGGGCATGGAAAGCAGCACCGGATGATCCGGCGGCTGTGAATTCCGGCAGATCAGACGGAGGTTCTTCCCCGCGGAAAGGGAGGCCTGATGGACGGCGTCGAGAAAATCCCCTTCCGACACGTGACGGGAACAGGACGCCGTGGCGAAGAATCCTCCTTTCCTCGCAAGCCTCAGTCCGAGGCGGTTGAGCTTTTTATAGGCCTTGAGGGCGGTCGGCAGGTTCTTTCTGCTTTTGGTGAAGCTCGGCGGATCGAGAATGACGAGATCGTAGGATTTTTTTGCCGATATCAGACCGTCCAGAACCTCGAATGCGTCCCCCTGCAGGAACGTGACCGCATGAAAATCGTTCAGGCGTGCATTCTCCCCGGCGCGTTTCAGCGCCTGGCCGGAAATATCGACCATTGTCGCGGAAACCGCCCCGCCGTGAAGTGCATTGAGGGCGAAACCACCGTCGCTGGTAAAGACATCGAGCACTTCGGCGCCTTTGGCGAACTTCCGCACCATGCGGCGGTTCTCCCTCTGGTCGAGGAAAAAACCCGTCTTGTGACCTTCGAGCAGGTTGATCCGGTAGGAAACGCCGGTATCGTAAATGGTTTTCAGCGCTTCCTCGTCGGGACCGAAAACCGGTTTCCTGTAAAGCGGCAGCCCCTCGAGCTCCCGTAGAACCGATTCGTTGCGGACGAATATCGAGGTCGGGTCGAAAAGCTCCCGGAGCACGTCGCATATGAGCGAGAGGTGGACATCCATGCCGGCCGAAAACGCCTGGAGCACGAACGAGGAGTCGAACCGGTCGATGACAAGTCCCGGAAGGCCGTCGGATTCCCCGTGAACGAGCCGGAAGGCGTTGGTTTCGCCGGAGGGATAGAGCTTTTCCCTCAATGCGAGCGCAGCGAGAATCTTTTTCCGGAAAAAGGCCGCATCGGGAACTTCCCCCTCGCGCGACAGCAGCCGGAAGGAGATCAGCGAGTGGGGGTTGTAGAACCCCGTGCCGATGAACTGGCCGTCGTGCGTGTAGAGGCGGACGGTTTCGCCGGCGGCGATATCGCCGGGCAGAGACTGGAACTCATTGCTGAACGACCAGAGGTGCCCCCTGAACAGCCTCCGGTGTTCTTTAGGTTTTAAATAGAGGGAGTGCATCGGCTTGTACAATCTGATTGTTGGGCGGCGCTACCGTTACGAATAAAATAAACGCGTCGCCAACTATTTAGGAATTAAAGCGGAATATTCCCGATATTTATTCGGATGTCGCCGCCCCGGACCGGAACGTTCTTCCGCCGCAGGCGGCGGCACGGACAATGAACCCCGAAGCCGCGGTTTGCCGAACACACCGAAAGTCAGTGCCATGAAAAAGACGCCAGCCCTCCCGCTCCTCTTCCTCGTCGCCGTTCTCGTCTCGGGCTGCACCGGCTTCAAAACGGCCACTCTTCAGCAATGGCCGTCGGAAAGCGTGGAGCTCGATGCCGAACTTTCGAAGCTTTACGCGGACGTCGCGTCGGATTCGGGCTCGATCGCGGAAGTCGACGGGTTCGCCGACATATGGATCAGAACCCCCGCGAGGAAGGAGCGCGTTTTCAGCAGCATCCAGCGCAGGAAATCGGGAGAGATGCGCATCATCGTGAGCTCCGGCCTGCTCGACTGGCCCGTGGCCGACATGCTGTTCCGCCCCGACTCGCTCTTCGTTCACGATCTCGTGAACAACAGGCTTTTCGTCGGAAACAACACCCCTGACAATATCGAAAAGATCCTCGGGGTGAGAAGCGGCTACCGGCTGCTTTCCGAGGCGGTCACGGGCTCCGTCTCGATCGAGGAACCCCTGGCTTCCGTCCGTTCGGTCAAACGAGGCTTCGGAAAGGTGAGTTATACGATCGCGACGGCTTCGGGTTCCAAAGAGCTGCTTGTAGACCCCGCCACCCGGCTCCTGGAAGCGCTTGTGATCAGCGACGCTTCGGGCGGAAAACGGCTCGAGATGCATTTCCGACGGTTCCTCCCCTACAGTTCGGGCGACAGAAGCATCTCCCTCCCGGCGGAGATCGACCTCCTGATGTTCCATCCCGCGCTCGACGGAGGCGGGAAGCAGGAAATGGTGATCGTTTACGACGAACGGACCCTCGACCCGGAAAAGAACGGCATAGAGTACCGCTTTCCCGAAAAAGCGCGGGTGATAGAGCTGGACAAGGTCGGCGCGCTTCCCTGGATGTAGCGGACACGGCCCGCCTCAGAGAGCGCGGATGATGTCGTACACCTCCCGCCAGCCGGAGGCGCGGGGGGACGGTATTTCCTTGTTCGTGCTGTTGGCGAAACAGATCGTGGCAAACCCCTTCTCTCGAAGCTGCAGGACGTTGTGCGGATTGTCCTCGACGTAGATGTCGGCTCCGACGGCCGACTTTTCCTTCATGAAGCAGAGATCCCAGTACGGAATACCGTGGCCGTCAAGCCACGCGACCGTCTGCTGGACGGCGGCGGCATGCGAGTAGTGTATGAACAGGCGGTGGGTGACGATTCTGATGTGATAGCCGTCGTCGGAAAGTTTTCTCAGATATTTTCTCGCCCCCGGCAACATGGGCATGGTTTTGAAGAGCTGACGCTGGTTGAGCGCAAAACGGTGGAGGCTTTCGTACTGTTTGGTGTCGGAGATTCCCCACTCTTCCAGGCCGTAGGAAACATCCTCCGACAGGCTGTCGACCGGCCGTTCGAACCACTCCGCGGCGATTTCGCGCATGCGTCCGTAAAAATCGGCGCATACGCCGTCGAGATCCACGCCGATCACCGGCTTGTTTTTTTCGGGCATGTTCATTACAGGCTCTCTCCGGCGCATGCCGGAAGGTCGTTCAGTAGAGCGCCCGGTCGAAGATCTTTCTGTGTTTCAGGGTGACCGGATGTTCTTCACCGAGATACTTGAAAACAGCGATACAGGCCTTGCGGGCTCCGTCGTCGTCATAATAGCGGTCTTCCCGCAATACCCCGATGAAAGCGTCGAGGGCCGCATCGAAATTCTTTCCGCGAAGCTCGTCGACCGCCCTCACGTAGAGCTCCCTCGCCGGACCGTCGGGATACGCCTCCTTTTTCCTGGACAGCAGTTCGGAAAGCGTAGCGACCGAGGAGACAAGCTCCGAAAACTCGTACTCCTTTTCCAGCATCGGAACAAGGGCGGCGACCTCCTCCGGACTGCCGAACAGTTTCAGCCTGACGAGCATCGCTGTCGCTTCCGTGTTGCCGGGTTCGTATTTCAGCACCTCTTCCAGAATGGGAACGGCCTTGAACTCCTTGCCTTCCGCTACAAGTCCCGCGGCAAGCCCGATCTCTTCCGCATAACGGCTCGGCAGCGTTTTTTTCAGCCACTGCTCTATGTGGTCTTCCGGCAGAGCACCGGCAAACTCGCCTGCAATCTCGCCCTTGATGAAGAGCTTGACGGCCGGAATGCTCATGATCCCGTACCGCTGGGCGATTTCGGGATACTCCTCGGTGTTGATCTTGACCAGAAGAAATTCTCCGGCATGCTTTTCGGCCAGGCTTTCGAGCACCGGTCCGAGCATCCTGCAGGGGCCACACCATTCGGCCCAGAAATCGACAAGAACGGGAATATCGTGACTCTGTTCCAGTATGTCACAGTTGAAATCCAGCGACTCGGTCTGCATATCGTATGGTCCTGTTTTCACGGGTTGGGAGAAGAAGATAACGTACGGCTCGAAACGAAAGGAGTTTCCTCTGTATAACCGAGAGAACGCCCGAAAAGTTTGCCCGCTCTGCGCGCTTCCGGACGGACCCGGCCGGAGACTGAAAATTTCGGAAACAGTTCATCTTTTCTATCTTATCCTGAAAATGAAATCGTCCACCGTCCCGGCGGCCGGAAAAAAAAGCGAAAACGTACGGTCATGCTCACCATAGAAAACCTCCATGTATCCATAAACGACACTCCGATCCTGAAAGGCATCAACCTGCATATCGGTGAAGGGGAAACGGTTATCCTGTTCGGACCCAACGGGTCGGGGAAAACAACCCTGCTCTACACGGTCATGGGCATCGGCAATTACGAGGTTACGGAGGGAAAAATTCTTTTCAACGGCGACGACATCACCCGCATTCCCGCATACGAACGCGCCCGCAAGGGCATCGGCATGTCGATGCAGCGTCCTCCGTCGATCCACGGGTTGAAAACCCGGGGCTTGGTCGAACTGTGCGCCGGAAAAGAACCGATAGACATCGAATCCCTGGCCAGGAAGGTGAACATGGAAAAGTTTCTCGACCGGGATATCAATCTCGGTTTTTCCGGCGGGGAGATCAAGCGCTCCGAAATCCTGCAGCTCATGGCCCAGAGACCGAATTTCGTGCTGTTCGACGAGCCCGAATCCGGAGTCGACGTCGAAAACATCGCACTTGTGGGCGCCATGGCGAAAGAGCTGCTCGAGGGGAGTCCGGAGCCCAACGGAAAACACTCCATGCACGAACTGATGCATACGCGCAGAACCTCCGGCCTGGTCATCACCCATACCGGGTATATCCTCGATTACATTGCGGCCGACAGGGGCCATGTGCTCTATAACGGGCACCTCTGCTGCGAGGACAACCCGAAACGCATTCTGGACCATCTGCAGAAGTACGGGTACCAAGAGTGCATCCGCTGCCTCACGTAAACGGACGCCGGTGCGGCCGCAAGAGAAACCGTACAAGAACTGAATAAAAAAAACGTCGGTATTAATAGTCAGAACACGCAGTTACACCTCGGGCCCGCATGGCGGACATCGCCATGCCTCCACGAAGCATGGATTATGAACGATATAGACCTTTCGAAATACGAGTTTTCCGGTCACGGAAGCGAACAGATCGAGGATCTGAACCGCATGGCCGATAAAGAAAAGCAGAGCATGATGATGGCGGGCTTCGACTCTTCGGAGAAGAACCGCAGCGCATCGTTCGTTCTGATCGATCACGATCACGCCTTCTGCAAATCCTACGATCCCGGCGTTGAAATTCTGCCGCTGGGACTTGCTCTCAAGATCCACGAGGGCCTCGCCGACCTGCAGTGGAATCTTGTAAACCCGGAAAAGGACGAATTCACCCGGCTCGCGGCGGATCACGTCCACGGCGGTTACGTCATCCGTGTCAAGAAGGGCGCGCGTCTCACCGCCCCGATCCAGTCGTGCTTGATGATGCACACCGAGAAGGTCGGCCAGAACGTACACAACATCGTGATCGTCGAGGAAGGCGCCGAGGCCCACATCCTTTCGGGCTGCACGACAACCCTTGCCGACCAGAAGGCCGCACACATCGGCATAACCGAGTTCTATGTGGAAAAAAACGCCAGCCTCACCTTCACCATGGTGCACAACTGGGGCGAACAGGTCGAGGTGCGACCCCGTTCGGTCGGTCAGGTCGAGGCCGGGGGCGTTTTCCTGAGCAACTACATAAGCCTGAAGCCGGTAAAAAACCTTCAGATGTATCCCAAGATAGTGATGAAGGGAGCGGGCTCGGTTTCGCGTTTCAACTCGGTCATCGTAGCGACCGAGGGAACCTATATGGACGTCGGAAACCGGGTGATTCTCGACGCCGTGGACACCAGAACGGAAATCGTTTCGCACGCCATCGCTTCCGGGGGGACGATTGTCGCTCGCGGGCACATACAGGCCAACATCTCTCCCACGAAAGGACATCTCGAATGCGAGGGTCTCCTGCTCAACAACGGCGTCATTCACGCCATTCCCGAACTCGACGGCCGGGCCGAGGGAGTCGAACTCTCTCACGAGGCGGCTGTCGGCAAGATAGCGAAAGAGGAGATCGAGTACCTCATGATCCGGGGACTCGACGAGGAGGAAGCAAGCTCGACCATTATCAGGGGTTTTCTCAACATCGACATCATGGGACTGCCCCCCGAGCTGAGAGCCGAGCTGGACGACGCGATCGCCGAAACCGAAAACAGCATGTTCTGACCCCATGAAACGTTCTGCAGCATTTCTCCTTGTCCTGATGTTCGCCCGCTTCTCGCCGGCGGCGCTGGCGGAAGACGGCAACCCGCGGGAGCCCGGCAGCAGAAGCGTCCCGGTCACCTTCAATGAGGAGGACGGAGACCTCTTGATCGGAAACCGGACCGGCAACCTCTGTATCCGCATCACGAACCTCAGAAATTCCGACGGCTATATCGGCATCGCGCTCTTCCGTTCCGAAGAGGGCTTTCCCGGCGATTCCGATAACGCATTCGCGCTCGGGGGCACCGAACCGACCGGAACCGAGATGGAGTGCGTTCTCGAAAACATTCCCTACGGCACCTATGCCGTAAGCGTGCTGCACGACGAAAACCGCAACCGCAAGATGGACAAAACCTGGATAGGCGTGCCCAAGGAGGGTTTCGGCGCCTCCAACAATCCGAAAATCCGTTTCGGCCCCCCGGAATTCGACGAATCGAACTTCACGTTCGATTCCGAGGAGGCCGCACTGGTCATCAACATGAAGTATCTGTAACATCAACCATGCAAAGCACTCACTTAACCCAGGAACCAGTATGAAAACACTCATCTCCAGAGGGTCGCTGGCAGGCGTGCTCTGCTTCGTGCTGCTCTGCTCCTGCAAGCCGACCGTGAAGGTCGAGGCTCCCGAAAAACCGATCACGATCAACATGAACGTCAAGATCGATCACGAGATACGGGTGCGCCTCGACAAGGACATCGAGACCATGCTCGATGAAAGAAAAGACATCTTTTAACAAGGGAGGACCGACATGACTATTTCCACGACGACAACACCCCTTCGCCGCGGCCTGAGGACCATTGTTCTCCTGAGTGTCCTGCTGCTCTCGTTCAGCGCCGGCGCATTTGCCCTGGATCTCAAGACCGCCCTGTCGAAAGGCCTGGCCGGAGAGGTCGACAACGGCTATCTCGCCCAGCCTCCCGGGGCGTCCGGAGAAGCGCAACAGCTTATCGCCTCCGTCAACAGCGAACGCCGGAAGGCCTACAAGCAGATTGCCGAAAAGAACGAAACCACACAGGAAATCGCAGGAGCCGTCACCTTTGAAAAGCGCTATCCGGAATTCCTTCCCGGAACCTGGGTGAAGATCGAGGGCCGCTGGTCGCAGAAGTAACTGCCCGCACCCCGGCAAACGCCCGCCACCGTGAAACGGCTCCTGCGTCTTTTCGCCGCCCTCTTGCTGCTGCTCGCGTTAGCAGCGGCGGGCGTCTGGTACGCCTTTCCCCGTTACGCACAGCATCTCGTCGACCGTGCGCTGCAGGAAAGCGGAGTGAAGGCCCGCCTCCACGATCCCGGGAGGCCGGGACTTTCGGGCGTGAATTTCGGGCGGCTCGACCTGGAGTTCCGCACGCCCGCCGACTCCTGCGGTTCCTCGCCTTCGGTCTACTCCTCGACGATACACGGTGGCCGGATCTCCTGGAAACCCGCCCCGTCCGACGGATCCTCATCGTGGCAGTTCCCGGTGACGGTCACCATGCGTGCGGATTCCCTCACCGTCGTCCAGAAACCTTCGGGTGTCGCGTTCAGCGATGAAAACCCCGTTCTCTCCGCCGGGCTGATCGTCCTGGGACGACCCGGCGCCACGCCCGGATTCCTTCCCCGATCCATCGTCTATGCTATCGAAGACGGCAGACTATCGAGCGGCGAAATCGAATTCCGGGGCATCTCCTACACCGTTTCCATAGCCGACGAAAAGAGCTGGGTACAGCCGCCCTCGCGGTTGACGGTCGCGGACGTCTTTTCGGGAGAGGAAAAAATTCCTCTCTCGGACTTCCGGGCGACTTTCGGCGCACCGCAAGATCCCGCGCGCCCCTGTGTCGCCACCCTTACGGACTGTTCGATCGACCTGTTCGGCATACGGGCGGCAACGCCCGCCATAGAGTACGACCAGCAGGAGCGCTCGGCAGCCTTCTCGCTCGATGTCGAGAACGTTCCCCTTGCCGGTCTTCCCGGTTTCGGGAGCGCAAATCCTGCAAAACCCTTTGCGACAGGCTTCCTGAGCGGCAGAATTCCGGTCGAATACAGAGACTCGACCATCGCGATACGAAACGCCGTGATCCGTGCGAGCAGCGACACACGGCTGGCGTACTACGCCTCCGGCGGCACCCCGTGGCTCACGGTGGAAGCCGCCGCGGGTAGCGGGACGACGGCGCTTTTCGAAAACCTGAACGCGACCCTCACCCTGAACAGGCACGAGGGAGCGGCGCAAAACATCTCGCTGAACGGCTTTTCCTGTGCATTTCTCGGGGGCACGCTCTCGTCGGGCCCATCCCGTTACGATCCCGGTCAAAAGAGCACCTCGCTGACCCTCACTCTCCGCCGGGCGGCACTGCCCGAACGCCTCCGGCTGCACGGAGCGTTCGACGGTTCGCTCCGGGGAACGCTTTCCGGCACCGTTCCTCTCTCACTGAAGAACGGCGGGCTGTCCATACGAAACGCCCGCCTCACCTCAGGCGGCAGCGGATCCGTACGGCACGATCCCCCCGGAAAGAAAACAGACGAGCGCCAAACCCTTCTGGGAACTCCCCGGAACGATGCGACATACGTATACAGCGAACCGGTCCTGCGGATATCGAGGACTTTCGGGGGCAGGACGACCGTCGATTTTACGCTGGCGTCGCTTGCAAGAGAAACCTCCGGCGGTGAGCTGCAGCTCTACTCGCCCGAAGGTCGTCTGGTGCTCTGGGGCAACAGGAACACCCCCTCGCTGATTTCACTTTCCGGCTTTTCAGCCGGTTTCATGGGAGGCTCGGTAGCCGTCGACACCCTCGATTACGACATGAACGGACAAACGGCCTCGACGGTGCTGATTCTCGAAGACATTCCTCTTCAGAAACTGCTCGACCTGCAGGGAATGAAGAAAATCCGCGCAACCGGCACCGTCGGAGGGAACATCCCGGTCGTCATGGGCGAAGGCCGGTTCGAAATCGCCGCCGGACAGATGGACGCCGTGCAAACCGGGCGGATCGTGTACGAAACGACTCCGGAGGAACGGGAAGCCGCGAACCAGAGTCTGCGGTTCACCTACGAAGCCCTGAGCAATTTCCTCTACTCCGAACTCGCCTCCTCGATCTCCATGAAACCCGACGGCCAATCCTCCATCCGCCTGCAGCTCAGGGGTGTGAATCCTTCATTCCAGGATGGGCGGCCGGTCCACCTCAATCTGAACGTGGAGCAGAACCTGCTCGACCTGCTCCGAAGCCTGACCATTTCGACGAGCATAGAGAAAGCGATCTCCGAAAAAAACCGGAAGTAACGGGAAAACGCAAAAAACCTTCCTTTCGGAGAAGCGCAGACACTACCGGAAAACCACGTTTTCACCTATATTGTATCTGTAACGATCCGTCCTCCAACACGTCCTTCTGCGTATCATGAAATGGCGGGAACTCCTAATCGATGAAATACACTACACCTACGGGGTTACGGACCATCTCATGAGTTTTGTACGGGATGAGGAGCTCGACTGGAAACCCGAACACGGCAGCAACTGGATGAGCATGGGACAGCTTCTCATGCACATCACCGATGCCTGCGGCAGTACGTTCGAAGGTCTGATAAACGGCGCCTGGGACATCAGGGAAGAGATACCGCAGGCCGAGCTCGAACCCCGTCAGCTCTTTCCTCCGGCCAGCAAGCTGCCGTCGGTCGAAAGTGTTTCCGAAGCCAGAAAGCTCCTCCTGGATGACAGGAAACTCGCCCTGAAAAGCCTCCGCAAATGCAAGGAAAGCGATCTTTCCGGCAAATTCGCCCCGGCTCCCTGGACCATGACCTCGATGGTACTGGGACAGCGCCTTCTGCACATGGTTTTCCATCTGAACCAGCACAAGGACCAGCTTTTCTACTACCTGAAAATGACCGGGCGGCGGATCGACACCTGCAACCTGTACGGGATGAATTGCCGTTTCGAGCCGGGAGACAGACTCGGGGAAACCGAAAAAAATCCCTACTCCATCTGACAATCCACTCCCGCCCGCTCACCCGAAACCCACCGGAATGTAGGAGCGCCCCGCAACACTACGTAAATGTAGCGTTCAAGCCTTTCCAGCCTGCTCCCGGAAAACAGATAACCGATTACAAAAAAGAATCTTACATAAAACTCCGCTTTCCGGCACGGTTCTTGAAGTTCTTACGATAACGAATCGTGATAACGTTCAGACCCGAAACCATGGAAAGCATACGAACCCTCTACGGAACCGTTCGGGGACTAACCTTTCACCCGCCCTCCTCGAACGGGAGAACGGACGGATGGATCGTGTCGAAAAAAAACACGCTCGATACGCCCTACGGCGAACTTGTCCCGCAATACGAAACCTCGGACATGGGGCGCCGCGTACGGAAAGCCGTTTCTTTCTATAAAAACGGGGCGATCAAATCCCTTCCTCTCCAGCAACAAACGGAAATCCGGACTCCGGCGGGCACGATCGCGGCGGAACTGGTCACCTTTCATGAAAACGGCGCGATCAAACGGGTGTTCCCGCTCGACGGCAAGCTCAGCGGTTTCTGGTCCTGGAAAAACGAATTGGCCCTTGCGACCGAAACGGTCCTGCGGACTCCGGGCGGGATCGTAAGGGCGAAAATACTCGGTGTCCGCTTTTACGAATGCGGTGCGATGAAAAGCGTGACGCTCTGGCCCGGCGAAAGCGCCTCCGTCAGGACGCCCTGTGGTGAACTGGAGTTCAGAACGGGAATCTCGTTTTATGAAAACGGCGCGGTGCGCTCCCTGGAGCCCTTGAAAAAAACCGCCGTCCCCACCCCCCTCGGCATGATGACCGCTTTCGACAACGAACCGCTCGGTGTACACGGCGACCGGAACTCACTCGAATTCGACCGCCACGGACTCGTCACGGGGCTGAAAACCGTAGACGACGAAGTCACGGCCGTCTTTCCCGGAGGAGGCCTGCAAGCATTCAGGCCGGGAGAAAAAAACAACGTGTGCGGAGACGAACGCAAGGTGAGCGTACCGCTCGCGATCCGTTTTGCGGAAGGCTCGGTGAGCTTCAACGACAGCGCGCCGTTCAGGATCGAGCGATTCTCCTTCCTCCTGGAACGGCACGACCCGGCAACCGTGATGCCGACCCGCGCCTGCGGCTGACGGCGGTCGACGCCCGTCGGCTAATCCTACCTCTCCGCAGCCTTCACCCGCATGCCGTCCTCGAGATCGTTGGTCGGATGGATCACGACGCGGTCGCCCTCCTCGAGGCCGTCGAGAACTTCGGCATGGTAGGTCCCGCGCCTGCCGATCGTGAGCGACTGCTTGACCACCCTGTTTTCCCGGACGGAAAAAACGTTCCAGCCCTTTTCACCCCTGAAAATCGCACTCACGGGAACCTGCAGAATGTCGTCGCCCCTCCAGAGAATGATTTTCGCCTGCACACGATAGTTGTCGCCGAGCCGTGCCTCCGGCTCGTCCAGATCCACGATGATGTTGACCCGCTTCTCCTCGATGCCGAGCGCCGAGATCTTGGTGAACGCCGCGGGCTCTATCGTCCGTACGACACCCTGGAGCGGGGAACCGCCGCCCCATTCCTCGACGAACACCCGCATGCCGGGCTCGACCTTGACGGCATCCGAAGAGAGTACGTCTATCACCACTTCCATATCCCCCGGATCGCCGATCTCCACCAGGGGGGTCCCCGCGGAAACGACTCGGGCGCTTTTTTCAAGCACTCTCAGCACCCTCCCGCTTTCGGGCGCGAGGATCTCCACCGTGTTGCCGCCGCCCGAACGGCCGAGCAGGGATCGCGCGGCTTCGAGATCGTAGCGCGCCGATTCGACATTCATGCCGGCTGCGCGGTGCTGTTTCTGCAAAACCTGCCAGGCGCTCCTCGCATCCTCGAAAACTTCGGCGGAAACCGCCCCCTGCCGGTAGAGATTTTCATAACGCCGGTACTTCCTCGCCGCCCGGTCGAGGCCCACCCCGACCTGGCGCTCGTTCGCGCGCGCAGCTTCGAGAACCGCCTCGGCAGAGCGGGACCGAGCCTCCGCCTCCTCCCGCTCGCGGGTATTGAGCGGCGGCGGCGTGACGCGGGCCACGACGCCGTGCCTGTCCAGAACATCACCCTCTTCGAGCGTAATGCGCTCGATCCTGCCGTTTACCGGGGAAGCGATCGTAAAGCCATCGCGCACCCTCGTCTTCCCCTCACCGTCGAGCGTCACGGTAAGCTCCCCCCTGACGATGGACTCAAGATCGACCTGAAGGGGCGACGGCCTCAATATCAGGAACAGAACGCCCGCGCCGACAACGGCCGCGACAGCCGCAATACGCTGTGTTTTTGAAAACTTCATTTTCCTGTGCATTTAAAGCAGTTGTTCAAAGTCCCGTTCGCAGTACCGCCCACCATGAATGCGACAGACAGCAAATAACCGGCCGCAGGGTAAACATCCGGCGCCTCATTCCCTGGTTTTCAGAACCGCGATCAGATCCAGTCTGTCCAGCCGGTAGCGCACCATGAGACCGGAGAACAGCGCGACCGTTACAATGGCCACGAGCGCGAACACAAAGTTGAAACTGCTGAAAACCACCGGCATGCGATACAATTCCGAACTCAGGCCGAGCGCAAGCAGAACGGAAAGCCCGATACCGATCAGAAATCCCAGCGGCAGCGCGACAATCGTCAGAACAGCCTGTTCGCCCAGAAGGATAATCGCTATTTCACGCCTGGTCAGCCCGAGCACCCGGAGGCTGGAGAGCTCCCGCGAGCGCTCGGACAGCGAAATCCTCGCCCCGTTGTAAACCACGGCAAAAGCGAGAATGCCGGCAAACGTCGTCAGAACGATCGTCGATGTCGTCGCGCTGCGGGCTATCAGCTCCCTGAAACTCTTCTGCATCGCCTTCAGCATGGAAGTTCCGGCCACGCCGGGCATCTCCTTGAGTTCCGCAAACAGTTTTTCCGCCTTGTCCCGGTCGATCCTCAGATAGGCCGCGTTGACCAGGCCGCTCTCGCCGGTCAGGCGGTCGAGATTATCGATACGCATGTACGCCGAAAGGCCGAGCATCTCGTCGATCGTCCCTCCGACCGGCACCCGCACGATACGCCGCTTTCCCTGAAGGAACTCTACGGTGAGGGAGTCGCCACGGGATACGTCAAGAATCCCGGCAAGTTTCGAGCTCAGCAGCAATCCCTCTTCCGGCAGCCTTGCCGGATTATTACGCGCATCGACAAGGCGTCTCAGACCGTCCACGCTTTTCAGGCCGGTTATCGACTGCCGCCGCGAACGGTGTTCGTTGATCAATCGCACGGATTCCTCCCGATAGTACTCCTGCTGCAGAACCCCGTCCAGTGACGAGAGATCGTATTGTACGGAACGCGGCTTCGATTCGTTGAACACGACCGTGAGGTCCTCGCGGTGCTTTTCGACCAGCTCCACCTTGAAGATATGGTCCACCGCATCGTAGCTGTAACGGCCGGAGACAAGAATCGCAACGGCAAAAGCTATCATCAGCACCGAAAGCGCGGCCTTCCACCGCCGCCGTTCGAGATTCCTCACGATAATGCGAATCGAAACCGGAATCTTCTCCTGAAATTGCCTGCGGTCGAGAAATCCCGGTTTGTAGACCGTGGGAGCCTCGGGCCGCATGGCCTCGGCCGGAGGCAGGGAAACCGCACCATGCACCGCGCCGAGAGCGCCTACAAGCGCCGCGCCGGCGCTGAGCACAACCGACAGGGCGACATCCTCGAACCGGAACGAATAGATCAGCTCGACAAACGCGTAGAAATCCTGGTACACTTTCGTCAGCCGCAGCCCCAGCCAGGCGCCGACCGCCGTTCCCGCCACGGCGCCCAGAACCACCGGAACCATCGCGAACCCGAGGTAGTGCAACCCCACTTCCTCATTGGTGTACCCGACAGCCTTCATAACGGCTATCTGGTCCCGCTGCGTGCTGACGAGCCGTTTCAGAACGATATTGAGGAGAAAGACGGTGACGGCGAGAAAGATGGTCGGCAACACGGTGATCTGTATGCCCACCTGCCGGATTTCGTCCGAAATGAAACTGTCGGAAAGCTGCTCGCTTCTTCCATACGCGCCGAGGGAGCCGTAACGCCTGAACATGTCGTCCAGCCTCCGGATGACGTCCTTTTCCGACGCGCCGTGCGCCAGCGTGAGTGAGAGGTCGTTGAACGCGCCGGTCATGTCGAGCGCCGATTCGAGGGCTTCGCGGCTCATCCAGAACACCCCGAAACGCCGGTTGTCCGGAAAAAAGGAACCCGGCTGCACCTCGTAGATATACTCGGGCGACAGCCCTTTGCCGACAATCACCAGATCTTTCCACCGTCCGTTGATCACCGCTCCGACCCGGTCGCCAACCCGGAGTCCGTTCGCCTTCATGAAGGTTTCGCTGGCAATCACCTCCTCCGGATGTCCCGCCTCGATGTAGCGGCCCTCGCGGAGAAAGATGTCATTGAGCACCGGCATTTTCCTGTCGGGCATCGACACCAGCCTCCCGCTCGCGGGTTCGTTCAGGCCCGGCACGTCGAGCGTCACATCGGTGACGATCCTCGATCTGACCGACGCAACGCCGTCGATCTTTCTCACGCTTTCGAGAATGGATTCGGGAGCGCGTTTGGCCCGCATGAAGACGTCGGCGAAGCGGTACTCGCTGTAGTAGCTGTCCCTGGTCGTCTTCAGGGAGTATTCGACGCTGCTCATGGCGACGAAAACCGAAATGCCGCAGGCGACGACGGCTGCAACGGCCAGCATCTGGCCTTTCATCCGCATCAGTTCCCGCAGGAGTTTCCTGTTCAGCTTTTTCATGGCCCCGCTACCAGCTCAGTTCCGAAGGGGTGACTTTCCGCTCGTTGCGCTCGATCTCGGTGATCTCTCCGCTCCGCATGTGAACCACCCGGTCGGCCATCGCCGCAATGGAAACGTTGTGCGTGATAACGAACGTGGTGGTGCCGAGTTCCCCGTTCACCTTCCGGATGACCTCGAGCACCAGTTTTCCCGTCTTGTAATCGAGTGCACCGGTAGGTTCGTCGCACAGGAGAAGTTCCGGTCTTTTGGCGACGGCGCGTGCGATCGCCACACGCTGCTGCTCCCCTCCGGAGAGCTGGGCGGGAAAATGATGCATGCGGTCCGCAAGCCCGACAAGGCGCAGTGCCTCTTCCGCCGACATGGGATTTTTCGCGATCTCCGTCACCATCTGCACGTTTTCGAGCGCGGTAAGACTCGATATCAGATTGTAGAACTGGAACACGAAGCCGATGGACTCCCGCCGGTAAACCGTCAGTTCCTCTTCGGTCGCGGCCGTTATTTCCCGTCCGTTAAAGAGTATCTTTCCGTCCGTCGGCACATCGAGCCCTCCGACGATGTTCAGCAGGGTGGATTTTCCGCTTCCCGAAGCACCGAGAAGCACGACAAGCTCACCGGCGAAAAAATCGGCCGACACCTGCTTCAGGGCCTCGACTTTCACCTCGCCCATCGTGTAGATCTTGCTCACCTCGCTCACGCGAAGAAGCACGTCGTTCGCATGCACCGCCATCAAAAAATCTCTGCTTTATCTATCGGCCGTCGCGGGCTGCACCTCACCTTTGACAAGAGTCAGAATACCCAGCTCGAGACTTTTCCACAGTTCGTTATCGTCCTCCATGTCAGGAATGAGCAGAAGCTGCAGCCCCAGACCGTCCAGAAGTCCCGTTATCAGCAAGGCTATGCCCCTTGCCGGCATTCCGGGCCCGATGTTGCCGCTCTCCCTCATCGCCTCGATGTGTTTCTGAAGCAAGAACCGGAACTCCTTATACATCGAGCTCATCTGCTTCATGATCGTTTCGCTCTGCCGGGAAATCGAAATCCCTTCCATGAAAAGCGTGAAGAACTCATGTTTTGCCCTGTACATATCCCTGAAAACAGTCGTCAGCCGCTGTGCGAAATGCTCCGCAGTGGAACTGGCGCGGAAGATATCGTCGAGAATTTCGCTGCCCGTTCCCATATTGTCCCGCAGAACTTTTGCAAGCATGTCCTCCTTGTTCCTGAAATAGTAGTGCAGAAGTCCGCGGCTCACGCCGGCTTCCTCGGCGACGCGCGTTATCGTTGCGCCCGCGTACCCGTGGCGGGAAAGCACCTGCGCCGCCGCGGCGAGAATCAAGGCGGTTTTCTCGCGTTCGGGAGTGTTCTCTGTCTGTGTCACCGTACGATCCTTCGGAAAGATGTTGCCTGCAGCTTTTGGCTGGACGTCCAGTCAAAAACAAACTTATACATTTATCCATCAAAAGACAAACGTCGGACCGTCTTTGGCAAAAGTCCCGTACATTGTAAAAAGCGTCTTTGCGGACCGTCGCCCCGACACAAGCCGCGAAGCCCCCGAAAAAAGCGGCGGCGCTGCCGCAATGCACCATGAAAAAGGATCGAGAACGATGAACCTGAACGCACTTTACGAATGGTTCACGGGCCTCGGCGCGGAATACGGCGTCGATCCGCTGCTATTCGGTGCGATCTATGTGGGAGCCATTCCTTTTTTCACCGTCTGTCTCGGCTGGCTCGTCAGAAACCTGAAACAGAAAAAGCCGGTCGTGCTACCGGCACTCCTTACCGGGTTTTTCTTTATTTCCGCCTACCTCTATCTCATCATCGCCGGACAGAACGTTCCCTTGTGGGTCTACCTCGTTATCGCGCTGCTGGTTGTTTTCGGGGCGTACTCGACCGGCAAAACAATAAGAAAACGGTTGTCACAAACGGAGGATACATCATGAACTTCGATTTCGACGTTATCGTCATAGGCGGCGGCGCCGCGGGTCTGACCGCCGCGGGCGTTTCGGCCTCGCTGGGTGCGAAAACCGCGATGATAGAAGAAAAAAAGCTGGGCGGTGACTGCACCTGGTACGGCTGCATACCGAGCAAAACCCTTCTGAAATCCGCTAAAGTCGCGCATCTCGTACGCAACGCCGGGGCATTCGGCATCACGGCGGGAGAACCCGTCGTAGATTTCAGGGCGGTCATCGAACGGGTGCACGACATACAGCACCATGTCTACAGGGAAGCCGACGCTCCCGAAATCTACGAGAAAATGGGCGTCACGGTCATCGAGGGCCGGGGCGGCTTCATGGACGAACACACCGTCAGGATTTCAAAAGAGGGCATGGAGACGCAGACCCTGCGCGGCAAAAACATCGTGATCGCGACCGGAAGCCGCCCCGTCCTGCCGCCGATCAAGGGACTCGGGTCCGTCCCCTTTCTCACCAACGAAACGATCTTCTCCCTCGAACGCCTGCCGAAAAAACTGCTCGTCATCGGCGCCGGACCCATCGGCACAGAAATGGGACAGGCGTTTAACCGCCTCGGTTCCGAGGTGACGGTCTTCGACTTCGGCGAACGGATTCTGCCGAAAGATCACCCCGAACTGACGACCATGCTGGGCGAAATCCTCTCCGGAGAAGGCGTTTCGTTCAGACTCCAAAGCGCAGTGACCGGAATATCCATGAAGGGCGATCTGATCGTCGTCACGGCGGAGGACCGGAAAACCGGCGAGACGTTCCGGACCGAAGGCGACGCCCTGCTCGTCGCGGCGGGGAGACAGGCGAACATCGAATCCCTCGATCTCGACGCCGCGGGAGTCGAAACCGGCGGAAGGGGCATCCGCATAAACGAAAGCTGCCAGACCTCCCGCCACCACATCTACGCCTGCGGCGACGTAACCGGAGGCCTGCAGTTCACTCACATGGCGGAACACATGGCCAAGGTCGCCGCGAGCAGAATGCTGACCCGCCTTCCGATGAAAACCGATGAAAAGCATGTCCCCTGGTGCACCTACACCGACCCCGAACTGGCTCATGTCGGAGCGACGGAAGAGGATCTGCAAAGCAAACGCATTTCCTACGAGGTGTACCGCTTCCCTTTCAACAGAATAGACCGCGCGATAACCGAAAGCGAAACCGAAGGCTGGATCCGGGTCTACGCAGCGGGTTTCGACGGAAGCATCTACGGGGCGGACATCCTCGGCATCCACGCCGGGGACCTGATCAGCGAATTCGCCCTCGCCATGAGAAACGGGGTCACGCTCCGCCAGATGTCGGATACGATCCACCCCTACCCCTCCTACGCGCTGGGCAACCGGCGCGCGGCGGACCAGTGGTACGTCAGCAAACAGTCCGGGGCGCTGGTCGGTCTTCTGCAGTTCTTTTTCGGCTATCAGGGAAAGCTGCCCGATACGAGCGATCCGGACAGAATCGTCTGAGGCGGCTCCGTTTTTTGCCGTTCGTTCTTTTTTCGTAACATAGGAGCTTCAACCGAAACAGAAGACGGCCAAAACGGATGGAACCATACCTTGCGGCCCTCATGCTCGCACTGTTCGGAACGGGGGCAGGATGCGGCGTCGTTCTCGGCAGGAAAACCGCGAAGCGAAAAGAGGACGAAAACCGGAACACCGTCCGCATAGGACGCTCGAACGTCAGCGGCAGGGGCGCGTTCGCGACGAGAGATCTCGGCAACGGCGACGTGATCGAACGCTGTCCCGTGCTCGAACTCGACGAGCGGGACGTGGGAGGCGAACTCACGAACTACGTCTTTTACGGGGAAAACGAGCACAAACGGCTGGTCGCCATGGGCAACGGCATGCTCTTCAACCACTCCTCGATGCCGAACGTCGGCTACTACCTCGAAGAGACTCCGCTCGGACCGGAGCTTGTACTTTACGCGCTTCGGGCGATCCGCAAGGGAGAGGAACTGTTCTACAATTACGGTGAAGAATGGTGGTCGAGCCGGCGGCACTGAATCATTCGTTCTCCTGCAAACGCGACCGGATGACCTCGAGACCCTCGTATATCCTGCTCGTATCGCTGACGAGAGTGTCGAGCCAGTCGATGACCATCGCCTTCTTCTCTTCCTCCAGTCCCGAAAGATCGAGCGTCTGCTGAATATTTCTTGCATGCATGATCAGTGCCTGCGCCGAATTCAGGGCCTGCCTAATTTCCCGACTCATGCCGCCCTTTCATGTTGACGCAATACAGCGCGCCATTTGTCGATGCATCGCGGACCTGCAACTGGTGCTTTTGCAGCATCAGGCAGTTTTCGCAAGCCGTCAGCGGTCGAGCGGCGCTCTCTTCTTCGGCATCGAGAAACTCTTTCGCTTTTACGAAGCGACGAATCCGATTGAGAGACAAGCTTTTGTACAGGGCGTGTACTTCAGGCTCGTCGTTGCTTTTTTTCAGCGTGGCGAGGTCATGCCAGAGTCGTGTTTCCTGACACATCAACTCGAAAAGGTAATGCGTATATACCTCGGCGTCGAACATGGGGGGTCGGGTTCTGCCCGGCGACGAAAGCATTCGATGCGCCCGCCCGCGCCGGGAAATTTACGTAATCGCAACAATTACAAAACATACGTCAACAACACGACAAAATCAACCATTTTATTTAAATAAATAGCCTTATATCATTTTTTTATATTAAAAAAAGAATAAACGTCCGTTTCGCAAACAGATAAAGGAAAAGAACCGCACATTCCGGAGCAGCATGGAAAGCAAACAATCGGGTGAAAAGCGATCCGCTCAGGGGAGATGTTCGGAGACCTGCCCCCTCGTCTGAAGATAGTATGCCGCCAGCCAGCACAGACTGTTGGCATAGTATTCCTTTTCATCGAGATACCAGGAAGCTCCCTCTCTGTCCTTGAGATAGCGGTGAACCCGTTCGAAGGCCATGTCGGCAAGCGAAGAACCGGAAATTTCGAGCGCCGCGAAAGCTGCGGTATAGAACAGCGGATGTTCGAACGGATTGGCCGCCTCCCCTCCGTATGAATACTCGCTGTAGATCATGCCGTTTTCCGCGTACTCCTCTTCGTAAAAAGCGGAAAACCGCCGAAGCAGATCGAGCGCCCTGCCGTCACCGTACAACAGGTAATCCATCGCCAGCCGCAGGGGAATCCTCACCGCTTCCCAGCCGTACGAGGCGGATCGGCCCGGCATCGTGGCGACAATGCCGTCGGCCCCTATTTCGCACCAGTCGGGCAGCAACCCGCTGCCGGTCTCGCCATTGAAACGCCGCTGTATCAAGCGCTGGAGGTGATACCCGGTCTCGACCAGCTCGAGCCAGCGCTTGTCGGCGGTCTCCTCGAAGAAGATCCTGAAATGCGCGGGTGAATAGTACGAAAGGTTCTGGGGTATCCTCCCGGTGGGTGCTCCGCGCTGAAGCGGCCACGGAAGGAGATAGAGACGGCCGTTGAAGCGCCGGGTTTCCCGATCGAGAATGTCGTTCATGACCTCTTTTGCAAGAACGAGATAGGACGCGTCACGCCATTTTCGTGACGCCAGAACTAGGGCGAGTGCGTAATCGGTGTCGGCGTCCGCGGCCGAATTGGCATCGACTACCGCACCGTCGGCATAGCGCCAGGAAAGCAGGCGGTCTCCGGCCCGCTCCTTTCTCGACAGGTGCCGTTCCGTCCACCGGAGCACCGCATCGAAGGTTTCCCGGTCATCCGCCGCAAGAGCTCTCAACATGGCGTATGCCTGTCCTTCCGACACGGTATCGTACCCGTCTTTCGGCCGCACGACCCTTCCCTCGCGAATAAAACTGTCCGTGTACCCTTTCCAGGTCTTCCGGAGAATGACCGAAGGATCGCTCGTGCGTTCGGAACACCCCTGGCAGAGCATCAGGAGTCCCATCGCGGAAAGAACCGAAAAAAGGAGGCGCTTCATTTCCGGTTGAAATAGAATATGCTGCAGAACATGATAAAATGATAGCTTACCCAGAGCACGTTCACGGCAACGGCCGCGCTCTGTTCGTAATACAGCCTGAGGCCGCCCCAGGTAACCGCTGAAAGATGCACTCCCAGGAACAGCAGTTGAGGCCAGAGCATGGCGTAGGAAATGGACCTGGCTCCATCCTTGGGCGTGATCTGAAACTTTCTTTTCCTGTTTGTCAGGCCGAGAACGGCCGCTCGCATATACACCGGAATGGTAATCATTCCAAGCATCTGCGCCCTGAAAATTGTCGAACGGGGGTAGTTCCTCTTCTTCATACCGTTGTAGAACACGACAATCGAAAAAACGAAGTAGGGCACGAACGTCAGAACGTAAACCGACGGCTCCATAAAGAAGGACGGCACGTTGAAATAGAGGTACATGAGCGGTGCGGCAAGCAGAAACAGGTAAGCCCATCCGACAAAATAGTACGTACTGGTGACAAAGTACTCGAACCATTGAACGGGCCTGAGCGCGCGGGAACCGGTAACGAACTTTTTGAGAAGCTGACTGAAAAGCTGGATGTTGCCCATCGCCCACCGGCTTTGCTGCATGAAATACGATCCGAGATTTTCGGGGGCCATGCCGAACGTATAGGCCTTGTTTACATAAAGGGACTTCCATCGTTTTTCGTGGAGTTTCAGCGTGGTCGCCACATCCTCCGTGACGCTGTTCTCGTCGAATCCCCCGATGTCGTCCAGCGCTTCTTTTCTCAGGACGAAGTTGGTTCCACAGCAGAACATGGAGTCCTTGCCGGATTTCCCCTCGCAGATATACTCGAAAAAAACCGCCTGTTGGACGTTGCTTATCAGGGCGACCGGTCCGGCTTCGGTGTTGGTGTAAAACTGGGGAGTTTGCACGAAAGCCAGTCGTTCGTCGGCCTCGAGGTACGGAACCGTCAGCTTGAGGAAGCCCGGCATGGGATTCTGATCGGCGTCAAAGACAATGAGATATTTCTGATCGAGAACCCTGCAGACATCATTGATGATACCGGCCTTGGCGCCGCGGTTGTCCTTTCTGGTGAACAGTTCCACGCCGTATTCCTCTGCGATCGCTCTCGCCTCCTCCTTGTACTTCGGGATCGAGGAGTCGTCAAGAAGGTAGATGGTCTTGTTGCGGTAGTTCAGGTTTGTGCAGGCAAGTACGGTCCTTGCCACGACCTCCCTCGGCTCGTGCCGGGCCGGAATGAGGATGGCGACAGAGGGCTCCTCACCGGCAAGAGTTTTCCGGGGAGCGTCATCGAGGCTTTTCCGGGCGAGAACGTTCGAGAAATACCCGATTCCCTGGAAAATGACAAAGATCTCGGCGGAGAAAAAAAACAAACCGAAAAGGTGCTCGAGGAACGTATAGTCGGTGCTCAGCAGAAAAGTCGCGCGCGAAAGGACATACGCAACGATCGCGGCAAAAAGGATGAATATCTGTATGACGACAAGCCTGTGGGAAAGTTTTCCTTTCATCGCGTTCGAAGGTTGTGAAGCTTAAAGGTACCACTGCAACCGGAGCTGCGCCCAGTGATCGCTGTATACCGAACGGTCCTCGTTCCGCGTGTGCCCGTACTCGATGTGGGACGACATCCTCGCCGACCAGTCTTTACGGACCTTCACGAAGATCGAGTGTGAACGCGAACCGTGAGGCTCGAAAACAAGCGTGTACCCGAGCGCGTACCAGAAATCCTCCGCGCCCCGGAACCGCTCCTCCCGGTTCGGATAGTGCTGCAATTCCACTCCTACGCCGTGCGTACTGAAAACGGACGGCGTGAAATACCACTCCGCCCTGTCACTGAAACCGTACTCCCGCCAGCGCCACAAGAGGTCCAGACGCACCTCTCTTTCGAAAAGGGTGCCTTTGAGACCGAAACCGTAGGCATAACGGGTGTTGCCGTCCGAATACCGGGCATAGGCGTAATCCGCCTCGGCCCGCAGGGCACGGTAGCGTTGGAACGCCAAGCGCACCCCTGCCTCGTCCTTCCGCAGGTTCCGAACGAGGCTTTCAGGGTTCTCGACGACAGCGTCGTGCAGGTAATGCGCCCCGAGTTCGAGACAATCCAGCGGCATCGCCGCCAGTTCCGCGGAAACGTAGTGCGAATCATCAAAACCGTCCGACACGAGACGGTACCCGTACGCTCCTCCGATCCTGAGATCGGGGGCGTTTTCGTATTCGAATCCTGCGACAATTTTTCGGCTTGCGGGAGTCCCCGGCAGAGCATCGAAGTCATACACCCTGTTTTCTATTCCGGCGAAGAGCGAAAGGTTTTCATCGACGGGGTCTGTCGCCACCGCCTCTTCGGAATGCCAGGCGACATCCGTTAAACGCTCGTCACTTTTCGCGGTAAAATAGCCGAACGTCGTCTTGATGCGCGTCTCGTCCCTCCGGATCCTGATTTTCCGCAGAGCTTTCCGGGCGATACGATGAGAGGGATTTTCCCGTAGAAGGGTGCCGTAAACCGCAACTGCCTCATCCCATCTGGCCTGTCCAGCATACAACCGGCCGATATCCGACAGCGCCTCCGGATGACGAGGTTCCCTGTCGAGCCACTCGAGATAACGCTGTTCCGCTTTACGGAACCGGTTGTCGTAAAAATACCCTTTTGCAGCCGCTTCGCTCGCAAGCGCTTCATTGTCCGCAAAACGCCCGAGAGCCTGTGCATAGACCTTCCGGGCTTCATCGTAACGCCTGCTCCACCCGAGCATCCGCGCCTTTTCCCTGTAATACATCGCTTTGTCCGGATAACGGCGGACAAGCTTGTCGTAGTACCGGCTCGAGGCGGGGTAATTCCTTTGCCAGCCGGTAATTCTCGCCGCATGAAGCAAAGCCGTTTCGCTGTCGGGAAAACGTTCCTGCATGGATTCGGCGATGCGCAAAGCCTCGGCGTGGTCGTTCTTCGACAGCGCGATGTTCAGCAGTCCCGTATAGTTCTCTTCGTCGTCCGGATAACGCGCGAGAAGATCACGGTAGAGGCTCTCCGCCCTTGCGGACTCACCCGCACCGGCAAGTGCGGCGGCATAGCCCCGAACGAACTCGGGATCTCCCTCCCGTTTTTCCAGAAGCGACGCGAACACTTTGGTGGCTTCGGCGTATCGGCCGAGCGCGAGCAGGGCGTTGGCATAGTTGCCCGACCGCTGCTCGTTCAGCCCGCCCGTGCGCGAAAGCGTTTCGTACTCGGCGACCGCCGCCCGGTAACGACCGTCCCGGAAAAGAACGTCAGCGTACTCCATCGCAATCTCGGGAGGGAAAGATCCTGAAGCGCGTAACGCATCGTACAGGCTTGCGGCACGGTCGTGCCTCCCCTCCCATGACAGGAGACGCGCCAGGTTCAGCGAAACATCCCTGTCCCCGGGAAACGTTTCCAGCATCCGCTCATAAACCGCAATCGAGGACAAACGGTCGTTCAAGGCGAGGTGGGCGTCGGCAAGCAGAACGGCATTCTTTTTTCGCAAACGACCGGCAAGCAGGCGAGGCGTGTGGAATCCCACGAGCCGCCGGTAGCGTTTCGCCCGGAAGAGAAGCCCGGAATATTCCGTAACGAGATCGTCGCCGGGCTTACCGGTGGAAATCAGTCCGGCATAGAGCGAAAGCGCTCTTTCGGTACTGTTCGCCCGGTCATGGGCGCGTGCAGCCCTCAGCCGCAAGGCACGGTCGCCGGGAAAAAGCTTCATGAGACGTTCGTACAGGGGTAGCGCCGCGCGCGTATCTTCGGAAGATTCGGCAATACTGACGCACCTTTCGAGCAGTTCGCGGTCCGAGGGATGGGATTCGAGACAACGTTCGCATACCGCGTAGGCACGGCTACGCTCACCCTGCCCGGAAAGGATCGAGGCATACAACAGCGCCGTCTCCCTGTCGGCAGGGTTCTTCCCGTGGAGTTTCGCCAGCACCTCGGCGGCCTCATCGCGCCGTCGGCTGTTCACCAGGCTCTGCGCAAGCAGGAAGTGCAGGGAATCCTCTCTTGCGAACGCCTTTTGATCGAGAATTTCGCGATAAAAATCCAGCGACGTTTCGTCCCAGACCGAGAAAGCGATAATATCCGTCATTTTACCGACAAGCTCTCCCCCGCCGTTCCCTTCCTCGTAGAGTTGCAGGTACTCTCTTACCGCCGCCTCGTATTGCTCATCCCAGAAAAGCACATCGGCCCTGAACTCCCGAAGCCCCGGCTCGACGATACCGGCTCTCTGCAGGTGCCCGATCTGATCGAGAGCCATAGGATACTTTTTCCGCCATGCAAGAACCTCGGCGTAACGGCGGCGAACCGCCGGATCGTCTTTTTCGGCAAGGCTTCTGGCGTAATATCGCTCCGCCGTGGCAAACTTTCTGCGCGAACAGGCGAAATCCGCGACGGCGGAAAAGAACCCGGGGTGTTCTGCAGGGCTGTCGATGAGCCGCTCGAACAGACTGTCAGCCTCCGTCACGCCGTCGAGACGATTCAAAGCTGCAAAAACCGCGGCTGTCGTTTCAGGATTATCGGGGTCTTCGTCATGCGCCGCCGAAAAGCAGCGGAGGGCTTCCCGGTAGTTCCCGGCTTTGTACAAACGCTGTCCCTTATGGAAAAGAATTTCCGAGGCCTGCGTGAAATAGAACAGTGTCGCGGTGCCGAGCACAATAACGGCTACAGCAGCGGCAAACGGCAGAATATGCCTGCGAGTTCTTTTTCTTGACGGCATAGGGGAAGCCGGTGCAGATCAAAAGTTTGGAAAACGCGAAAGGTACTCCCCGGGCGAAACCGGGCGGTAGCGATACCGCGTTCAGGAATCTCCCTCGGTCAATCGTATCAGCTCCTCGACATAGGAGACGTGGCGTATTTCATCCATCATGATACGAAGCATGAACTGCTTTACTTCGGGATCGTCGACCGCTTCGGCAAGTTCGCGCGACTCCTCGACCATTCTCTTTTCGAGCTCGAGAATTTCGCGGAAATAATCCCGGTATGCTTCGTTAATAAACATCCCTGTCGCTGTTGAGGATTTTTTCCAGGAGCTCTCTCATATGAAGCTCGTGCTGCCTGGATTCTTCCGTAAGCTTGTCGAGCAGAAAGACCATCCTGTCCTTCGTCGCCTTGTCGAGCCCGGATACTCCGAGCGTTCCCTTCAGATGCTTCGTGTAGAGGACAACCGCCATCTCCTCGGTTTTGATATCCTCGCGGATCCTGCTGACAAGCTCTTTTTTGTCGATCATAAAGGATGACTATTTATGGACGAACGAGACTTCCGTCGTAATAATATCGAAAAAAAGTTCACTCCTGCAAACAGGGCGCACCGGCGACCGTCACTCCCGGAGCGCGATGCCTCTCGAGGAGCACCACTCCCTGAGCACGCTGCCGATACGGTCGGCTTCATACTCGCACCACTCCTCCAGCCGTCCCTGCGCCTCGACCATGTCCCTGAAACGCGATGCACCGAGTTCCGGATCGGCGAAGATGTCCCGAACGCCCGCGTATTCCTCCGGCATCCGGTCGTCGACGAAATCGAAAGCCAGTTCCTCCCCGAGATCGAGAGCGTCGCGGTGTGGAATCGAAAGGCAGTCGCCGCGATGAATGTCCCGGCCGCGAAGCTCGTCCAGACCGAGCGTCTCGGAGTAGTAGAAGATCTCGCCGGCATCGCGGCAGAGATAGGCCAGATTATCCCCCTCCTCGCCCGAACTGACGAAATCGAACGCCATTTCGATCTCCCTGTAGCTGAACTCCATAACTGCTGTCCTCCCTTTGGTTAATCGACTTCCTCGACCACGACCCCCATGTTGTAGATGAGAACCATCCTGCCGTCGTGGGCGAACTTGATTTTGTTGCCGTACTCGGTCGGTTCGATGTCGATCCGTCCCTGATAGGTCCGGACAGGTTCGCCCGAGACCGAATACACCGTCACTTTCCGCTCGAGGCCGACCCACCGCGACTGAAAATCCTTGACGCCACGCTGAAATTTCTGGGAGCATCCTCCCAGGAGCAGCGCCGCGAACAGCAGAAAGACAAGACTGGTTTTGTACATGCTATAACCGCTCCTTCATGATGGTTAGCAGGTTTTCCGGGGCGAGATGCACCGGGTTGTTTTTGCTGCGCGTACGCGCAGCCAGACCTGAAAGGTCCTCTTCCCCGACACCGTAAGCGCCCAATCGCGGAATACGCAGTTCGACGGCCCACGACTCGAGGGTACGCACGAGGGTCCGGCAGGCATCGTCGACGCCGAGCCCCGGATCGCCGGCCAGAAGCCTCCCCACCCGGCCGTATTTTTCGAGAAAGGGTCGGCCCGCCGCGCCTGCCTTTCCGAGCATCCTGATGTTCTCCTTCGTAGCGGAAGCGAGCAGGGTTGCGCAGAGCGTGCCGTGCGGTATCCGCACCGCTCCGCCGATCGAGGAAGCGAATCCGTGAACAATTCCGAGACCCGCATTCGAGAGGGCGATACCGGACATCAGGGCGGCATAGGCCATGTCGGCCCTGACGGCCGGATCGGAACCGCCCGGCCCGCATGCCGGAAGAAACGAACGGGCAAACCGTTCGAGACCGCTCCAGGCAACCGCGTCGGTATAGTGAGAAGCGCGCGGGGAAAGGTATGCCTCGATAAGTTGGGTGCCCGCGTCCATGCCGGACGAAGCCGTCAGTTCCGGGGGGAGGCCCAGCATCGGCCCCGGATCTATCAGTGCGACATCCGGAACGAAAGCCTGATGACGAAGCGAACGCTTGTAGCCGTTCCGGCCGACCCTGCTGATGACGGCGTTGTCCGTCGCCTCGGTACCCGTTCCGGCGGTCGTCGGCACGGCGACGAACGGCGATTTGCTTCCGTCGTGCGGCCGATACTCCGCCGCACCCTCGATATGGCGTTCAACCGGTCCACCGGAAGGAAGCATTGCGGAAATCGCCTTGCCGGCGTCGAGAACGCTGCCGCCTCCGACGGCGAGCACCACGTCGATCCCCTCCTTTCGATAGCGGAAAACCGCCTCGTCGATCATCTCCGGAGAAGGCTCGTGCTGGACTGCAAACCGTTCGCACCGCATCCCGTTGCGGCGCATGGCGCCGAAGAACTCGTCGAGACGCCCGGAACGGTGCAGCGAACCCGCCCCGGTCACGAGAAGCACGTGCCGCCCGTATTCCGACACGAGCGACGGCAGACGTTCGAGGGTGTTCGGCCCGAAAACAACGCGGGGCCGGCGCAGCAGACTGAACGTGGAGTTTTCCATGACGGAGTGGATGAATGAAACAGCGGACCGCCGTGACAGAGACGGAACGGAGCCGCACCCGAGAAAAACGCCGGCGGCATCCGGCCGGTCACCGTGCGGTGCCTTCCCGCCCGGCGCGGGTATCAGGATCACATCGCTGTAATAAGCGAAACCACGCCCAAAGGTGCAACCGTTTTTCCCGTGCAGAGGCCCGGATCACGCAATCAGGACCCTGCCGCCCGGCGGTCCGGGGATCATCGCAGCGGTTCCTCGCTCCATACCACGCGTCCCGTACGGTCGATATAGGCCTGTACGCCCTTGAAGGTGACCTTTGCAAGCCCCCTGTAAAAACTCTCCGCCCGACTGAAACGGGGTTCGATAACCATCGCCCCCGCCGTATCGACATATCCCCATTTCGTGGCAGGCCTGACGGGCGCCAGGCCTGCCCTGAACGGCTTCACGTCACGGAACCGCGGAGGAACGGCCTCGTTTCCCGACCTGTCGAGAAATCCCCACCGATTGCGCACCTGAACGCGGGCGTAGCCTCCGGAGTAGTTCTCCGCCCTGTCGTAGAGGAAGTCCGCCACCTGCACGCCGCTGCTGTCTATGAACCCCCATTTGCCGTCCGACATGACTCTTGCCCGGCCTTCGATGAAGCTCCCGGTATCATCGTAACGGGGTTCGATGACCACGGTGCCGGTCGTGTCGATGAAGCCCCACTTGCCTTCGACCAGAACCCTGGCCCGGCTTCCCCAGAAATTGTCCGCCCCGGCATAGACCGGAGGAACGGCCATCTTCCCCGTCCGGTCGATGTAGCCCCACATTCCGGATTGCCTGACAAGCCCCAGGCCGTGCGAAAAGAAATACCCGAGTTCGAAGGAGGGCTCGATGACCATCGCGCCGCTCGTGTCGATCGCTCCGTAGAGCCCGTTCACCTTGACGAAAGCGAGACCCTCGGAAAAATGGTACCCGAAATCGACCGGAAGATCCCCCACCTGCGAGCCGTCCTTGCGGATATACATCTGCCCGCCCTCGACATGGACGCGCGCGAAACCGTTCCTGAACGGCGTAAGCCGCTCGTATTGCGGCTCCACGACCCAGGAGCCGGTCGAATCGATAAACCCCCACCGGTCCCCGATCTTGACCGGCCCCAGGCCGTCCCTGAAGATGTAGGCGATATCGAACCGCGGCTCGATGACCATCGTTCCGCGCGGATCGATATAGCCGAACTTCCCGTTGCGGTAGGCCACCTGCAGCGATTCGGCGGCAACCGGAGCGACCGCCGTCCTTCCGGACTCCTGTGTTCCGGACGAGCACGACGAGCCGAAAAAGAGGACCGCAAGAGAACATGCGGCCCTGAAAAATCCCGAAATCCCGTGCTTCGTCATCGTTTCTCCGGTTTCCGGTTCAGCAGAGCCCCTTGCGTACCATGATCCCGCCGCATTCGGGGCATTCGGTTTCGCGGCAGGGAACGCCGCGAATGCGCCCGGCCTCGAACCCGCACGCCGTACAGATGCACTGTTCGTCCCCGACGACTGCAAGCTTCTGTCTCCTGACGACCACGCCGCCTTCGATGATCACCATTTTTCCGTTCACGAGCCCGTCGGCCACCTTTTTACGGGCGGCGTCGATGATACGGCCGAAGGTCTGGCGCGAGACGTTCATTTTTTCAGCCGCCTCGGACTGATAGAGACCTTCGAGATCGGCCAGTCTGAGCGCTTCGAGCTCGTCGACCGTCAGGGAGACCTCTTCGAGACCGGTAACGGGCACTCCCTGCGGCTTGAACCTGCGCACCTTGGGCATCTCCTTAACCCAGCGGCAGCTTTTAGGTCTCCCGGCCCGATGTCTTCCTTTCATGCCTTTTATTTGTTAGCATATGCCCATTATCTTTCAACAGAAAAGCCGGCATGAGCATTCCCGCCGGCTTTCCGAAAAAGATGTCGTCAGTCTTCCACGCAGATCTCCGCGTTCGCGATCGCCCTGGAAGTAACCACGATCAGAAGAACTATGACCAGCGCGAGAAGGCCGAGCTCGAACAGCGCGAGGTTCTTGTAGAACGCGCTGTGTGTCATGTGCAGCATCGCTACGGTCGCCAGGGTCTTCGCCGCCAGCGGAAAGGAGTATGCCCACCAGGAAAGGAAAAAGTTGATCCTGGCGAGAATCTGCACCTTGAACAGTATCAGGATGAACATGAACAGCGAGAAGTAGTACATGATCCGCGCAAAGGCGTCGAGACCGGTGCCGTCCGGGCCCATGAGGCCGGCAAGTTTCGCATAGGCGATAAATGCGATGGCGGGTGGCGCGAACAGTATGAACAGCGTCGGCAGCAGCCTGTCCGGAATCGGCGAGTGGAAAAACATGCGGTACATGACGATCGTGAACAGAGCGATCCAGAAAACCAGACCGACCGCGAAGAAGAACCACGAAATTTCGATGAAACCGTGTGGCACGCCGGCGATCGGCACGATCAGCGATCCGACAATGGGAATGAACCATCCCGGAGTCATATGCTCCACCTTGAAATGCGTGTGACGTATCCAGATGGAAATTATCACGATCGACGCGACAAACTGCAGAAACGTCCCGGCCGACCAGAGGTAGAACGACACCTGCATGTTGCGGTCGAGATACGCCACGCTGAGCACCAGCAGAACTTTCGCTATCAGTGGAAAGAAGTTGATCTTCACCGGATGGTTGAACTCCTTTGCCAGGGTGTCGGGATGACGCACCAGCTTGGCGGCATAGATCAGCCCTACCAGAACGAACAGGGCGATCGTAACGTAGAGAAGAACCGTCGCCGGCGTTTCGAGCACGGGAAGAATGCCCGCGCCGTCCTGCCCCCCCACCTTCTGAACCGCGAGAGAAAAACCCGCCATGCCGAGAACGATAGCAAAAAAGGTGATATGGAAGTTCCGCAATCGCAGCGGCGCCTCGTACGACGGTGAAACCGCGTTGTTACTCATTGTCGTCTGTGTTTTTCAGTTGGTAAAACAGTCGGTTTTCAGCCGCGGGTGACCTTCGTGGCGACCTCGAAAACCGGAGGGTCCTGGATATGTTTCTTCACCGCGCAGAGATTGGCGGCTTTGACGAGCGCGTCGCGGTATTTTTCCGGGAACGCTTCGGGCACTTCGATATCGATGGCTATTTTCCCTATACCGCTGCCGTCCTCCTTGCCGTAATGGTTCTGAACGATGCGGATACCGTCGGCCGGAATGTCGCGTTGCCGGCAAAAAGAGAACACGTATATACCGGCGCAGGTACCGATCGAGGCGAGAAACAGCGAAAAAGGCTCGGGGGCCGATTCCTCACCTCCGTTCCTTGCCGACTGGTCGGTTTCGATGGTAAAGCCACGGTATTCGGCGTTGACCTTCTTGCCGCCTCCCGATGTGATGATCATGGTATTGCCCATATCTCTCTTTTCTTTCTGATTATTACCTGTAAATGCCGTGCGGACTGCGTTTTCCCCGCCTCGCCACAAGAGTCGGGTTATATGCTCCATCAACCGGACAACTGTTCAATCGCCCATGATTATAAGCATATGCTCTTAATTTAACAACAGGAATTTTGAGCACCGCTCAACGAAGCAATTGAAACGCGGAATACAGTAAATAGAGGTGCCCGTAACCGCGCCGCGTCCCCGGCGAAATGACGCGGACCGGGGAGCCGGACGGGGAGAGCGTGAGCCGAAAGCCGCCGGAAAGATACCGGATTCGGGAACGTGTCAGGATCGCAAAAGGAGTGCTCCGGCTATCCAGACAAGGGCCTCGGCCGATTCGCTCGACGCGCCGAGCACGTCACCGGTCACTCCCCCGATCTTGCGCAGGGCGAGCGTGCCGAGAATAGCACCGGCAACCGATGCGGCGGCAAACGCCGATATGGTGGACAGAGGCGCAACGCGCATGAGAGCGAAAACGATGACGAGGGCGCCGAGAAGCACCGTCACGATATGGGATCTTCCCGCGCCCGCCACGAAATGCTCCGCAATCCCCCCTTCGCGGCGCGCATAGGGGAACCGCGCGGCCAGAACGACCTGCACCGTCCGGGCAAGCACCACCCCGCTTACGACCCAGTCGTAGCGTCCGGCGCCGAGAAGCTGGACGAGAGCCGTCCATTTGAACAACAGCAGCAGTACAAGCGCGAGAACCCCGAACGTCCCGGTCGAGGAGTCCTTCATGATTCTCAGGCGCGTTTCGGCGTCGTGCCCGCCGAAAAAACCGTCGGCCGAATCGGCCAGACCGTCGAGGTGGATACCGCGTGTCAAGAGAATCCCCGTCAGAAGAACCGCCGCCGCCGAGAATTCCGGCCAGACCGTCGTCATGGCGAGCGCGCCGCTGCCGGCCTGCAGCAGGCCCAGAAGCAGACCGGCAACCGGAAACCAGTAGAAGGCGTCGCTGAAACGCCCGGAGTCCCGGCCCGGCACCGGCAGGGCGGACAGGGTCCGCAGGGCCGTTACGAGTCCTTTCGGCATGAGAGGGATATCGTTTTCAGAAAAGCGCGGACCACATCGACAAAACCGTCGGGCGACTCCTCCTGCGGAAGATGACCGCACCGGGGAATCACCGAAAGCTCCGCTCCGGGAAGTTCGCGGGCCAGCCGCAGGCTTTCCTCCGTCTTCACGGTACGATCGTGTTCACCCGTCACGACCAGCGAGGGCGCGCTCACCCTCGACATGTTGTCCGCCAGGCTCAAATGATGGGTTTCGAGAAAAAGCTCCCAGAAAGCGCGGGACCAGTCCCCCTGCATCAGATCTTTTCGAAACGCCGCGAGGGTTTCGTCGGACAGCTTCCGGGGATCGTGCCAGAATCCCCTGATGTTCCGGTCGTAGAGGCGGGTGATCAGAAACTTCATCACCCGAGAGAAAACCGGCGTCATGAATTTCAGAACCGGGAGAACCGGCCGGGGCACCCCGCTGGTCGCGTAGCCGCTGTAGACCATCGCGCCAGCCAGCACCAGCCCCTGCACGGCGTCGGGATGACGCAGCGCCGTAAGAAGCGCGAGTGTTCCTCCGGTCGAGTTTCCGACAAGCACACCCTTGTCGAATCCCAGTTGCCGCATGAGATCCACAACCAGATCGCTCTGCGCTTCCGGGCTGTAACGCGGCGCTCCCTCCTTTCCGGGAAGCGGCTTCGAGGTAAGGCCGAACGCCGGGCGGTCGAACACCAGCACGGTGGCGTTTTCCGCCAGAGGCCCAAGAACCTTCCGCCAGGAACGGATACTCAGAAAACTGCCGTGCAGCAGCACCAGAAGAGGTTCGCCCTCGCCGAAAAGCTTGTAGTGCACCCGGAATCCGCCGCATTCGACGAACCTGCTGTCCGCGTCGGCCACGTTCTCCCGGATGCCTGAAAAATTTTCCATGCCCGAAGCGGTTACGATTTCTTTTCGGAAACGTTGGCCGAGCCGAAGGTGGCCATGTCGTTGTAGATCCTGACGGAGGCTTCGATGACCTGCATGGCGAGCGCCGCGCCGGTTCCCTCGCCGAGGCGGAGGTCGAGATCGAGTATGGGCCTCGCTCCTATCCGGCTCATGACGGCGCCATGCCCCTGTTCATTCGAAAGGTGACTGAAAAAAAGATAATCGGAAACCCCGAAGGAAAGCTGCATGGCGGCAACCGCCGCGGCCGAGGAGATGAAGCCGTCCACCACGACCGGTATGCGAACGGCGGCCGCACCGAGAATCAGACCGCAGATTCCGGCGATCTCGAACCCGCCGAGCGCTGCAAGCTTTTCCAGCGGCGAAACCGAAACATCCGCGTTCACCGCGAGGGCCCTTCTGATCACGGCGGTTTTGCGGGCGAGCGTGGCGTCGTCGATTCCGGTTCCCCTTCCGGTGATCGTTTCGGGCGGCAGATCGAGCAGGGACGCGTACAGGGCCGTTGCGGGCGTGGTGTTGGCGATGCCCATCTCCCCCGTTGCCAGGAGATCGTATCCCTGCTCCCCGGCCTCGCGTGCGAGGCCGGCCCCCGCCATGATCGAGCGCACCGCTTCATCCGTCGACATCGCGGGCCCGGCGGCGATGTTCGAAGAACCGTGCCGGACCTTGTATTTCCTCAGGCGGGAGCGATCGGGAAAATCGTGATTCACGCCCATATCCACCACGTCGAGGTCCGCTCCGGCAAGCCCGGCGAGAACGTTGATCGCCGCCCCCTCCTCGAGCATGTTGTAAACCATCTGGGGAGTCACTTCCGCGGGATACGCCGATACCCCCTCGGCGGCCACACCGTGATCCCCCGCAAAGCAGAACACCTTCTTCTTGTTCAGGACCGGTTTTCCGGGTCCTCTCGCCAGCGCGTATTGCAGCGCGATCTCCTCGAGGCGGCCGAGGCTCCCCCTGGGTTTGGTAAGATCATCGAGACGGGCCTGTATCGCCACGGCGCGGGACATATCGACCGGTTCGATCGATGCGAGAAGATCCTGAAACTGCTCGTTCATGGAAGCTCTTTTTCTTTTTAACGATTCAACATTCCCCAGGCTATTTCAGCCGCAGAGGCAGTCCGCTGCAGAGCAACCAAGCTTCGGTGGAAACCGCCGCCGCTTTCCGGTTCAGGCTTCCGGCCATGTCCCTGAAATCTCTCGCCATGGCGTTTTCCGGCACGATCCCCATGCCGACCTCGTTGGTCACCACGATCATATTGACCGGGGGCTTGCAGAGCACGCCGAGAAAACGCTCGATACGGTCGCCGATCTCACGCTCCCGGCCAACGCGATGCATGAGGTTGCCCAACCAGACGGTCAGACAGTCGAGAACGACCACATCGATGTCCGGCGGCAGCTTCAAAAGCGCCCGGTCGATATCGAGCGGCTCCTCGATCGTCACAAATGACGCGCCCCGCTCCTCGCGATGTTTCCGGATGCGACGGGCCATCTCCTCGTCGAACGCCTCGGCCGTGGCGAGAAAGGCTTTCCGCCCGTACCTTGCGGCACAATCCAGCGCAAAAGCGCTTTTCCCGCTTCTGGCTCCTCCGGTCAGAAAAATAACATCCTTCATCCTCGTGACAGACAGCCGCCGTTACCGCAGGCCGAAACCCGCTACGGACAATTATTACCCGGCCCGGTTCGACCGGCCGGTTCGCCAACCACAAAAGAAAGAAACAAAAACCGTACTCTCCAAAAAACGGCCGACCGGAGCGTTTTTTTGATATGAGACAATATTTCGGTAAAATTAAAGGTACTCTCAGGTATATACCCGGAGGCTTCTTTTCAACCCCAGGACAGGAGTGTTCCCATCGACTGGCGGAAAACATTGCTCTGCACCATCGCATCGCTGGCTTTGCTTTTCCCGAGCCCGGCCGTACTGGCCGACGACGATGACGACGACGACAACGGAGGCGGAAACGCCGTCGCTACGACGAACGTATCGATAAAGCTCCCCAACTGCATCATTCTCCACTACTATTCCGGCCTGACGATCAATTTCGAGGAGTTCACCTCGGCGATCGACGAGGGCGCGGCGGATTTCAACGTCCAGTGGGACGGCACAACAACGGGCGACAGCGACATCGCTACGGAAGCGGAACTTTCGATTCCCAGCAGGGTTTCAGTCAACCTGCCGAATGTCTGGGCGATACGCGGCCTCTCTCCTTCCGGAAACGCCAAGGTATCCATTACCGTGACACGCAACGAGCTTGTTTCCGGTCCGTCGAAAATCACTATAGCCGAAGGATCGGGCAGCATAAAGATCGAGGACAACTACGGACACTCCGGCACGAACATCAACACCAGCCTCAACGGCATCGGAACAGCGGAAGCCACAATAGGCAACGTCCGCATGACGCTCGACTTTTCCGAAACCACGAGAGCCGGGCTCCACACCGGAGGCCAGTACAAAATCACCGCCCAGACGATCTGACCCCCCTGAGGAACCTCGCACACCCTCACCTTCCCCGGTTTCCCGGTCTTACCATCGACCCCGCTGTGTCATAACCGCGCACGGGCGCGCGCAGATCGTGCGATTATGACACAATCATTTCATCACAACCCTTCACACACCTCCCCCGTCGACTACGATTTCCGTCCGCGGGACTGGATAGTTATGGCGTAACGCCCTATAGAATATCGGCTTAGTGTTGCGGCCCCTGCGAGGGCCCGCGTGCTGGCATGGATGTTGAAGCTCCAGTTATAGA
>JANQHQ010000038.1 GCA_028282595.1 Chlorobium sp. | reverse complement strand
ATAACGTCCATCTCCTCCTGTTCCAACTGCATCAGCCTGACGAAGGCGGCGTAAACCGCCAGAACCAGGCAGAACGCCCCGGCAAGGGCGGCCGGAAGCGGCAGCGTTTCGAGCAGAGGCCGCAGAAAGGCGAGCAGCATGCCGCCGGACACGGCTGCCGCGAGAGGCTTCAGAAGGGCCGGGCTGAACGCGTGCATCCCGAGGAACCGGCGAACCTCGAATGCGCGGGCGCCGCCGACCAGGAGGTACACCACGAGGAGCGCCGCCGCCGCTCCGACCATACCGTAGCGAGGAATGAGCGCCATGTTCAGCAGCGCATGAAGGCCCAGCCCCGCCGCCGAGTTGACCAGACAGGTCTTCGAGTAGCCGGTCATCTGCAGGAGCGTGTCGCACAGACCGAAAAAGGACTGCACGAGCACGGCGGCCGCGAGCACGGCCAGAACGGGGGCGACAGCGACGAATTCCGGTCCGAAAACGGCAAGCACCGTCTCCGGCATGACCAGGAGGACGACCGTGGGCGGCAGCGCCGCCAGAAGAACCCAGCGGTTCACTATCCTGAAGATCCGGCCGAGTTCGGCGGTTTCCCCCCGGGCGTGAAGCGACGCGAACATGGGGGAAACGATACCGGCAAAGGCCAGAAGAACCGAACGCACCAGACCGGCGGTTCTGACCGCCGGCTGATAGAGACCCACGGTCCCGGCATCGGTATACCAGCCGAGCATGAAAATATCGAGCCAGTGGCTCGTCGCAGCCAGAAGCGTCACGAACATCAGCGGACGGGCGTAGAGGGCCATCTTTCCCGGTGCGGCCGCACCCGGAATCGCCGACGGGCCTACGCCGGTCAGCCGCCGGAGCTTCCAGCCCGTCCATGCGCACCCCACGACCGAAGCTGCAGGCAGGGCCGCAAGCAGCGCCGGAAGAGGACCGGCAAGAGCGTTGAGCGATACAGCCGCGAGCAGCATGCCGCCGGGAACGATCAACTGGGTGGAAACAATTTTCGGACGAACGTTGCCGAAAGCCTGGATCGCGTGGCCCGCCACGGCCGTAAAAACCGCGAACGGCAGCGATGCCGCATAGCAGAGCAGCGCCAGCCGGAGCGGTTCGTCGCCGCGCAAGAGCGAAGCGAGCGGTCCTGAGACCAGCATGAGCAGCATGGCGATCGGCGCGGAGGCATAGAGCGAAGCTTTCAGGGCCGCGGCGATGCGCGCCCGCTGCTCCTCCGGACGCCCGTCGTGCAGATTCACGAACCGCAGCACGCCGGCGTCCAGTCCCCCGACCGCCGCCACCTCCGCAATCTGCACCGCGCCGAGTGCGAGGGCGTAGACGCCGAGATACTCCGCGCCGAACAGAACGGCCACGGCAACCGTGAAGAGGTAACGCAACCCCTGTCCGGTGAGAAATCCGGTAAAGGAGAACCCCGCTTCCCTCACGATGGCCGACTTCCGCGTCATCATCCGTCCTCCTCCGCCGGCCGCTCCGTCCTCGCCCCCAGCCCGAAAAGGGCGGCCGACGCCGCACCCTGCAGCAGTCTCGGCGGCGCGAGAAGAACAAAGAGGACGATAGCGGTCCAGGCGCGATGTTTGTGCAGCAGCTTCAGCAGTGAAACGTGTTTGCGCCAGAGCTTCCGGGGATGAAGCTGCCCGCCTCCGGAAGAGCTCACCCGATGCCATACCTTCGAGGAGGGTGTGTAGAGGATCAGCTTCCCCGACCGGCGGACCTTCAGCGAAAGATCCACATCCTCCCCGTACATCCAGAACCTGCGGTCGAAGCCTCCCGCGCGTCCGAAATCGGCGGTCCGCATGGCCAGGCAGCAGCCGGTCGCGTAGCCGGTCTCCTTCGCGACGCCGAAACGTTTCGCGTCACGCCGGCGTATGCCCCGGTGAGCGAACCGCCCCGTACGCAGATCGGCAAAGCCTCCGGCGTACCATATGCGATCCGGCCGGTCCATGTAGTAGATGCGGGGCGCGGTCATGCCGACCGCCGAACGCTCGCGAAGGGGAGTCAGCAGGGGGGCGAGAAAACCCGGATCGACAACCGTGTCGTTGTTGAGAAAGACCACATAGTCCGCTCCCGTGGAGCGGGCCCTCTCGTATCCGGCGTTACAGCCGCCCCCGTAGCCGGTGTTGCTCCCGAGTTCCAGAATTTCGACGTCCGGGAAACGCTCGCGGATGCGCCGGACGGAGCCGTCGGACGACCCGTTGTCGACCAGGAGGACGCTCATCCCCTCGCCTTCCGCCCTCCCGAGCGAATCCAGGCACCTGAGCGTATCGGCCGCGTTGTTCCAGTTGACAACGATCACGCACGCCGTTTCCCCGCGCCGACTCATACGGCCACCTCCTCCGCGAACGCGCCGATGCTTTCGGCGAAAACCGTCCATGAACGTTCCCGGGCGAAAGCCTCGACATGCTGCGAGTAGGGGATTGTGCCCCTCCCGGCGAGAAAACGGCAGATCCCGGAAGCGAGAGCCCCGGCCTCGGCCTCGGGCGCCACGATCCCCGTCAACCCGTCCCGCACCTGACCGGCGAGACCTCCCGCCGCCGTAACGATCACCGGAAGCCCGAAACCGTAAGCCTGCTCCACGACACCCGACTGGGACGCCTCCCGGTAGGGCAGTACGACGGCGTCGGCCGCAGCGAAAAAGAGCGGCGCCCGTTCCGCGGAAACAAAACCGGGAAAAAACCGGACCCGGTCCGCGACGCCCAGACGGACGACCTGTCGCCGAAACTCCCCTTCATTGCAATGGAACTCCCCTGCGACGGCGAGCATGGCTTCGGGATACCGGTTCAGAACCGCCGGCATGGCCTCGAACAGAATATCGAGCCCCTTGTAGCGCCTGACATACCCGAAAAAAAGCAGAAGAGGACCGTCCTCGCGGATCCCGAGCGAAACGCGGGCTTCTTCGCGCGCGACCACATCCCCTCCCATGCGGTACACCGGATGAAAGAACGTCCCGACACGCGCCCCCGGATAGGCCTCCGAAACCTGACGGGCGACATGGTCCGAAAGCACGGCGACACCGGCGGCGGCGGAAAGGAAGCGATCGCGCAACAGGGACTCTCCCGCCAACCGTTCGTGGGAAGAGAAGTTGTGCATGAGAACGATCAGCCGCGATCCCGACAGCCGCTGCAGCAGCAGGTAGAGCGGCGCAAGGATCCCGGTCCAGTAGGCGCAGATCATGATATCCGGCTTCAGCCGCCTGATCCGCCGCGCCGTGGAAACCCAGGTAAGGGGATTGAGAACATCGATCAGGGGAAGGGCGCCGGACTCCGGCGCACCCGGTTCGTACACGGGCTTTCCACCGAGGAGAAAACGGGGATAGAGACGGCGGAAAGAGATTGCGCTCACCCTGTAGCCCCTTTCGAGAAGGGCTTCCCGGAGTTCTCCGCTGAAACGGGAGATCCCGCCTTTCAGCGGAAAAAAGGGGCTGACCAGCGCAATGTGCAGGGATTTCAAAACCTAAATTGAGCGATTGTCGAGCGTGCCACAGGGAATACCGCTGTATCCCGACTTGTCGGGACGCTCGGTTTAGGCAAGAGTCGGACGTTTACAGGGGGCTACTGCTCGCCGAAGCCCTGCTCAAAGAACTCGATCAGTTGCCTCGCCGCTTCCTCCTCGTCCTCGCCGTCGAGCTTCAACAGCAGCTTCGTTCCCTTCGGCGCGGCGAGGCTCATCACCCCGATTATCGATTTCGCATTGATCTCGGAACCGCGCATCTCGATAAAGAAATCGGCCTTGAAGCGCGAAGCCAGCTTGACGACAGCGGCCGCAGGCCTGGTATGCAGTCCCGCCTTGTTTTTTACGATTACCTCCTTGACGATCACGGCTATAAAAGTCAAAAGTAAAAATTCAAAAGTCAAAACCGACCCGGCCTCTCTCAACCATCTGCACCGTCCAGTTCCCTGATCATGGCGATTTCGTCACACGCCATCAGTTTCGAACAGTTGGTGCAATCACGCCAGATTTTCTGGGGGAACATTCCCTTTTCAACGGCCCTGTAACCGAGATTGCCGAAAAAATCCGGCGCAAGCGTCAGCACGAAAGCCGTCTCCACTCCCTCTTCGTACAGCACGGCTTCCGCCTTGTGCACCAGCATGCTCCCGACGCCCCGGCGCTTGAATGCATCGACGACGGCCAGCGTTCTGATTTCGGCCAGATGACGGGTGAAAAACGATATGGCGCACGAACCGATCACCTCGCCTCCGCACTCGGCGACAAAGAAGTTACGAATATTCTCGATAATGTTCTCCTGGCCGCGTTCGAGCATGACGCCCTTCTCGGCGTATAAGGCGGTGATTTCCGCAATAGCCGCTGCGTCGGCAAGCCGGGCGGTCCTGACTGTGATCTGCTCTGTCGTCATGTCTTTCGATATGCAATCCTTACAGCCCGGTCTTCCGCCCGCCGTCCGCACTCTTGATCACCTTCCAGAGAACGTCCTTCAGTTCCACGAGCCCTCTGCCGGTAACGCTCGATATGGCGAGCACCTCCGCACCGTCTTCGAACGCCGGAAGCGCGAACTCTTCCGGCGCGATATCCATTTTCGTCATCACGACGATACGCGGTTTTTGGAGGAGCTCCGGATCGAACCGCCTCATCTCCCCCAGCAGCATGGCGTACTCGGCCCGGATGTCGGGTGAATCCACCGAGATCAGAACGGCGAGCGCCTCTGTCCGCTGGATATGCCTCAGGAACCGGAGCCCGAGCCCCCTGCCCTCGGCCGCCCCCTCGATGATCCCGGGAATGTCGGCCATGACAAAGGAATCGTACTCCCGGTAGCGCACGATACCGAGATTCGGTACCAGGGTGGTGAAGGGATAATCCGCAACCTTGGGCCTTGCCGCGCTCAGGGCGGAAATCAGGGTCGACTTTCCGGCGTTGGGAAACCCGACCAGCCCGACATCGGCAATGAGCTTCAATTCCATCTCGACATCCATCTCCCCCCCCTTGCCGCCAGGTTCGGCGGTCCTCGGCGCCTGGCAGGTCGAAGTCGTGAAGTGCGGGTTTCCCCGGCCACCCCGACCCCCTTCGGCAATCACTACCTCCTGGCCGTCCTCGACCATGTCGGCCAGTATCTCCCCGGTCGCGGCGTTTCTGACGACCGTACCGCAGGGAACCCGTATGGTGATATCCTTCCCGGCCCGGCCGTCCTTTTTCGAACCCTGGCCGTGGACGCCCCGGCCCGCCGCGTAGTTCCTCCTGTACCTGAAATCGAGCAGCGTGGCGAGCTGGGCGCTGGCCTTCATGCGGACATCGCCGCCGCGGCCGCCGTCTCCACCGTCCGGACCTCCCTTGGGCACGTATTTTTCCCTGCGGAAGCTCATGCACCCGTTTCCGCCGTCGCCGGCCTTTACATGTATTTTCGCACTGTCGACAAATTTCATAACGCCTTAGCCTGAATAATTAAGCGCTGTCGCGCTGTGACGAGTGACGACGCCCGGGCTTCGCCGGGCTTAGTGAAAAGCGTGATCAAGAAAAATACATCAAGGGCTGCCACGCCATTACTCTTAACTCGTCACTCTTTTGCCCACTGCCGACTGACTCCTTTTTCGATCCCGAAACCCGATCCCGACCCCGGTTTCCGATTGTTCTTCTTTCGGGGTTCGCCGTCGGCGTCGGTATTGGGAATCCATCTTTTCCCCAACTGGTCACTAAGTCCGGCCCAGCCGGACGACGTCACTAAGCCCGATACCAATCGGGCGTCGTCACCAAGCGCCCGGCGAAGCCGAAGCGACGTCACTGGTCACTACTCTTCCGACCCCGAAACCCGATCCCGACCTCGATCTCCGATTGTTCCTGTTTCGGGGTTCGCCGTCGGCGTCGGAATCGGGAATCCATCTTTTCCCCAACTGGCCACCAAGCCCGACGAAGTCCGGGCGTCGCCCCTCGTCACGGAAGCTATCTCTCCCCTCTCCTTTTTGAATACTCTCCCGCATTGGCTATGTTATCCTGAAAACACGCCGTCAACAAACAGGTTGCCCCCGGCCCCATGAGCCAGAAAAAAGCCGCCATAGAGGAGCTTATCGCGAGACTTGAGGAAATAACCGGGGAAATGGAGCATCCGGACACCGGGCTTGAACAATCCATCAAACTGTACGAGGAAGGTCTCAAGATAGCGGATCTCTGCAGAAAAAAGCTCAACGACGCGCGCCGGAAAATAGAGGTCATCACACCGGGAGATCAAAAAAAAGCACCCGACGGCGAGTCTTCGGACGACTACGATCTCTTCAGTTGAACCGGCCCCGCATCCCTGCTCAGGCGTCGAGTTTCCGTTTCAGGATATCGTTCACGACGCCCGGGTTGCCCTTGCCCTTCATCTCTTTCATGCACTGACCGACGAAAAAGCCGAACACCCTGGTCTTGCCGCTTCTGTACTGCTCCACCTGCGCCGGGTTTGCGTCGAGCACGCCCTGGACGACCTTCTCGATCGCTCCCGTGTCCGAGACCTGCGCGAGCCCCTCCCTGTCGACGATAAGCTCCGGCTCCTCGCCGCTGTCGAGCATCTTCTCGAAGACCTGTTTCGCGATCGTCGTGCTTATGGCTCCCTTGCCGATCAAACCGATAAGCCGGCCGAGACGCTCCGGAGAAACCCTGAAGGACCCGACCGGAACGGATGTTTCCTTGAGCGTGCGCAGCACCTCGCCCATCACCCAGTTGGACGCGGCCTTGGCGTCGTTGCAGGAACGCACGGTCTCCTCGAAGTAGTCGGCGACCTCCCGTTCGCCGGTCAGCACACCCGCGTCGTATTCCGGAATCCCGAACTCCTCGACAAAGCGCCCGGCTCTCGCCTCCGGAAACTCCGGCAGTTCGCCCCGCACCTGTTCGAGCATCTCCCCATCCACTTGAATCGGCACGAGATCCGGATCGGGAAAGTAGCGGTAGTCGTGAGCGAACTCCTTGCCCCGCATGGAACGGGTTTCCTGCTTGTCGGCATCCCAGAGGCGGGTTTCCTGCACGATCGTTCCGCCGTTTTCCAGCACGCCGACATGCCGCCGGGCTTCATATTCGATGGCCTTTTCGACGTTCCTGAAGGAGTTCATGTTCTTGATCTCGGTCCTGGTGCCGTACTCAACGGCCCCTTCGGGACGGACCGATACATTGGCGTCGCACCGCAGGCTCCCTTCCTCCATGTTGCCGTCGGAAATCCCGAGATACTTGATGATCTGACGCAGTTTCTGCAGATAGGCAGAGGCGTCGCTGCCCGAACGGATATCGGGATAGCTGACGATCTCGAGCAGCGGCACGCCGCAGCGGTTGACGTCGATGAACGTGTCTTCACCGATGTCGTGTATCGACTTTCCGGCATCCTCCTCGATATGGATCCTGACCAGCCGCACCTTGCCGCCGCCTCCGGCGGTATCGACATGCAGCACGCCCTCTGAACAGATCGGCTCCTCGTACTGCGAAATCTGGTAGCCTTTCGGCAAATCGGGATAGAAGTAGTTCTTGCGGGCGAGCACCGAATGCGGTGCGATCGAGCAGCCGGTAGCCAGGCCGAGCTTGACGGCCGACTCGACAACCTTGCGGTTCAGGACCGGCAGGGCTCCCGGAAGGGCCAGACAGACCGGACAGACATTGGTGTTGGCCGGTCTGCCGAATTCGGTCGAGCAACCGCAGAAGGCCTTGCTTCTGGTATTGAGCTGGCAGTGGACCTCGAGGCCCACGACGGTTTCATACTTCATAGCAACTCTGCTTGTCGGCAAAAATGGTTACCTCACCGGGGAAGCGGCCCTGCGCTCCGCACATGCGGCTCAGTAGGGTTTGAAGGAGAACTTCTGGCCGCCCACGGACGCCTCGGCCATCAGACCGCTCTTGGGTATGGCGAAAATCGCCACCCCGTCGGAATATTCCGCACTGGCCGCGACACCCGACGTCACGACGATCGCGCTCGCCTGGGCGTTCAGTTCGTAGTTCCCCTGCTTGAAATCTTCGAGATCAGCCTGCGAACGGAAGAAAATGATTTCCGAGAACGCCTGCCCGCCGAGCTGCGGTCCGAGGTTGACCTGGGTGATGGAAGAGCTGCCGATCAGGGCGCCCTGTTCGTATACGAACCCTTCGCCCCTGGCGCCTCCCAGGAGGAGAAAGCCGCCCTTGTAGACATCCGGAAAGACGGCGTAGCCGTACGCTTCCTGAAAAAAGCGGCCCAGCGAGGGATCGGTTTTCTGAAAAAGACGGACCGTCTGCTGCGCCATATCCTCTTCGTGCGGGTTCCATCCGGCAAAAGCCGGCGTAGCCGCAAGTCCGGTCAACACCATCAACAGTACAAGCAGTTTTCCTCTCGTCTTCATACGAAAAAAATTTTTTGTTAATAAAATCAAACCGTGGCAAACATCCAATCATGATTTGAGCGGGATGCCGGTCCTCTTCTTTTTGACGCCGGAACCCCCTCGATCCTCACTCTCCGCCCAGCTCTCTTTTCAGGGCCTCCCGTTCGATTTCCAGTCGGCGGATCTCCCGGTTTATCCTGTCCAGTTCCTCCGGGTCGCTGTCCATCTCGAGCCGCAGGCGCGACGAAGCCTCGTCGATGAGGTCGATCGCCTTGTCGGGCAGGAACCGGTCCGAGATATAGCGGTTCGACAGTTCCGCGGCGGCTACGATAGCCGCATCCTTGATGCGCACGCCGTGGTGAATCTCGTACTTCTCCTTGAGGCCGCGCAGGATGGAAACGGTGTCCTCGACGCTCGGCTGGTCCACGACGACCGTCTGGAAACGCCTTTCGAGCGCCGCGTCCTTTTCGATGTGCTTGCGATACTCGTCGAGCGTCGTGGCCCCGATGCAGCGGAGCTCGCCGCGCGCGAGCGCGGGCTTGAGAATGTTGGCCGCGTCGACCGACCCCTCGGCCGCCCCGGCGCCGACAAGCAGATGGATCTCGTCGATGAAGAGGATGATCTCGCCGTTCGAGTCCTGCACCTCCTTGATGACCGCCTTCAGGCGCTCCTCGAACTCGCCGCGGAACTTCGTTCCGGCGACAAGCTGCGCGATATCGAGCGCCGCGATCTGCCTGCTCCTGAGATTTTCCGGCACGTCGCCGGCCACGATACGCTGGGCGATGCCCTCGGCGATCGCCGTCTTGCCGACGCCCGGCTCGCCGATCAGCACCGGATTGTTCTTGGTTCTTCTGCTCAGGATCTGCAAGACCCGCCTGATCTCGTCGTCCCGGCCGATGACAGGATCGATCTTCCCCTTGCGCGCGAGGTCGTTGAGATTGCGCGAATACTTCTTCAGCGCGTTGTAGGTATCCTCGGCCGTCTGGCTCGTGACGCGGCTGGAACCACGGATGGTCGCAAGCACTTTCAGGATGGCGTCCCGCGTGATCCCGGCATCCTTCATCAGGGAAGAGACCTTCGTCCCCGCCTCGCTCAAGGCTATCAGGAGATGTTCCGAGCTGATATACTCGTCCTTCAGGCTTTCAGCCTCCTTCAGTGCGGCATCGAACACCTTTCCGAGTTCCTGCGATATATACTGGCCCGAGGCCGACGCCCCGGAAACTTTCGGCAGACGGGCCACTTCGCGGTCGAGCACGGCGATCAGGTTGTCGACCGGGACCTCGAGCTTCTGCGCTATCTGGAAAGCGATACTCTCTTTTTCGCTCAACATGACATGCAGAAGATGCACCGGCTCGATCTGCTGGTGCTGCCCGCTCCCCGCAAACGTAGCCGCGGACTGCAACGCCTCCTGGGCCTTTACCGTAAACCTGTTGGGATCGAACTGCATATGGGTTCAACTGATTTTTAATGGTTATCTTGATGTAATATACGGCACCTCTATGTATTAACATGTTACGCTGTATGTGCATAACAATTTAATGACAAAAAAAGTTAAAGTTGCAACCTGGAGCGGGCTGGAGGACAAAAAACCCCGGTACGCTCTGGTCGGCGATGTCGACCTCGTCGTTATCCGCCTCGGCGACGACGTTTCGGTCCTCTACGGCCGCTGCCTGCACCGGGGCGCGCTCATGGCGGACGGTCACATCGAGGGCAGGAACCTGCTCTGCGGGGTGCACGGCTGGGACTACCGGACGGAGAGCGGCGTCAGCGAGTACAACAACGACGAAGCCCTGCACAAGTTCTCCGCGGTCATCGACCGCCGCGCGGATGCGGTTTTCGTCGACATCGAAGAAGTCAGGGAGTGGGCTCTGAAAAACCCGCAGCCCTGGAACCGCGAGACCTATCTCGGACTCTACGCCGATCAGACCGGTGGACCGGAGGAACCGTATAACAGCTATATCAACCGGCTCGCATCCACCGACCCTGTCGCTTTCCACGCCCACGGACCCGTTTCCGCGATGGGCGTCCCGCTCGTCGAACTCCCCCGCTGGGAGGACATCCAGATACTGGCGGCGCAGCTCGCCCGGCGTCCCCTGCTCGACGAAGAGCCGGTCGAAACCACACTCGTGGTGGGACCGAACGCGCAAAGGCCGCTGGAGCTCGACATTCCCCTCCTTGTAACCGACATGAGCTTCGGCGCGCTCGGCCGCGAAACGAAAATCGCCCTCTCGAAAGGGGCGGAACTCGCCGGGACCGGCATCTGTTCGGGTGAAGGGGGCATGCTCGAAGCCGAACGGCGCGAGAACTCGCGCTATTTCTACGAGCTCGCTCCGGGCGAATTCGGCTGGAGCGTCGAACAGGTGAAAGGATGCAGGGCATTCCACTTCAAGGCGGGACAGGCGGCCAAAACCGGCGCCGGAAGCACCCTGCCCTCCGGAAAGGTCAGCGCGGAGATCGCGGAGGTGCGCGGGGTTCGTCCGGGGGAGGCTGCCAAATCCCCCTCCCGCTTCCGGAATCTCTCCACGCCCGAAGATTTCCGCAGGATCGCCGGAGAGGTGCGCGAAGCGACCGGAGGCATCCCGGTCGGCATGAAACTGTCCGCCCAGCACATCGAAGCCGATCTGGATTTCGCGCTCGATATCGGCGTGGACTACATCATCCTCGACGGCAGGGGCGGCGGCACGGGAGCCTCTCCCGACCTGTTGAAATACAACATTTCGGTACCGACCATACCGGCTCTGGCAAGGGCGAGAGCACATCTCGACCGCCGGGGCGCCCGGCACGTCACGCTTATCATCACCGGGGGGCTGCGCGTCGAGTCCCATTTCATCAAGGCGCTCGCACTCGGGGCCGACGGCATCGCGCTCGGCAACGCCGCGATCCAGGCCGCGGGCTGTCTCGGCATGCGTGCCTGCCACAACAACCACTGCCCGGTCGGCATCGCAACCCAGGATCCCGGGCTGCGCGAACGGATACAGACCGGGGAATCCGCCGCAAGGGTGAACAACTTCCTGCGGAATTCGGTCGCCATGATGCAGGTCATGGCCAGGGCGTGCGGACACGACCGGCTGGAAAAATTCGGGCCGGACGATCTCGTCACCTGGAAAAGGGAAATGGCCGCGCTGGCGGGTATACGGTTCGGGGGAATCGGCGCAGGCGGCCGGGACTGAAGCCCCCCGAAACTACCGGGGACCTCTATGTATTGTCATGAGTCCCGATTTCATCGGGATGCAAGGCGAACGGAGTCCCGATAGCAATCGGGATAAACTTCGAAATCCTCATCCCGACGTGTCGGGACAACGAAGCAATTGAAACGCGGAATAAATAGAGGTGCCCTACTGCTGGCTGTTCCGGGCGGCCGCTTCCTGCAGCCCTTTCGCAAGAGCGCCGAAAACCATGCTGACGATCTGTCCTCCGGTGCTCACAAGCCTTCCGCCCTCTTTCTGCAAACGCTGCTGGATTCCTATCTGCTGCTTGAACAGATTGACGCTCGCTTCGTCGTAGTTCTTTCCGCGAACGTATTCGTCGAGCTCCTGTTCGAAATCGGGATTACCCACCAGGCGCATGGCGAGCTTGGCTTTCTCGATCGGCTCGAACACGTTCTTCTGCTGTGTTTCCTGCTGCTCCATCGGATTACGTGGTTTTTGGTCCTCGATGCATGAATTGAAAATTCCGGAAAATAAATGTAACAATTTTATCGCATTTCCCGGAAGCCCCTGCTCACGATCGCGCACCGTAACGCTCATCCGCTCCGGCCGAACGCCGGCCGGCCCATTCCGACGTGAGCAACAGCGCCACGGCAAGCAGCACGAAGTAGGGGTAGAGGCGTGTCCCGTAGAGCGGCTCGCTCGTCCACCGCTCGCCTGCGTCGATCCTCTCCAGGTAGTCGACGACCCGTTCCGCGGTATCCCCCCCTTTCGCGCCGTGCAGAAAAATCCCCCCGGCGTTTTCCGCGACAGCCGAAAGCTCGCCCGGCTCGAAGCTTGTCCTTACCGGCTCCCCGGAAGCATCGGCCATCACATCGCCTCCGGCGGCCGGAATGGCGACCGGAGCCTCACGGCCGATCCCGATAATCGCCAACCGGACGCCCCTCGCACCGAGCATCCGGCCGAAGGACGGTCCGCCCCCCGCATGATTCTCGCCGTCGGTCACGAGAACAACCGCCTGCGCTCCCCGTTTCGCTCCTTTTGAACCCCCGCCGAGCGCGCGAAGCGCCGTTTCGAGAGCCTGGCGCAGATCGGTCCCCTGCGCCTCGAGAAGAGCGGGAACCGCCGCATCGAGCATCGCATCGAACGCCTGCCGGTCGTAGGTCAGCGGGCATTGCAGAACCGCCGAACCGGCGAAAGCGACCAGACTCCTGCGTCCGCGCCCGTAGCCGGCGTCGATGCGCGAAATCACCCGTTTCGCACGGGCGAGCCGGTCGGGCGAAACGTCCCTTGCAAGCATGCTGTTCGACACGTCGAGCACATAGGCGACATCGAGCGCGTCACGCCGGACCGGACGTTCGCCGGAGCAGAGGCGCGGACCGCACCACGCCGCGAGCAGCAGCGAGAACGCCGCGAACTGCAGCGCCCTCAGCCCCGCTTCCCGCCGGACGCTCCACTTTCCCAGAAGCCCTTCGGTAAGGGAGACGTCGGCAAGGCGCCGTCTTGCGCTGAGTTGCTTCCATACGCCGTAGGCCATCACGCCCGCAAGCGGCAGAAGCAGCCAGAACGCGACAAGCCGTTCAGGAAACTCGAAACACATGACATTCACGGTCAAATTTGACGACCACGTATACCACCGGTCACACCCCCTCCTCCGGAATCGCACTCACGGCGGGGACAATGACGGGCAGGCACGGGGGCCTGCCCCTACGAACGGTCGCCCGTGCACTCGACCACCATCAAGGTGAGTAGACCAAAGGAATTTCACCTTCGGCCCCTCGCAAAACCGGACATGAACCTCTCGATTCATCCGGCTTCCATCATCCAGCCATCGGAAGTATTCCGAATTTCCAGTGCACAAACAATCCAGGATTTGACTCAGCCATCATTCTCAACAATCTTCCTGCTTTTGTCTTTCGTCTCCTCAAGTGTTTATGCTTACGCATCATCCAGTTCACCAGATGCTCATTCATCTGGAACCACACTGGCTTCAGCGCTGATCGGTGAAACTTTCCAAAGTAATTCATCCACCCTCTCAGCACAGGATTATACTTCTCTGAGAGTTCTTTCAAGTCTTCGCTGTTCTTGAGTTGTAACTTCCATCTCCTGATAGTCTGCTTCATCTCCCGCACCGCTTCCCGACTCGCTGCCGGCACAAAACCAACAAACAGTTGTCCGTAACGACTTGAGACACTCCTACCACGAAACGTGTAACTCAGATAGGTGAAACTGATTTCCGGGTAATTCCCTCGACGCTTCTTGTCCTTGCAATACACGATACGGGTTTTCTCCGGGTGCAATTCCAAACCACACTCTTCAAAACGAACCCTGATTTTCTTCAGCACCAGTTCGGCCTGTGCTCTGGTTTTGCAATGCAGTACCCCATCATCAGCATACCGGCAAAACGGCACACCTCCCAGGTTTTCATTCACCCACCGGTCAAAGTCATAGTGTAAGAACAAATTGGCCAGGAGCGGGCTGATCACTCCGCCTTGTGGCGTGCCTGCTCTGCGTTCTTCCTCTTCCCCTTCCCGGATTGCTACCGGTGCTTCCAACCAGCGTTGTACATACAGCAATACCCACCCGATCTGGCAGTGTTTCTTCAACGCCCGCATCAACAGCTCATGACTGATCGTGTCAAAGAACTTGTGGATGTCATATTCCACCAACCAATCATACTCCCAGCACCTTTGCCTCACCACCCCTATGGCTTCCTGCGCGGATTTTCCTGGCCGATATCCATAGGAATCTTCATGAAACACCGGTTCCAAGAGTGGTTCGAGCTTTAGCTTTACCACCATCTGTGCCACTCGATCTGATACCGTCGGCACTCCCAGTTGTCTTTTCCCTCCTGATTTCTTCGGGATTTCCACCCGCTTCACCGCTGGAGGAAAATAACTTCCGGAGCTCAGCCTGTTCCAGATTTTGTACAGATTGTTTTCCAGATTCTGCTCGAATGCCTGTAGACTTTCTTTATCGACTCCTGCTGTTCCTTTGTTTGCCTTTACTCGTCGATAGGCTTGTCTGACAAGCTCTTTGGAAATCTCATACGGCTTTGTCATGCCTTAACATTCCTTCTGTTTTCCTACAGTTGACATTACTGCATGACCAGATGACGCAACCCCTTCGCTCCACCCTCTTTACAAGGACTTCTTCGCTACTACGAATTGCTCCGCCCCTTCATGACGCTTCGGTACTTTCGGCCTCGGGTTTTACGCTTGTGCCTTTTCCCTTTCCATCGTCATCGAAGGTTCCCGCAGTTCGATACAGGAGCCCAAGCCGGACTCACGCTGCCTTTATGCCGGACATCATCTGATCAGTAAGCAGGTTTCTTCCAGATTCATCCCGGGTCTGAACCGCTACCCGGTTTTGATGTCATCTTGATTCTTTCGACACGTTCACGGCAGTTCACTGGTGTTCGTCTTTCCGGCTCTCACCTGACCCTTTGACTCAGGGCCTTTTCCGTAACGCTCACGACCACGGCTTTTGACCATCGCCGCTTACGGTGGTTTGCAACCTGCTCCTGCAAGCCGATTGCGAGGGACCTACCCTCATCTCCTGTACCGCTTATCTACGGCACACCAGTTCAGCAAATCAACAATTCAACGTTCTCCATCTCAGGGGATACGCATCAACCGTGTATTTCCCAGCACCAGCCCCGCCGCGAGCAGGCCCCACGCCGGAAAGAGCAGCCATGGATAAAGCTCCACGCGCCGTGTGGACGCCGCATCCCCGAAGCGGGCTCCCTGCATCTCCCCGATCTCCCGGAAAGCCTCCCGGAGCCCCTGCCGGTCGGACGCCCTGAAGTACCTCCCACCCGTGATGCGCGCGACCTTGCGCAGCACCCCCTCGTTGAGCTCCCCATCCTTTTCCGAAAGCGACTCCCGGCCTTTTCCCGCGCCGTCCGCCAAAGCGCCGATCGCATAGACACGAACACCCTCCCTCACGGCGAGCTCCGCGGCGGTCACCGGTCCGATCTCGCCCGTGTTATGTTCCCCGTCGGTCAGAAGAACCAGCAGCCGTTCGGGGGAAACGGAAGCCCTCAACCGGTTGGTAGACACCAGTATGGCGGAACCGATCGCCGTACCCTCGTCGCTGATCGCGTCCGGCGTCACGGCCCCAAGCAACATGCCCAAAACACGGTGATCCGCCGTCAGCGGGCATTGCGTGAAGCTCTTGCCCCGGAACAGCACGAGACCGAACCGGTCCTTCGGGCGGCTCGCAACAAACCGCAGCGCAACATCCTTTGCCGCCTCCAGGCGACTTCGACCGCCGAACCCCGGCTCCGCCATCGAATCCGAAATATCGAGCGCGAGCACGATATCGATCCCCTTCGACGCTCCCGCATCGGCCTCCACCGCCTGAGGCCGGGCGAGAGAGAGCAGGGCGAGCAGGAGCGACGCCAGCACAAGCCAGGCCGGAAGGTTCGTCCAAAACGGAAAAGCCGCGAGCCCGGAGGAGCGCAGCCCGGCGACGCCCGGAAACATCATGGCCCGGCCCTTCCGCCTGAACAGCAGCAGCCGGGCCGCCGCGACCACCGGCAGCAGCAGAAGCCACCAGGGCTCGGCAAGTCGGAACCCGGTTGCTGAAAACAGGTCCTCCATCATGACATGACGCTTTCAGGAAAGATGCGAAAAAAGACAGGGTGTTAGCCGGAAGGGGGGAGGAGCTTTTCAAGAATCAAGCGACACGCCCGAAGAGCATCTTCGATGCAGACCAAAGGATCATGCCGCATAGACAGTCCTCGTTTTTTCGTAGATATAACGCTTCAGACGCTCGTTCGTTATGGACTTGGGCATAACGAGATCCACGGACCTTTGAAAAAGCTCCTCCAGTTCACGCTTGATACTCATGTATCTGACCATTCCGTTCTCGGTACCGAACAACTCAAGAAGAAAGTCGAGATCGCTTTCTTCGTTGAACTCGTCCGAAAGCACCCCTCCGAACGCCGTAAGGGATTTAATCCCGTACGTAGCGCAAATTCTCGATATCCCGGATGAATATTCTTCAAAAGAAAATTTCATGGCGGCTATGAACAAACAGTTATTCTGAAATGTAATGAAAATCCTTATGGGCACCTACCTACCTTAACCATACCGAACCCCTGCGAATTCTTCTCCCCGAACCCGCAGTAGTAACCGACCTCGACAAGCGGTTCGGGGGCGCGTAAGCGGAAGGGTGCAAACGCGCCGCGTATCCTGATCTCGTCGGGCAAGCCCTCCTTGAGCGTCACCAGCTTGGTGATCCGGCCGTGTTTCCGTTCGAGATACTCTTCCGGCACGTCGAATCGGAGTCCGGGATCTGCATCCCCGTACGCCCTGCCGTGCAGAGCCTCGTGCTTGCGCAAGAGGTTTTCCAGCAGCAGCCGCTCGAATCCCTCGTCCCCGGGAAAAAGGTAACTGGGGTGGGTCTTCCCGTCCAGCCTCGTCGAACAGACCAGCGGCGAGAGCATGATAAACTGCATGTCGTCAACGAGTTCAGGAGGATCGAGCTTCTTGACCGTCTCCACCCTGAACCGCTGGTGCCCGATCTCGACGAACGGCTGATGCAGGAGCCCGATAACCAGATGCTCGATAAACTCGACCTTCCCGGAAGAGATCATAAGCGACACGCTCCGCGCATCGGTCGTCATCGTCCCGTCTCTGTTCATTTCCCACCGCCGGTGCAAGACAGGTATCAGCGGCGAAAACGTAAACAGCTTGAACGTCCGCTTGTCAAGCCGGTACCCCTGCTCATGCAACCGCTTCGCATACTCGCTGGAGCTGTTCGCGACGATGTGGTAAATAAGGGAGGAAATCTGGTGATTGACGTTCACCGGTAAAGTAAGGTGCCGGTTGCAGTGGGAGAGTTGGAGGGTAATGCGCATGGCGACTTAAATTGTTACAAGAGATAACTCATGATGTAACAAACCATTATTAAGCATATCAGTAGCAGTATGATAAGAATCCGTGTTTGTATTATAACGGTGGAGATAAGGCAAGAATAAAATCCATCCCGTATATGCTCCATTATTATTAGTGATGCTTAGAAAGTACTGTTTTGCGTGTCGTTCCTTGTGCCAATGAACTTTACTTTGCATTATTGGTGCTGCAATATAGGCTCTTTTATTGTAATGATGAGCATTATCAAGTTTTCTTTTTTCAATAGCATATGCTCCTCCTATGACAGCGAGGCAACTCTCCCAGGAACTCTGAGGTTTTTCAGTCTTGAGCAATTTATAGGCTTTTGAAAATGCTGTATAACTACAGGTTGAGTCGGATAATGACTCTGATGGCAACGATTTAATAAATTCCTCGGGATGAACAATAAGTCGAATATTTTGATTTGAACACTCATTAATTTTAAATGAACCAAATCCGTTTCTGCTTTTAGCTCCTAATCCGCCAAAAAACGAAAGAGCATAAAAGGGGTTTACAATATCGTCAATAATAGATATTCGATCATCGCGATATGTGAATATCACCTCGAACTTAAAACCGACATCAATGTATTCTCTTCTCTCGGCACCATAAGACAAATACTTGAACAAATCGACTCCTGCAATACTGCCATCCTTGTCCTCCTGCTTTGGCAAGGGCATAGAAATTCTTTTAACAGGAAGCTGTGATTTTTTCTTTATTTCAAGATGAGAAATGCGAATATTTATTTTACTTCTTGACGCATTATCACCCACGCCTCCGAAGATTTTATTTTCTTTTTCCCTTAGTATTTCAATAGCCATATTTCCATGCAAAGCCCTCCACCAAAAACGCATAACCCCCTTGATCGAAGGTGGTCGCAGTTCAGGCGTTTGCCCATCGGCACCAGCCAAGAACATGGGCGTCACGACTTCACAAGTAAACGTTATGGACTTCATGCGTCTTCTCCGGCCTGAAAATTCTTCATATAACCATATCCAACCGCTGTTTTTGCGCCAATGCCATGCTCGGTTAATGCTTTTTCGAGCCATCCGCTTGCAACATCAATTAACTTGATGCCTTGGTCCAGACGGCTCTCCTCGTGAATAACGCTATTTTCTTCTGCTTTCTTAATCCCGATAACAAATCGAAAGCTGGTATCCTTCACTGTCAAAAACGGTACAGGGACCGGTGTCAGATAATCGGCTGGAGGAGTTGCTCCGCTCTGATCTCCGTAATAACCCCCGAAATGCGGGTTCATAATGTCTGTATCAATCTCTGGCTTGGTTGTCGGATATGCATCGAAGAACCTAACCTTGCCTGCCTCTTCTGTATTACCGAATATTCCGACAAAACCTTTGTCGTCCAGTGCTCTTGTTTCCGCCTCTTTAAGATCAGCGATTTTCACTCCATTATCATCATTTTTGTCACCAAACACCGCTGTAATAATCCAGCTTCTGACAATCCCCTTAACAGCACTACCGGGGATATAGGGAAAGCCATGTATGTGGTGCAATGTCATTGATGTCTCATACACTGATTCATTGCCAAGACCAACAACAAGACGCCAATCTGTCTTGAGCTCAATCGTCATTAATTTTAAGCCTAAGCCTTGTATCGCTTCCCACTGTCTCTCGGCAATACCTTTAATCAGTTCTTCGTCAAAAACAAAACCCAGCTTGTATTCGTTATCATTTTTTGTCTTTTTCTTGAACAATACAGGCTTCGGCGCTTCATTTGGTTTATCCGACTTAAACCGGACTCTTCGGTTTAGCTTCAAAGCAAAATTATCGGCTTCTGTATTCTTCAACACATCCTTTGTGTCTTTGGGCAAGCTCGTTTGTTCGATTAGGGGATCATCATTCTGCATTTTTTTTAATTTTGGCCGTTGAGTCTTTCTTTCAGAAGGTAATTGCTCTTTTGAAGCCATACCCGTGTTGAGTAATTGATCCTGAAGGGAATCATGTATCCCAATGTTTTTTTTCTGTTTACTCTTTCTTGCCATTTACCCCGGAATTAATCCAGATGAAAAATGCCTTAACCAACTTACAAACGTCAATACAGCTTTTGTCAACTCTTTGACTGTGTGAGAATCCTCAAAATATTCACCCTCATTCAGCTCTGGCTCCTTGTACCTCAGAAATTCCCTGATGTTATTGAGAAGCTCTTCAAAATGCCTCTCATCCTTGCTTTCCAGAAAGGCCATTGTCGCACCAAGTCCATTGGTGCGAATCATCATAGTCAAAGATTTTGCGTTGTTTTTATACTCTTTATACCAATTACCAAGACGCAACGCATCTTTAGCACAGTCGTAGGCGAAAACAGAAATGTTTGGTGAGCTACTATCATTTGCCGAAGGCGACACCAAATCCTCCTGCGTAGTCAGTTGAGGTGATTTTTCTGATTCCTGCATTTGATGAGTATCCTGTATTACCACACCCTGAACATCTTCGTTCTCAAAGTCATTCTTCTTGGCATAAACAGCCTAACTCGCCAGAGACCACCTCGGATAAAGCTCAGCTTTCTCCTGTTGTATTTCCATCGGAACCGCTTTTATCGTTTGATTTTGAGTTTTGTGCGCTTAGACCATCCGTAAATCGTCGAAGCCATGTCAGAAATGCAAGAGCTTCGTTGGTAGCGGCCCTTGAATCAGCAGGCGACAGAGCAACAACATTATGGGCAAATTCGGATATGGTTGTGCTTTCTACATACCCCTGATCAGACAGCCATTGACGGAGTTGATTGCAGACATAGCCATAGACGGTCTCTACCCCCTTCTTATTTTTGCTCTTTGAAAAATGAAAGGCTACGGCAATACCTAAACCGTTGTTGAGTATTCGAGCCGGAAGCTTGTCAACAATTGACTTGTAATTTTCATCGCCCCCCTCGCCACCATCAGCTTGCTGTCCTGACGTTTTCTTTCCATACCTTGTAACGCCTTCATGCGCATACTGATACGCTGCCTCAGCGCGATTGCGCTCTGTTTCAAGCCTTCGGTTTGTCACTGTTCAGCCCCTCCTGATGACGATGCATTCTGAGATATCGGCATCGCTGAACTCACGGACTTTGTCCTTACCAACCCTTTGCCAAGCGTGGCATTCCCGCCAATTTGAACGACAGGCGGCAACTTACCAAAAAAGCTTTTTACAGCAGTGACCTCTGTAGCTTCATCACGCTGAACCTTATCTTCAATTTCAGGATCATCAGGAGCAAGAGCTTGATCCTGAATATATCCCATAAAAGGCTCTATCGTTTTTGCTTTGTGGAACAGCGGGCTGAACAAAGCAAGTGAATAGAGCACACTTTCCGATGGCAGATACTCTTCGGTAAACAGTGCGCCATCCTGAACAGTGCCTGTCTCGTTATTGATTTTCGTTCTTGTAATCACCTCGGTGGATAGGTTTACAAAATCCGTAAAATCATCCTTCGACAGAACCACAAGATTTTTCGATAGGTGATTATGCCAGTACGTGCCGCGATCAAACAGTTGATCTGAAAGCCATGAAGCCAATTTTGTGGTAGCACCTTCAGGCTTATCTTCTTCTGTCACTGTGAAAGTGTACTCTTCCAAAACTATATGCTTACCGGTCTTATTCTGAAACAGTAATTCGCAGTGCTGTGGGACCCTGTTCTCGGATGGGATCACAATCTGAGCTTTATCTTTGCAATCAGTCAACGCCAAGTCCTTCCTGAACTGCTCAAGAACTCTTTCGCAGGTAATCCAGGCAAACACCCCCTTCATCGACTTGACGGGAAAGAGCAACAATCGAGCGTCAGTGAAACCCAAAGCCCCCTGAAACTGCTTGTCATCGCCAAAATGCTTTTTCACAGCCGGGCTTTCGTTGGGCGTCTTTTCATCGAAGCCAAAGGCGAGGTGAATTTTCTTGCGCTCCTCATCATCAGTCAGTTTATGTTCAAACGCCTCACGCAAGCTTCCCTTCAATGAAGAGCCTTCGATTTTCGGGAAAGAGGTATGCCGCTCTCGCTGGATCGGCAGATCTACAACGCCGAGATCATCACCGGAACCGGCATGAAGCGGCGTTTCGCATATCAGGAAGATCGGAGTTGCTTGTCGAAACATGGCATTAATTGGCTGGTATAGTTATTGGTTTTATATCCTTTTGGATCTCTGAAAATGACTTGTGCATAAAGCTCTGCAACTCATAGACATTTCGCATTAAATTCAGAACAAAGCCACATTCTGGATAGTATTTGGAAACAAGCGCCCCAACTCTCAGAACTGCAGAATGTTTGGAATACTCAGATGTATCTACTGCCCCTGACGAGTACAAACAAAGATGATATTCGTGAAGATCAATTTCATTATCCTTGAGCTCCTGCAATAATTGATTGATTTGAGTAAGCAGTTTGTCTTCAAAATCATGAATATGTTTGCAGGATTTAGACTCAGCTATAATAACCTGCTCATCACCTTCAACAACGATATCAGCTTCGCCCTGTATGATTTTTCCTGCAATCCTCTCTTTTCCTTTCCCAACTGATCTGCGTACCATCCGACCAGGATATTCGGAGACATAGTACTCAAACCACCGAAACTCGGCACAATCACCCCTGAGGTTCTTATTTAAAAAATCTTTTCTATCTATCCCCTTAGCATAATCTTTCAGAATTATGCCGAGTGGTGTCAGATCACCATCCCGATCAAGAATATGCTTTTTAACGAACGCCTTCTTATCGCCCTCGTTAATTTTTGTAACTTTTTGAAGTTGATCTCCATATTCAACTGCAAGTTTTCCGTCAAAATTGACAGGCCACTGAGGGATTGTAATCAAAGCTTCGGACTCTTCGAACTTGTACATAACAGGCACTTCACGGATTTGCCCGATCAACGTCAGATAAGGAATCAAACCTTTATAACCACCGGTAACATTAAGAATCAATGGTTCATATTGCCTATACAAACCAGAAAAACGATGAATAAAATTTTGCAACCCGTCCTTCTGGAAAACTTTTGCATCATCAACTCTTAATCCTGTGATAACATCCCTTTTCGGGAAAAAATCGACAGGCATTTTCTTCCCCGTTACTGGATGTAAAATGGTCTGTCCCATAATTAATTCGGCTGCCAGCCCTGACGGAATCGTATCGGTCGCCAATAAACGAATGTTAAGTTCATCTTTTTGGTACTTACTATACTCACTATCGCTTTCCAGATGTCGCAGTATTTTGAGCAAACTTGCAATCTCTGCACATGAATCGTTAAGATTATGAGAAATCCATCTCCGAAAATCCGGATCATTTTTAATGTTATTGATTCGGTTTTCACAATCCTCCCAGTCCTTATACAACGAATCTTTTATCGCCTCATAATCAGCCTTGATGAATTCGGATTCCTCGGCTTTCTCAAAGTAATTTGTGAAGAGTGATGCACCAACCGTCGTTACGATACAACTCATAATCACATATCCTTGTTTACATTTCCGATATAATAAAGGCCGTACCCCTGCTTCTCCCCGTAATCAGATATCGAGTAATGATGAAGCCGCCTGAGCTCTTCACTCTCTCCTTGATAATAATAAACGCTACCAGCAGGAACAGCCCGTTGCATCGGCTTAGGCTTTTTGATTTTCATATCAAAGCCTCCGATATGCAGCGGCTTGCCTACCACAGCGGCAACAAGCCTTGCCCCGGGAACAGTTTCCGGTGCGGGTCGCCACCCCTCCTTGAAAATCGCAGGGGTCGCCAGATAAAGTTTGAAGAAATCTCCTGTTTTGGGGGATGGTTTTGGTTCTTGAACATCTGGTTTTTCTGTCCTTTCCTTAGATACTGACTTTCCTTCCCCACCAAGCCGCATCAGAGAACCTGAAATAGTGAGGCCGCTATAACCAACAACCAATTTGAGCTGATGCATCCGTGTCATTCCGACCCGGTAAAGCATTCCCTCATCAGCGGCACCCGTACGATTATTTCTGCCAATTCCTACTTTCGGCTCTTCTTTCACGAACTTCTCAATATTCAAAGGGTAACGAGGTACTGTACTGCTTTGCAGGTATTCATTGAATGAAATCTCATCAATCAAGCCGGATGCCTCCTCAACCAGCTCTTGAGATTGAAGCTGCATAGGCAGATCAACTCCATATCGACCGGAACAACATCCCACCTGACGCTCCACGAGATTCAGCAAGCTGTACTCTTTTTTGTCTGTTTTGCTTTTTTTCTGAACAACATCGAGCGGACAAGGGTAATAATATCTTCCCCCTCCATAAAGAGCAGAAAACGTAATTCTCAGCGAAGAAGTCGGATCCCCGCCTTCATTGGCGAGCTTCAACTCCCCGATATGTTCGGAAAAGTACGCCGTCCGCAACGCGCCATACACAACTGAAAGCGGTGGAGGAAAAAGTCCGTTCGCCCACGTCTCTTCACCCATGGAAAATGGCTTGCCATCACGAAAAAAGAGTGTGTCCAAAGCATCCAGAGCAACAACTTCCATGATTACCCTTCTGATGTTTTGCGCTTGAAGAAATCACAAATATCGAGTAATGAGAGGAAATTCCTCATTCCTGACCCTGCATCTGAGGCTTGCCGCAACGACTCAATAATCCCAAGAAAATCATCTGCCTTTTTCTGTCTATCCTTGCCAAACGTTTTTGCGGAACGAGAAAGCACCCGATGAAGTTCAGTGCGTAGTGCTCCGTCATTCAGACCTACCGTTCCATCCTCTCTGTCCATCAGATAGTGCATCTCCCGCTCAAATGCTTTTATGAACGTATTTGAAAAACCATCAGGATTTTTTAGTTCACTAACCACCATCTTAAGTGCAGAGAGTGTATCGGTCTGTGCCTTCAGGTTAAAATGCAGAAACCCCTCTCGCGTTTCGCCCGAGTGCTTCATGACAGCAATCCCGTAGGCATCTTTTTTGGGCACATTTTTCGCACACTTTTCAGTCACCCTGGCTTTTTTGAGCACCTCACCAAGAGGAGTCTTGTAATGGGCAATCACTACCCCTGCTGTGAAAGTAATTGCCTGCCCCTCGTTCAGGTGTTCTTTCAGCGGTTCAGATACAAGCTTATCAAACATCACCCGCAACTCTCTCAGCACATCAAACAGCGAGTTCAGATTGACAAAGCCTAAAAAATCATCACCCCCGGCATAAACGGTTGCCCCTTTTGGGCTCTTTAGGCAGTTTTGAGCTTGTTTGGCATACTCATGGAGCTGTTTCGACAGTTTTTTTTGAAACCCCTCCAATCCAGCAACATTGAGTAACCTCTGGCCTGACCAGAGCTCACCAAAATCATCCCCATCGAACAGAAGCAGCGCATAATACTTTGTCGGATTACTTCCCGTAAGCTTATCGAACGCTTTGATGATCTCATCAAAATTAGCTTCTGCTTTTTTCCCGATTCCCTGCTTTTGCAGATTCTTTTCCGTCAGGTTTTCCTTATAGAACAACTGATAGTCAATTTCTCCATCAAAATATGTTTTGTAAGTACTCTTCAACGTATTCTCATCAATGCGATCCATCAAGGCAATTTCTGCTGTCGATGGAAATCCCCTATGATCTTTCTGGTAGAATCGTTTAACAAGGGAAACAGCGCTCAATGCCTCCCCTGGGTCAAACCATTGCACTACAGACTGTTTTTGATCAGAAAGAAAATTTGGTTCTGTTTCTTTTCTATTCTCATCAATGCCAGGCCTATAAAAGAGCGCTGTACGCTGACCATCGAAAGCACACTTTCGGCTACCCTTCTTCTCATCGAGCTGACAGAACACCCTAACGTTCTTTACCCCAGCAAGAAGCTGTTCAAGTTCTTTCAGTTTCGAAGCGTACTCTGTACCATCATATTCAATCGCTGTCCAGTAGATATCGGGAAACTCTGCAATCTGGCGAGCAGCTATGGAAGATTGCCGGGCAATCAGCTCAAGGCAGGTTTGTTTGGACAAATCGGAGATAAACGCCCTGTCAAGAATCGGGAGGTTTTGAGATAACCTTGCATCATGAAATGATTTTGTTGCCAATTGCACCCATTTCGTACGGACAGCGGTTTCGATCGTATCGCCAAATGCCTGAATATCACCGGTGTTTACTTTAGCCAAAAACCTGTTTGGTTTTGAGCCAGACGCTTTGTCGGGATAAAAAAACGAGTTCGTGCTGTTCTGTTCAGCCACCATTTTCATCGCCTCATGAGTCAACTCAGAAAGAATCTGACTCCCTGCAAAAAGATCACGGGTCTTGCGGGCCTGTTCTATGAAGCTCTGGACGGGGCCTATGGTGAAGAGAAAGAGGTACTGATTGCCGGACATAGCTTTTGGTCTTGAGGTAATCCAGAAAGTCTATACTACCGAACAACAAGAACTACAGGGAGGACACACGGACTTCGTGTCCGGAGATCAGGGTGGGGGATAAGAATCAGAGCTTCCGAGCAATCAGGCCGTGAGTTTGATCGGCCGGTCTTGATCGTCTGTGACGTTCATGGGTATGACGTTGCACCTGACTCTTTTGAAAAGTTTACACAACTGCAAAAACAAAAACAACTTTTTTACTACACCACCAAAAAAAGGCATAATCAGGTTTTACCTTGTTTGCTTTCCTCGGCAGGAACAAAGCCGTCCGGCAAGATGATCACCGATTGATCGAACTGCTCGATCTCCTGGACAGTACAAGGAATCACGAGAGCGTCTCCTTTCTCTTTATCGGAGGCCTGAAGCTTCTCGATATCCTCCCAGAATTTTTTTGTGTTGATATGGGACAATGAATACCGTGATTGCTTCGGATCCGCAAGCTTGATCGTACCGAGGATCCCCTGTAATTCCGCTCTTGTAATGTCTTTCCGCCGTACAACCATCAGAGGTTTGATCAGACGCTCATCCTCGACGCACTGAAGAACAACCGACACTTTCTGCCTCTGTCTTTTCTTCTCTTTTTTATTCCTCAGGAGTTGCCATAAGGCTGCTGTCGCCGTAAACGCACCGCCAATCCCTATCAAATCGGCGATAATGCCGATTTCCGTATGAAAAGCATAGAAAAACGCGACAATACAATCTCAGTCAAAGAAGCACGGTATGATGAACGATATAAGGATTGCATGATCTTGTATAACCCTTAAAACAATCAAAAATTACGTAAATTATTCCTCACAGCCAGCCTGGAGTTAACCAACATTGACCGCAATGCATTTCGATGCTTTAACATCAAAATCTGTGGATGGAATAACAGCCACATACAGCGATTTGTGCAGAATTCAAAAAAATTGCCAACTGCCCACTGATTCCCCCGGATTCCGATCCCGACTTGTCGGGACAACGCCACAATCGGATCGTAAAGCAGACTATTCGAGGCCGGTGTCCCGAATAGCCATCGCGCGCGGTTCGAGTACAAGGCGGACGGAGCGCCGACTGGTCGGGGCATATTTTAAAACCGGAGTCCCGACAAGTCGGGATGAGGATTCCGAGCACCGCCCAACGCGGCAATCGGATCGTAAAGCAGGCTATTCGGGACACCGATAATGGGATGGCTGTACAATCAGACAGGCCTGCCCGAAACGATCTACAGGGCGTGGAACCGGGTCGCGGCAAACGACGGGCGGTCCGGTTATGACGGCCAGTCCATCGAGGATTATTCGTACAGGCTCGAAGAGAATCTGCGTTCGCTGTCGGAAGCGATACTCACCGGCACCTACGAACCCGGTCCTCTCCTGAAACTGGTCATGCTGAAACCGAACGGCAAGGAGCGGGTGCTGCTCATACCGGGCGTAATGGATCGCGTAGCGCAGACCGCCGCGCAGATCGTGCTGTACCCGATCATCGACTCGGAGCTCGAAGCCTGCACCTTCGGCTATCGCCACGGCATTTCACGTCACGGCGCAGCTCGCGAAATCGACCGGTTGCGCACTCAGGGCTATCGCTGGGTTGTCGATGCGGATATCCGCAACTTTTTTGACAGTGTCGATCACGACCTGCTGTTCGAACGGCTGCGCGAACTGATCGACGACGAGGACCTGCTGACGCTGCTCCGCAAGTGGATCACGGCGGAAATTGTCGATGGTGAACATCCGCGCATCCGCAACGTAAAGGGTCTGCCGCAGGGATGCCCCATATCTCCCGTGCTTGCGAACATTTTTCTCGACAAGTTCGACGAGCAGATAGAAAAGGAAGGGTTCAAGCTGATACGGTTTGCCGACGACTTTCTCATTCTCTGTAAAAGCAAACCGAAGGCGCAGTCCGCCATGAAGCTCTCGGAGAGTCTTCTCGAAGAGCTGAAGCTCGAACTGAACAACGAAAAGACCCGGATCACGACCTTCTCGGAGGGATTCAAATATCTCGGCTACCTGTTCGTCAAGTCCCTCATCATCCCGACCAAGATGCATCCCGAGGAGTGGTACGACAAACTCGGCAAGTTCAAGCTGCGCAAGAAACCGACAAAACCGGTCGCTTACGATCCGGACGACGAAGATCCGCAATCAACATACGAGCTTGAAACCGATGAGGGCGAAAAAATCGAGATCACCAGGGAAGCGCTCGAAAAAACGGAGTTCGGCCGAAAGCTGCTCGAAGGCATCGGAAAGAAGAAACTCGGCATCGACACGTTCCTCGCAAACATAGCCAAACAGGATGCCGAACGGCAGCGCGAAAAGCGTGAAGCCCTCAAGAGACTGTACTCTCCGATCCTCAATACGCTCTACCTGCAGGATCAGGGATGCCTGGTGCGCAAGGAAGGCGAACGGCTAAGCGTTCAGAAGGACGGTAAGGAGCTGACTGAAATCATCACACGGCGTATCGACCAGCTTATCGTTTTCGGCAACATTTCGCTCACCACCCCGGTCATGCAGTTCTGCCTTCGCAAGGAAATTCCGATCACGTTCCTCTCGCAGCACGGGAAGTTCTTCGGGAGGCTCGAAGCGACAACCGCCGACCATACCGAAATACACCGCGTTCAGTTCCTTCGTTCGCTCGACGAGCCGTTCGCCCTCGATATTGCAAGAAGCATCGTTGCCGCAAAAATCCATAACAGCCGGATCATGGTCCAGCGTCGGAAAGCAATGGTCCACGACCGTGACGGTACGATAAAGAAGAAAATCCGGGACAATCTCGATCTGATGGCCTCGCTCGAAAAGAGCGCAAAGCGCTGCACCGAATTGCAGTCCCTCAGAGGCCTTGAAGGAAAAGCCGCGGCACTGTATTTCGAGCTCTACGGTCTGCTCTTCAAAAAGAACCTCCCCTTCCACTCCGAAACCTTCAAACGGGTGAAACGTCCGCCGAAAGATCCCGTGAACAGCCTGCTCAGTTTCGGTTACACTCTTCTGCACGCGAACATCTTCTCGATGGTGCGCTCAAAGGACCTGAACCCCTATCTCGGCTACCTGCACGCCGAGGGCAGGGGCAATCCCGCATTGGTCAACGACCTGATCGAGGAATTCCGCGTCGTCATCGACTCGATGGTACTCTACACCCTCAACAAGGGGCTTCTCACACAGGACGATTTTTACTATCATAAAGACAGGACCGGCTGCTTTCTGACCAACGACGGGCGCAAGAAATATCTCAAGATGTTCGAGACCCGCATGTGGCAGGAATCGAAGGACGGCTACACCGGCAGAACGCTCAATGTCCGGCGGCACATCGAAAAACAGGCCGGGCTGCTGAAAGATGTGATGACAGGGAAGGTGGAGGAGTATGTGCCGTACAAAATAGTCTGGTAAAAACCTCAGCACGTTTTTCAGCGAACCGGAAATCTCGGCAATCTGACGCTAATTTATTGTACTATATAAGCTTCCGGCAAATATAAAAAAAATTATGCTCAGGTAGTTGGTTAACCACCCATAATTGTATAAGATACAGATGAGAGCATTTACTGAAATCGGCAGATTGTCCCTTGGCATAGCAGAAAATTGCATCTGCTCCGGTTTTTGCCTTGGGAGCCCTTGCCAGACAAGGGTTTCCAGAGGTAGCCTTTGGATATAATCGAACTCACGGAGTATTACGACACCACTCCAGTCATAGGAGTCTTCGTAGCCCTTGCTTTGGATATAATCGAACTCACGGAGTATTACGACTAAAGCTTTCTCGTTCATGCCGAGTTTTTTGTACTCTGCGTCTTTGGATATAATCGAACTCACGGAGTATTACGACTGACACATTTCAAACGCGATAGACTACTCACTTGGTCGCTTTGGATATAATCGAACTCACGGAGTATTACGACTAAAATGCTTGGCTATCCCGATCTGATACGCGGGATTCTTTGGATATAATCGAACTCACGGAGTATTACGACAGCGCTGGCTCGCTCACTCCTCATCAGGGCGTCGGTTTCTTTGGATATAATCGAACTCACGGAGTATTACGACTGACATAAGAGTATGTTGTGTCAATTCTTCCATCCTCACTTTGGATATAATCGAACTCACGGAGTATTACGACCGCCACCCCCAATCTGGTTCGGGCCGAGTACCATCACTTTGGATATAATCGAACTCACGGAGTATTACGACCTGCAACAAGAGCGGTACGATGTATCGCCGCGAGCTCTTTGGATATAATCGAACTCACGGAGTATTACGACTACTCTTCATTGAAGTACTCCCTTGCAACACCTATATCTTTGGATATAATCGAACTCACGGAGTATTACGACTTCCGGATTTTTACACCCGCTCAAGCCGACTGCTCCAACTTTGGATATAATCGAACTCACGGAGTATTACGACTGACTTCACGGCGAGCAAGTCATCACGCGTTTGCTGCTGCTTCGGATATAATCGAACTCACGGAGTATAGGAGATCGGTAAAACGCGGGGCGTTCTGAAAGCGGCTTTGTTTATTTCGCATGTAATGGGCAGGCACACAGGCCTGCCCCTACGATTGATGCCATTGCCGGAACTTCCGGGACGTTGTGTAGTAGCTTAAATAATCACCACAAAAACCCGCCCATTCGGTGTCACGACACCTCAGGAGTCGCCGGAAAGGCTGTTCTCTAGTATAGAGTAGGAGGCTTACCGCTTGCTTTCGTTACGCAGGATCTGATACACTGCGCTGGTGGTGATACCCAACTGGCGGGCTGTTTCGGCGAGAGTGAGACCGTATTCACGTACAAACCGCACTGAGAGTTCCCTCCTGATCGCCGGAAGAGGCTTGATACGGCTGCCGGAATGAAACTGTTCGACGGTGAGCGTAGCGGCGCTGCATGCCTCTTCTATATCGTTCTGCGCCCGTTGGATACCTGTCTGATGGCTGAGCTGCTGCCTGACCTGCTCTTCTGCTTCGTCGAGCACCGATTTGACGAACTCCGTACCGCCGAGAATCCGTTCATCGCCCAGCGCCTTTTCTCCCTGGCTTCGCAGCGACTTCACGCCCGACCATCCGCCCTGGGAGCGAACGAGGCCACCGCCGACCAGCTCGGGCTGTCGCCCTTTCCCGCTTTCGTCTTCAAGGTACCGCCGGTATGTTGCTCTCGCCTCGCGACCTTGACCGAAACGTTCGAGAACCGTATCGATGTCCTGCCATGCCAGTTGCCGCTTTCCCATAATCACGGCATGACCGGACCAGGGGTGGCTGTTGAGCTCTTCAAGGCTCTGCACCATTCCGGCCCGTATGGGATTGAGATGAATGTAGGCGACCAGTTTCTGGAAGTAGGCATCTTCTTCACACACGATGGACTTGTAACGGTTTTGAAACAGGTGCCCGGATCGTTTGTGGCGACGATTGAAGTACTGCGCATACCATGAGAGCAGCTTGCGCATGTAGGCGGACAATCCTAGGTGTCCGCTCTTCAGAAGTATATGGGCGTGGTTGTCCATGAGCGCCCAGGCATAGATCGTTGTACCTGTTTGTTGAGCAAGCTCACCCATGCGATTGACGAACGCCGTGCGGTCATTGTCATCTTTGACGATAACGCCCTGCGCTATCCCTCTGACGATAGTGTGGTGCAGGGTGCCGGGGGCGTCGAGTCTCGGTCCTCTGGGCATGATGGAATGGTCTGTGTTGGCGAAATGACTCTCTTTCTCAACATACAATTTCTTTTCATTTTTCTTATGCTACTACACAACGTCCCTTAATAAAAAGAACAATTTACGAAACAGGTTTCGCGAAAGCGATGACAGCGGCGGTAAAGTTGGTGAAATCGACCAGGTTATGCTCGATCACGGCAACCATAATACCGATATCGAGGCTCTGGTACTGGTGTACAAGGGTATTTCTGAAACCCACCATCGCCCGGAGTTTTCCCGCAAGCTCACCACTGATGACACCATTCCGGGCAAGCAGATCGAAACTTTCCCGTGACTCTTTCGGCAAGCCGTACTTGTTCGTCTTGATGAGATGGTTGGCGAGGTCAATCGCCTGCTCGCACGCCCGTTGCAGATTCAACGCAATGGCATCCTGGCGAAGGAAATCCTGATCGAAGTTCTTCTCGGAAGGCATAGCGTAATACTTCCTGACCTGCGCGATACAACGCTCGATGCTCTCCACCTTGTTCAGTATGACATCGTCGATCATGTGAGGATTTTTCCGGTTTCCCGAATAGCTCTGAGAATGTCCGCCCGTTCCTCATTGAGCTTTTGATAGAAGGAAAGGGTAAGCATTTCAAATTCATCGACTGCATGACGATTACCACAATAGATCAGCCGTCCGTTCATGACGACCTCTTTCTGAAATACGGTCGAAAGCTTTCTCAGGCTCAGCAATTCCACCTCTCTTTCGAGTATGTCCTCCAGTCTGAACTGGCAATCACTTCCGGCAAACTGCGGGTTTCCTTTACAGTCGTCATGTGGCAAAAGCAACGCAATATCAACATCGCTGTCCGCTCGTTCGTCAGCCGTTCCATAGGTGCCGAAGAGATATATCGCCTGCGTTGCGGGATAGTATTCCAGAATGGTTTCGACAATTTTCCTTACCATATCCTACTCTTTTCATCGGATAACACAAAGTTACTCCTTGTAGATGAATATACGGATATCGCCGTGACAGGGAAAACCCGGAGCTACGTGCCGGTCTGCAGAAACCCCTTACTTCTTGCCATCGCGACACGAATACCGTTATGCAGGTGTTACAGTTATTTGCTCTCTGCCGGATGCGCTGTGCGGGCAGACATCAACTGATTATGAAGGGTCCCTCGATGCGGAAATCGCGATTGCCGTCTATCGCAACGTTTTCAACGCAGCTTTTGCAGAGCGTGTAGTAGCGGATGCTGTCCTCGGGATGCTTGGGGTCCATCTGCTTTTTGAGCTTCTTGCGCAGTTCATCGACATCCTCTTCCGACAGGAAACACTCGAAAACGCTGTACTGCACCGCCGTTCCGAAGTTGGAGAGAATTTTATGTATTTTCGTTCTGCGGCGGTCGTTTTCTATGTCGTAGGTCACGAGGATAAAGTGCATTACCATCTCCTGATCGGTTGAACAGTTGCAATCCACAAGCAATATGCCGATGGAACAGCTATTGGAACAAGGGCTCGGGACACTTTTCGCTTTCGCCGCGGGTGTTCTCGCCTGCAAAGAGCTCATCGAGTACATCTTCACGAAAAATCTCCCGTGGATTTCACGGCTTTTCCGAAACGGCTTCCGCAGGGTGCGCCGGATCTTCCGGAATCGCCCGGGGGAGAACAGCCGTTTTCTCGCACTGAACTTTTCCGGGCATCCCGTTCCGCAGGGTCAGCAACAGGCGATAAAAACACGAATGGGCTGGCCGAAACTCGAGGTGATCGACGTAGCGATGGGCACGGTTGCCGAGGACGAGAGCTTCCTGAAAAATGCCCTCCGCAAAGTTGACGGCATCGATCTCCTGCCGAACGAGTGGCAGACGACCCCGCTCGTTGTCATTCCATCCGGTTACTCTCCCCTCTGGTCGGCATTGCTGGCTGAAATCCACGGCAGGCTGGGGCACTTTCCCGACGTGGTGCGCCTTCGACGCACACCACAGGGAGAAAGAGAAACGTTCGAGGTAGCTGAAATCCTCGACCTGCGCGACATCCGCCACCTGGCCCGAACCAAGCGCTGAAGTATCCCTGCAACGATACCGGAACGGCCCACCGCGAGCACCTCGAACAGCTTTCGCGAATTGCAAGAACCCTGCGCGGGAAGAAGGGGAAACCTGCTTAGGGCACCTCTATTTTACTTTGTTGCGCGACCTGAACGCTTCGTTGTCCCGACCTTGTCGGGATCGAAATCCCCCGGACCGGCTTTCAGGGCTTCTCCGGCGCGACGGAGGGAACGGCGGCACTCCTCGACGGCGGGACGTCCCTCGGCGAATTTAACCAGATCGGCTTCCGCGAGCAGCTCGAGCAGGGTTTCGGCGGAAGGTACCGAACGCATCGAGAGCTCCCGGCCGATCTCGCTCGTCACCTCCTCGAAGGCCCTGATACCGTGGCGCCGTTCGAGATAGCGGCGAAGCAGAAGGCTCAGGCGTTCGTAGCACTCGCCCGGCGGCAGCTCCTTTTCCAGGCCCTTTTCGAGGCGGCGGATCTCCCGGAGAGCATCTTTCGCATGCTGTGCCGGCCTTTTTCCGGCCGCCCTCTTCCCCTTCCTCGACAGCAGGAAAACGAGCAGGAGCAGCGCGGCGGCAAGAGCCGTGATCACGATCGGCAACAAGCCAACAGACGGCCGGAAAGGCTCCTTGACGGGCTTGATCGGCATCAGCTCCGTCACCGTGGAATCGGTCAGCGCCTCGACCGTCAGCATCCCTTCCGGCGCGGCCCGGACGACAGTCTCGCCACCCGCGACGGTATCGCGGACCGTCACAAGCACTTCCGGCAGAGCTTGCTTCCCCGTATCGAAAACCCCGAACTCGCCGGTGAAGACCGTCCGCCCCTCGTCCCTCTCCGCCACCTCCGTCCCGACAAGCACGAACGGCATGAGAGCGGAACTGTCGGGAAGCGCGAACGTCACGACTCTCCGCGGAGCGTGGTCGACGGTGACCGACACCGTCACCCGGTCGCCGACCGTCGCCCGGGCGGGAGAAAAAGCGGCCGAAACCTCCGCACCGGCCGCCGCTGCATGAGGAACGGCCCAGAGCAGGAACGACAGTAGCAGCCCCTTGCCGTATTCAGACCTTCTTTTCACGATATCTGAAAAATCTGTCGAGCGCCCCGATGATCGATCGGCCGGTTTCGAGATGAACGGTGTCGATCCGTAAACGCCGGAGCCTTCGCTTCAACTCCTCCCGTTCCGCTTCGCGCATCGCCCTGTAGCGCTCGAGCACGGCCGTGCTTCCGGCATCCAGTGCGATCCGCTCGCCGGACTCGGGGTCCCGGAGTTCGAGCACACCTGTCCGGGGAAGCTCCGCTTCGAGCGGATCGTCCAGATGGACGAGCACGAAATCGTGCCGGGCGTTGAGCGCCCGCATCCCTTTCGCGTAACGCCCGTCGACGACATCGGTCACCAGAACGACGATCGCCCTGCGCTTCTGGGTATTGCGGACGAAGGAGAGCGCCGCGCCGATATCCGTTTTCCGGCTCGCGGCCTGCAGCGTGACGATCTTCTCGAGGATCACGAGCACGTGGCTGCGCCCTTTCCTCGGAGGAATGAACGTTTCGACCCGGTCGGTAAAGACGATCAGGCCCACCTTGTCGTTGTTTCTCAGGGCGCTGAACGCCAGCACGGCGGAGACTTCGGCCGCAAGCTCCTTCTTGCGGACCCTCCGGCTGCCGAACAGCATGGAACCGGAGCCGTCGACCATGAGGAGCAGGGTCCGTTCGCGCTCCTCGCGGAAGAGCTTGACGTAGAGACCGTTCTTGCGCGCGGTGGTGTTCCAGTCGATGGTGCGGACATCGTCCCCCCAGGAGTATTCGCGCACGCTGCTGAATTCGATACCCCGACCCTTGAAGGACGAATGGTATTCGCCGCTGAACAGTTCGTCGGCAAGCCGTTTCGAACGGATCTCGATGCGCCTGACGGTGCGGGCCAGTTCGGCCATGCTGGTGACGATACGCGCCATGGAGGTACTCTTATAAGGCAAAGGTCAAAAGGCAAAACCGGACGGGCACAGGGGCCTGCCCCTACAGTGTAACGGGTTGCCAATCAGAACCCGTCGATCGAAACAATATATCGCTGCGGCACAAGGGTTGTTATCCTGCAGATCAACAAATCAACAATTCAACAACTCCTCAAGGCACCTGAACGTGTTCGAGAATCCGGCGGATGAAATCCTCGGGACGGATATCGTCCGCCTCGGCCTCGTAGGTCGGGCGGACCCTGTGGCGCATCACGTCGAACGCGATCGCCTTGACGTCCTCGGGAGTGATGTAGGCGCGGCGCTGCAGAAACGCGTGGGCCTTGGCGGCAAGGAGCAGAAATATCGACGCCCTCGGCGACGCTCCGTACTCGATCATCTCCACGAGGGAGTCGAGCCCCGCTTCGGCGGGACGGCGCGTCGCGGTGACGAGATCCACGATATAGCGCTGCACCCTGGGATCGACATACATGCGGTCGAGCAGCGTTCTGGCGCGGCCGATGTCGGACTTCGCGACCATGGAGGCGATAGCCGGCGGTGCGGCGGTTATCGCCGACCGGCGCATGATTTCAAGCTCCTCGTCGTAGGAGGGGTAGTCGACGATGACCTTCATCATGAAACGGTCGAGCTGGGCTTCGGGAAGGGTGTAGGTTCCCTCGTGCTCGACGGGGTTCTGCGTGGCGAGCACCATGAAGGGGTCCGGCAGGGCGAAGGTTTCCTGACCGATGGTTACCTGACGTTCCTGCATCGCCTCGAGCAGCGCGGACTGCACCTTGGCCGGGGAGCGGTTGATCTCGTCGGCGAGGATCACGTTTGAAAACAGCGGCCCTTTGCGGGGATGGAACTCCATCTCCTTCGGGTTGTAGACCATGGTGCCGACAAGATCGGCGGGCAGCATGTCGGGAGTGAACTGTATGCGCTGAAAGGCGAGGTTCAGGGCGGAAGCGAAGGTATTGACGATAAGGGTCTTGGCGAGCCCCGGCACCCCTTCGAGCAGAATGTGTCCGTTCGCGAGCAGGGAGATGAACACCCGTTCGAGCACCAGCCGCTGGCCGACCACCCGTTCGGAAAGCGCTTCCGAGGTATGGTCCAGAAAAACCGACGCCTCGGCAATTTCCTCCGTCAGGGCCTGCAGCCCGGCATCATGCTTCATGGGCACCTCTATTTAATTTATTCCGCGTTTCAATTGCTTCGTTGAGCGGTGCTCAAAATCCTCATGTACTCTGTGTACACTCCGGTTTCTGCGCTCCGTTCGTCTTGCACTTGAACCGCTCATGACAAGTAATAGAAGTGCCCTCATGATGAAAACCCTACTGTTTCTGATAGAGATCCTTGAAACCGAACACGAGAAAGCCGATGCCGGTCACCAGAGAGGACCAGCCGACGACTTCGCCGATGTAGAATACGCTGTTGAGAATACCGATGCCGGGCGCGAGCAGCAGAATGAGATCCGCTCCGATCAGCACCATCAGTACATTGAAAAATCGTACCTTGATTCTTGGTTTATTGACGTCCTCTTTGTTAGCTTTGGCCATGTTTTTCACCTCGGTTATCGATTCCACCGGCGGCCGAAGAGCTCCTGACATGCGGCGGAACAAGCGGCAACGCGGCGAATCCGGGAATCTGCCCTATATAATAAATAAAATCCGGCGCAGAAGTCCGTGACCTTTCGTACCGGACCGCAGGGAAACCGTCCATGAGGCCGCAAGCGCGGCCGGAGAGCAGAGCATGAACATTCTCGGCATCGAAACCAGTTGCGACGAAACCTCCGCCGCCGTTCTGAAGGACGGGGCCGTGGCTTCGAACGTCATCAGCTCCCAGCTCGTGCACAGGGAGTACGGCGGCGTGGTTCCCGAGCTCGCTTCGAGGGAACATGAACGCCTGATCGTCACCGTTGTGGACGCCGCACTCCGTGACGCCGGCATCGACAAGAGCGGGATCGACTGCGTAGCCGCCACGGTCGGTCCCGGACTGATCGGCGCGGTCATGGTCGGGCTCTGTTTTGCGCAGGGTCTTGCCTGGTCGCTCCGCAAACCGCTCGTCCCGGTCAACCATATCGAAGCGCACATCTTCTCGGGCTTCATCAGTGAAGGGGAAGAGTACGATCCCCCCGAAGGCGACTTCATCTCATTGACGGTTTCCGGCGGGCACACGCTGCTCTGTCTCGTAAGGGAAAACCTCGACTACGAGGTCATCGGCAGAACCATCGACGACGCCGCCGGGGAGGCCTTCGACAAAACCGGCAAGATGCTCGGCCTGGACTATCCGGCCGGACCGCAGATCGACCGGCTGGCGGCGGAAGGCGATCCGTCGTTTCACCGCTTTCCCCGCGCCCTCTGCGGCCGGAACTACCGGGACAACTTCGACTTCAGCTTCTCCGGGCTGAAGACCTCGGTCCTGCGCTTCATCGAACGGCACGATACGGAGTTCGTCGAAAGCCGTCGCCCGGATATCGCGGCTTCGATCCAGGAGGCCATCGTCGACGTGCTCGTCGAAAAAACCGTCGCGGCCGCCCTCGAATACAAAACGGGATCGGTCTCGGTTGCGGGAGGCGTCAGCGCGAACTCCGGCCTGCGAAGGCAGATGGCGGAAGCGTGCGCGAAACGGAACCTCGGGCTGCACATTCCCAAGGCGGTCTACTCGACCGACAACGCGGCGATGATCGCCTCGCTCGCCGGGCTGAAGCTCTCCCGCGGGCTCGCCGGAACGAACAGCTACGACGTCGCACCGTTCGCAGGTTTCCACCGGTCGTAGCCGGGGCTCCGGCGGCGCAGGATCGCTCTGTCCGGCGGACCGGCGACGGCCTAACTCGCCGTTGAAATAGTGGGACGAATACGTTATCTTTCGGCTTTCAAGGGCCCAGGCCCATCTAAACCTTTACCGAACCGCCATGCTTAGTCTCTTTTCCTCACTGCTGCTGTTCGCCCCGCCCGCCGGCGGCGGTGCGCCGAATCCTTTCGTCCAGCTCGTACCACTCGTCCTCATATTCGTCGTCTTCTACTTCTTCCTGATCCGTCCCCAGCAGAAGAAGCAGAAAGAGCGCGAAAAAGTCCTCGAGACCCTCAAGAGGGGAGACCGGGTCATCACCATCGGCGGTCTGCACGGCACCGTGGCCGGCATCGACACGGAGAAGAAGACCGTTCTTCTGCAGGTCGGCGACAATCTGAAGCTCACGTTCGACCGCACCGCGGTTGCAACCGTCGACAAGCAGGACGCCGGGGACAAACTCACGACCAAGAATTAGACACCCATGCAACAGCCCATACCCGCAAAACTTGTTCTGGAGAACGGCTCCGTCTACAGGGGAACGGCTTTCGGACACGTCGGCGAAGCTTCCGGGGAAGTTGTTTTCAACACCTCACACACCGGATACCAGGAAATTCTTACCGATCCGTCCTACGCCGGACAGATGATCGTCATGACCTACCCGCTCATCGGGAACTACGGCGTCAATCCGGCCGACGTGGAATCGCACCGGATCTGGGCGTCGGCGTTCATCGTACGCGAAGCGTCGAACATCCACAGCAACCACGAAGCGACCGGCAGCCTCGACGAGTACCTGAAGGAGGCCGGTGTAACGGGCCTGGCGGGCATCGACACGAGAAAACTGGTCCGCGAGATCCGCGAAAAGGGCGCCATGCGCGGCGTCATCTCGACGGCCGTCGACGATGAAGACGGGCTGCGGCAAAAGGCGCTTTCGATCCCGGAAATGACAGGACTCGACCTCGTCAGCCGGGTCAGCACCGGGGAAACCTACACCGCCGAGTGTCCGGACGCGAAATACCACGTCGTAGCCTATGATTACGGCATCAAGCGAAACATCCTCCGGATGCTGCAGGATGCCGGATGCAGGGTCACGGTCGTCAGCGCCGACACCCCGGCCGAGGAGGTTCTGGCAATGAATCCCGACGGCGTTTTTCTCTCCAACGGACCGGGCGACCCTTTCGCCGTCACCTACGCCGTGGAGGCCATCGGAAAGCTGATAGAGCACAATCGTACACAAGGCCGCATACCGGTATTCGGCATCTGCCTCGGTCACCAGCTTCTGTCGCTGGCGTTCGGAGCGCAAACCTACAAACTGAAATTCGGACATCACGGGAGCAACCACCCGGTAAAAAATCTTTCCACCGGCGCGATAGAGATCACCTCGCAGAACCACGGCTTCTCGGTCGTCATGGACTCGATCCCCGAGGAGCTGGAAATGACGCATTTGAACCTCTACGACCAGACCGTCGAGGGGGTAGGCCATCGGGAACTGCCCTGCTTCTCCGTCCAGTATCATCCCGAAGCCGCACCGGGCCCGCACGATTCCCACTACCTTTTCGACAGGTTCACCGACATGATGGAAGGAACGAACCGATGAAAAAACGACTGTTCACGCCAGGGCCGACACCGGTTCCGGAAAACGTCATGCTGCGCATGGCCGAGCCGATCGTTCACCACCGGAACCCCGAGTTCAGGGAAATCCTCGAACGGGTCCATCGGAACCTCGCCTATCTCTTCCAGACGACCTCGCCCGTGGTGCTGCTCAGCGCCTCCGGCACGGGGGGCATGGAAGCCTCGATCACCGGCTGTTTCCGGCGGGGTGACAAAGTCATCACCGTCAACGGTGGCAAGTTCGGCGAACGGTGGGGCAAGCTGGTGCGAACCTTCACCGGAAACTGCGTCGAGGAAACCGTCGAATGGGGCAGAGCGGTGCAACCGGAAAGGATAGTCGAACTCCTGAAGGAGCACCCCGACGTCAGGGGAGTCTGCCTGACCCATTCGGAAACCTCGACCGGCACCGCCACCGACATCCGCGCCATCAGCGGGCTGGTACACGAGCATTCCGATGCACTGGTCCTTGTCGACGGCATTACAGCCGTCGGGGCGCACGAATTCCGTTTCGACGACTGGGGCGTGGACATCTGCATCACCGGATCGCAGAAAGGACTGATGATGCCCCCCGGCCTCGCGCTGGTGGCGATCTCGGAACGGGCACGGGACATCGTCCGGCAGAACGACGCGCCCTGCTTCTATCTCAGCCTGGCCAAAGCCCTGGACTCGCATGAAGCGAACGACACGCCTTTCACACCCGCGATCACGCTGGTCATCGGCCTCGACGAATCCCTCGAAATGATCCGCCGGGAAGGCGTCGAAAACGCCTGGCTCCGTCACGAACGTCTCGCGGCCGCCTGCCGCCGGGGCGCCGAGGCCCTCGGCATGGAGCTGTTCAGCGACGCCCCCTCCTTCGCCGTAACCACCGTCCGGCTTCCCGAAGGGGTTGACTGGAACGCGTTCAACACCTCGCTGAAATACAACAACGGCATTACCGTGGCGGCGGGACAGGAGAGCTACAAGGGAAAGATCTTCCGCATATCCCACCTCGGTTACTACGACGAGCTCGACATGCTTACCGTTATCGGGGGCGTCGAACGCGCCTTGAAGGAGATCGGCCACCCGTTCGAAACGGGTGCGGGAGTCGCGGCCGTTCAGCAAGCCTTCCTCGAAGCGTAGGCGCTCCGGATCCCAAACCCAGGAAAACGAGCGTGGACCGGGTTCCTTTCCCTTCGCCACGGCCCGCAAGAACAGGAGAACACATGCGACCTTTTCGGCTGTCGATACTGACGGCGCTCCTCGCCGTCGTTCCGTCGGGCGGACTCATGGCGGACTACGAAACGGTGAACACCGCTAACGCCCTCTACCGGAACGCACGCTACGATTCCGCAGCCGCGCTCTACGCCGCCGTCGTACGCGACGGGGACGGCGCGGGAAACAGCGCCGTCGCCGCATTCAATCTCGGCAACACGCTGTTTCGCACCGAGCGGTTCGGGGCCGCTTCCGGACGGTTCCTCGAAGCCGCCGCAGAGCAACGCCTTCCGACCCTGTTCAGGGCCGATGCGTTCTTCAACGCCGGAAACGCCGTCGTCCGCCTCGCCCTCGGAGAAAGCGCTCCTCCCCGCAAGAGCAAACTGCTCGCCGACGCCCTCAAACACTACCGATCCGCCCTCCTGCTGAACCCCCGGGATCACCGGAGCAAGGTCAACTACGAAATCACCCTCCGTCTCCTGAAAGGCGCCGCATCGCCCCCGCCGAAGCCCGAACCGCGCCGGAGGGAGAACGCGACCGGAGGAATCGGCGACGACGTCGCGACGAACATTCTCGACCGGGCGGCAAGGGAGGAAAAAGAGACACTCCGGAAGAAACGAACGGTCTCTTCCGGAAACGGCAGGCCGCCTTCGGCAAAAAACTGGTAACCATGAGCCGGATGAAAAAAGTCCTTCTGGTGTTTCTCGCCTCGGAGAGCGGCGTCGACGGCGCGCGATCGCTTTACGGCAAGGCTGACAGCAAGGGGCTTTCAGCCTGGTTCGACCGGTCGGTCCGCAACATGATCAAGCGGACGCAGTTCGCGATCCCCTCCCTGGGACTTATGATCCTGGCGTCGATCGAAGTCGAGGGGATCGAGCAACGTATCTGCGACCTTCGTTTCGAGGAGCTGCCGGCTAACGAGCCCTGGGATCTTGTCGGCATCAGCGTGCAGACCGGCATGTCGGCCAAAGCGTTCGACCTCGCCGACACGCTTCGCCGAAAGGGTTTCCGCGTGGCGCTCGGCGGAGCGCACGCAACCCTTTTTCCGGAGAGCTGCCGACCGCACGCGGACGTTCTCGTGCGCGGGGAGGCCGACGACATCTGGAGCAGCGTGCTGCGCGATCTCCGCGACGACAGACTGAAAGCGGACTATGCTCCGGAGAAGTTCCCCGACCTGTCGATTTCCCGGCCGGTAAACACCGGGCTGCTCGATACAAAACGCTATTTCACCACCAACCTCGTCCAGACCGGAAGAGGCTGCCCCTACAACTGCGATTTCTGCACGGTCCACGTACTGAACGGCAACCGCCACCGGAGGCGGACCGTCCGGGATATCGTCGAGGAGGTCCGGCGGTTCAGGGAGCACGACGACAGGATATTCTTCTTCGTCGACGACTCCATCAACGCCAGCGAGGAGTATGCCCGGGAACTCTTCAGCCGTCTGATACCGCTCGACATCACCTGGTTCGGACAGGCGACGACCGCACTCGGAAACCAGCCACGCCTGCTGGAAATTTTCTCGCGCTCGGGCTGCCGGGCGCTTTTGACCGGCATAGAAAGTATCGAGCCTTCCAGCAGAACCACCCACCGGAAGACGCAGAACCGGCCGCAGGACATTGCGGAATCGATCGTACGCATTCGCCGCGCCGGCATCAGTCTCTACGGCAGCTTCATTTACGGGCTCGACGGCGACACGCTCGACACCCCCGCCACGATCCTGGATTTCGTCCGCCAGACCGGCCTCGACGTTCCCGGCATCAACATTCTGCGCCCCAATCCGGGTACGCGGGTGTTCGACCGCCTCCGGGAGGAAGGCCGACTGCTGTTCGACCCCGGTGACCTCGGCGCCTACCGCTACACTTTCGGTCAGGAGATGCTCTACCGTCCGAAAAACATTACGCTCCCGGACTTCATCGACAGCTACTCGCGGCTGACGTCAAAGCTTTTCACCGTCACCCAGTCACTGCGGCGTGGCCTTGCCGCCCCGAACGTGAAACCCGCGGTCCTGCTGTTCAACCTTTTCTACACCCATCTCTACGCGCTCTCCCGCAACGACCTTAACCGGCAGCGCCTGACGTTGTGCTGACCGGCCCGCAGAACCTGCCGCGCAATGACGAGATACATAGTGACGTCGTCCGGCGTTGCCGGACTTGGTGACGACGCCCGCTCTCGCGGGCTTAGTGACAAGTGCTTCGCCGTCGGAATCGGTAACCAACGCCAGTTCGGGCAGCCACAGGGGGCTGCCCCTACGGTTCAGCAATTCCCCGACATCCTCATTGCAGTTTGCCAACTGAAGACTACCAACTGAATCGATCGTTTCCCCAACTGGTCACCAAGCCCGACGAAGTCCGGGCGTCGCCCCTCGTCACTAAGTCCGGCCCTGCCGGACGACGTCACTAAGCCCGATAACAATCGGGCGCCGTCACTGGTCACTACTCTTCCGACCCCGAGACCCGATCCCGACCCCGATTTCCGAAAGATAACATCGGGGTTCGCCGTCGGTATCGGAATCGGGAATCCATCTTTTCCTTACCAACTGGTCACAACATTTCAACACTATTTTTCGGCCACCTGACTCGTAGCTCCTTAGTACATCCGCTCTTTTTACTCTTCTGATAATTCGACGTGTATTCCTTTAGGGCACCTCTATCTATTTATTGTCATGAGCGTCATGAGTACGAGGCGGACGGAGTCCCGATTGCATCGGGATAAACTTCGAAACCGGAGTCCCGACACGTCGGGACAACGAAGTAATCACGACGCGGAATAAATTAATAGAGGTGCCCTTTACAGGTGAAAAAAGGGTACGTTCCCTGCTGTAATGTAGCCTTCCGGCTGAAAAAATCATGCTCCGAAAAACAGCTTCTCTTCGTATCTTCACCTGCAGAAACCGTAACGCAGAAGAGATGAACGTTGAGTATGTCGACGCCATAGGGTACGGAGCGGCTATCCTGACGACTCTCGCCTTCCTCCCCCAGGCTTTCAAGGTGCTTCGGACGCGGCAGACAAGGGATATCAGCCTCCTCTGGGCGATAGCGATGACCGCGGGGGTGTTTCTCTGGCTCTGTTACGGCTACGCCAGCGGGAGCATGCCGATGATCGTGGCCAACGCGGTCACGCTCGCGCTTCTCCTCGCGATCCTCGGCTGCAAGCTGTACTGCAAATAACCGTGTGACGATCACCGGCCGACGCCGGAACGACCGGAACACCAGACACCGTGAAGATGAACAGAAGGACAATCGGTTTTGTCGGCACGGGCAGGATAGCCCGGGCGCTTGTTTCAGGGCTCTCGCAAGATCCCGATAACGATATTTCAGGGTACGACAAGCTCCCGGGAGCCGCCGAAGCCCTGGCGGAGGAGTTCGGCATCACCGTTCGCCGGTCCACCCGGGAACTCGCCGAAAACGCCCGGATAGTCATCCTCGCCGTCAAGCCCTACCAGATGGAAGAGGTTCTCGGAGAAGTGCGTGGCCGGCTCGACCCGGACCATCTTTTGATCAGCGTCGCGGCGGGCGTCACGACCGGGTTCATCCGGTCGCACACACGCGAGGAGATGCGTATCGTCCGGGCAATGCCCAACACTCCAGCCTTTGTCGGAGAAGGCATGACCGCGCTCTGCGCGGGAGAACGGGCGACCGCGGCCGACGTCGCGCTGGCCGAAACGATATTCAGTTCCATCGGCGGCGTCGCGGTGCTCGACGAATCCCTCATGGACGCCGCGACAGCCGTCTCGGGCAGCGGCCCTGCCTATATGTTCCGCATCGTCGCCTCCATCGCCGAAGGCGGCGTGCAGTGCGGCCTCGGCAGCGCGGAGGCCGTCCGGCTCGCGGCCCGGACGATGCTCGGCGCCGCCAAAATGGTGCTCGAAAGCAAGAAGAGCCCGGAAGAGCTCGTCCGGGAGGTCACGACCCCCGGCGGCACGACGGAAGCCGGGCTGCAGCAGATGGAACAGCACGACATCCGGCGCGCGCTGATAGAGACCGTCCGGGCGGCCGCCCGGCGGTCCGGGGAACTGAAGCAGTAGCTCCGGCCATGCGACGCTGGATCCGGTGCGCGCTGCTCTTCCTGCTGCCGGCCTCCCCGCCGGCCGCCGGAGAGGAAAAGGAGCTGTTCCTCACAGCGAAGGTCAGCGACTCCTCCCCGTTTACCGGAGAGGAGGTCGAGCTAGCCTACACGCTCTTTTTCAACGGTATCGCCCCGAGGATAAACGACGCCCGCAAGCCTCTCCACCAGGGTATCTGGGCCGAGGACAACGCACCCGGAAGACTGATTCCGAGCCGCCCCGGCAAGGTTGACGGCAGGACCTACCGCAGCGCCGTCATCAAACGCATGAAACTCGTGCCCCTGCAGAGCGGAGAGCTTCTGGTCAGCGGGTACCGGCTCCGTTGCGCCATCCCGGAAGATTTCGCGCCGGGCGAACGGACGGAGCCCGACAGGATCCTCACGATCGACGCTCCGGATGTCGCTCTCGACGTACGCCCTCTTCCGGAACCGAAACCCGATGGATTCAACGGCGCGGTCGGAAGCTTCGAAGCGCGGACGTATGCCGACAGGGACTCCCTCGCAAAGGGGGAGACGCTCCGTCTGACGACGGTCGTTTCCGGCAGGGGCAGCTTCCGGACACTGCCCGGCCAGCCTCTTTTCCTGCCCGAAGGCCTGCGCGAAACGGGACCGGAAAGCCGCGGGAACATCAAGAAACAGCCGGACGGAACCGGCGAAACCCTTACGAAAACCTTCGTTCTGCAGGCTGAAGCTGTCGGGTCCTACACATTCTCCCCCCTCGCCTTCACGGCCTTCGACCCCGGGAGCGAAGTCTATACGGAGGTCGCGGCCCGGGAGCTGACGGTAACCGTTCTTCCACCCCCCGCTCCTGCCGGACCTTCGCGAAAGAACGAGGAGAACGAAACGTCCGGGCAGACGGCCGAAAGCGTTCCGCCCGCGCCGTTGCCGCTCTTTCCGGTTGCGCTTTCGCTCGCCCTCGCCGCCCTGCTCCTCTTCCTGCTCATTAAGAAAAGAAAGGCGACCGGGCAGACGCCCGCTCCCCGACAGGCCTCCGGCAACCGCCGTTTCCCGACCTCCTCATTGAGCAGTCTTCGCGGCGATCTTTACGCGGCTGTCGAGAAACGCTCCGGAATTTCTCCGCGCGGCACGGCGCTCTCCGAACTGAAACGCGAACTGCTGAAGTGCGGAACTCCGGAAGATATCGTGGAGAAGCTGGAAACGCTGTTCGGGGAAATGGACCGGCTGGAATACTCACCGGGAAACTATGCCGATTCGGAAATCGAGCCGTTGCGGCAGTCCGCGCTCTCGATCATCGAAACCCTTGAGAAAGAGGCGAAAACCGGAGCTTAGTTCTCGACGCTCCCGGTTTTCCAGATCGGCACGACCCTTTTGAGCTCGTCCATGAACCAGCCCATGGCGCGCAAACCCTCCTCACGATGTTTCGAACGCACAAGCACGACGATAGCAGCCTCTCCGACGGGAACGGTTCCGACGCGATGCACGCAGTGCAGGTCGACGATGCCGAAACGTTCGACCGCGCCGAGCCCGAGTTTTTCAATCTCCTTCTGCGCCATGCCCTCGTAGTGCTCGTAGACGAGCGCCCGGATTTTCCGCCCCCCCTCGCTCTCCCGGACGAGACCGGTGAAGAGAAGCTCCGCCCCGGCCTCCGACACCGGGGGAAGTTCGAAGCGCCAGCCGTCGATCCTGCCGCGGGTAATTGCAACCTCCACCGCCCTACCCTCCGCTTACAGGTGGAATGACGGCCAGTTCGTCGCCCTCGCGGACCAGGGTTCCCTCGTCGGGATAGGCCATGTTGAGGGCGAGCATGAAGGGAAGCTCGGCAAGCCTGGAGGAGATATCCCTGATCCGCCGCTCGGCGACCTCGACGGTCGAACCTTCCGGCAGCTCGATTTCGAACCGGTCGCAGGCGAGGATCTCCCGCGCGGCGGCAAAGCATCTGACGGTTATCCGCATGGTGTTCTCACCTCCTTTGGAGCGTTTGCTCCTGCATCGCGCCCCAGGGCAGCAGGGTGCACTTCACGACCGTGCCTTCGGGCACGGGACTTTCGGCGAGAGGCGCTTCGATCAGGCAGTTCGCACCGACCAGCGAAGTGATCATGTGCGACCCGGTCTTTTTCGCGGTTTCACACAGAAGCCCGCCGTCCTTCTGCCACACCCGGCCGAAAAGAAACCGGTGCCGTTTCCGGTCCGCGGGAAACGGAGCGGCCAGGGCTGCTTCTATCTTCCCCCGGTAGGGCGTACTCTGGAGAGCCGAGAGCGCGGGTATGCAGTACTCCAGGAAGCAGACCAGTGCGGAGACCGGGTTGCCGGGCAGCCCGAACACCAGTCCACCCCGTTCGGCCGTACCGAAAAAAAACGGCTTGCCCGGCTTCTGGGCGACTTTCCAGAACGCCTGCCGGACACCGAGACCGGTGAGCGTCCGCTGCATGAAATCGTATTCACCGGTCGATATTCCTCCTGCGGTCACCAGCATATCGCACGCCGGAAGCGCTTCACGAAGCGCCTTTTCGATGGCCGCCTCGTCGTCGGGAACGTTCCAGAAACCGGCGATTTCCGCGCCCGAGGAGCGGGTGCAGGATTCGAGCGAAAAACGGTTGCTGTTGTATATCGCCGATCCCTGAAGCGGCTCTCCCGGCATGCGAAGTTCGTCGCCGACGGTTACAACGGCGACCGAAGGACGGCGGTATACCGCTACGGAAGAGCAACCGAAAGCCGAAAGTACGCCGATTTCAGCCGGGGTCAGCCGCATGCCCGGAGAGAGAAGCGTTTCTCCCCCGCGAACCTCCTCGCCGGCATACCGAACGTTAGCCCCCGGCTCCGGAGCCCTGAAGATATCGACCGTGCGGCCGCCAAAACCGCTGGTATGCTCGTAGATGACAACCGTGTCCGCCCCTTCCGGCAGGGGCGCGCCGGTCATGATCTGGACACAGCTTCCCGGCTTCACCGGCGGACCCGCCGGATCGCCCGCGCTGACCTGGCGCACCACATCGAGCTTTACGGGTCGCTCTTCGGAGGCTTTGCCGATATCCCCCCATCGAACAGCGAAGCCGTCCATGGCGGAATTGTCGAAACGCGGCAGTGAAAAACCCGCCGCGATCTCTTCGGCCAGCACGCGGCCCAGAACAGCGTCGAGAGGCCGCTCCTCGGCCGGTAGCGGCTGTATCGCATCCGCGATGCGCCGGTGCGCTTCCTGAACGTCGATCATCCGTGCCCCTCCCCCCTGATCATGTCGAACGCGTGAAAGAGGGACGGCAGCAGCACTTCGAGCGCATCACGGGCGGCCCCGGTGCTTCCGGGCAGGCAGACAACCAGGGTGTCATCGATCGTCCCCGCGGCCAGGCGGGACAGCATCGCCGTCCCGACCTTCCCCTGGCCCCACTGGAACAGCGCCTGCTCAACCCCCGGCAGCCGCCGCGTGAACTTCGGCGAAAGCGTCTCGACGGTGACGTCCCTCGGCCCGAGCCCGGTCCCGCCGGTCGTGAGGATCAGTCCCGCTCCTTCGGCCATCAGTCCTGACACCGCCGAAACGATATCGGCGGGCTCGTCCGGGACGACTTTCACAGGCCCGACCTCGCACCCGGCACCCGCGAGTCCGTCCCTGAGTAGAGCCCCGGATCTGTCGTCGGAGCTGCCCGAGGCGACGGAATCCGACACGACGAGCACCCCGGCTTTCGGCCTGTCCGCGCTCTCCCCGGGCGTCTTTCCCCCGCTCTTGGCATCGAGCCGGACGCCGCCGATCTCCATGGAACCGTCGACCGCCTTGCACATATCGTAAACAGTCAGCGCTGCAACCGTTACCGCCGTCAGCGCTTCCATCTCCACGCCGGTCGACTCGCGGGTTTTCACAACGGCCGAGATCAGGATGCGGCCGGTTTCGAAACCGAATTCGATATCGACCCAGGAGAGGTCGAGCTGGTGACAGAGGGGGATCAGGTGCGCCGCCCGCTTGGCGGCCTGAATTCCGGCGATTTTGGCTGTCGTCAGCACATTGCCCTTCGGCAAGCCCTCTTCCCGGAGCAATGCCAGCGTCCCGGAGTGCATGGCGATATATCCCGAAGCCCTCGCCGTCCGCACAGTGCCCGGCTTCGACGACACATCGACCATTCTTACGTTTCCATCGTCATCGAGATGTGAAAACCCGGTCATAAACAATTGTTGTTTCGTTAGACGAGATATATAGTGACGTCGTCCGGCGTTGCCGGACTTGGTGGCGACGCCTGACCTTGTCAGGCTTAGTGATGTCGCTCGGGCTTCGCCGAGCTTAGAGACGACGCCCGCTCTGGCGGGCTTAGTGACAAGTGCTTCACCGTCGGAATCGGTAACCAACGCCAGTTCGGGCAGCCACAGGGGGCTGCCCCTACGGTTCAGCAATTCCCCGACATTGCAGTTTGCCGACTGATTCCTTTTCGATCCCGAAACCCGATACCGACCCCGATCTCCGAAAAATAACATCGGGGTTCGCCGTCGGCGTCGGAATCGGGAATCCATCTTTTCTTTCCCAACTGGTCACCAAGCCCGACGAAGTCCGGGCGTCGCCCCTCGTCACTAAGCCCGATAACAATCGGGCGTCGTCACCAAGCGCCCGGCGAAGCCGGCGCGACTATCCCCCGATCTCCGACATGCTGGTCCTCGGGGCCGACCCCCCGGCCTCGCGGCCGTCCCTGGGCTTCCGGGCGACCGTTCTCCGGAAGAACTCCTCGAGCCCGCCGGAGCCTGCTTCACTTCTCAGAACAGCAAGCAGGTCGGCCCCTTCCCGGGCGTAGAGGCAGTTCATGACCCTGCCGGTCGAGGTGATCCGCAAACGGCTGCACTCACTGCAGAAGTTACGGGTAAAGGCGGGAATAATGGAAATACCGCCTGCATAACCCGGCAGAGAGAAGCTGAAATACTCGGTCGAACGGCCCCGGCTCTCTTCCATTTCAGGGTAGATGGCTTTCAGGGATTCGAGAATCTTGCCCGCGCCCATGAACTTTCCCGTCCTCCATATCTGGTGATCGTCGAACGGCATCAGTTCCATGAAACGCACCGTTACCGGAGCGTCCCGCGACAACTCGACAAAACGCTGCAGTTCGTCGCTGTTGATCCCCCTCAGCACAAGCACGTTGATCTTCACCTTCAGCCCTTTTTCGCCGACCACCCTTTCGAGATTCGCCCTCACGCGTGGAAACAGATCTCTTCTGGTCATCTGCCGGTAACGCTCCCGGTCGAACGTATCGAAACTGAGATTGATCCCGTCAAGTCCGGCCTGAACCAGCTCGTCGAGGTGGCGGTCGAGCAGCACGCCGTTGGTGGTCAGGGTCACCGTCCCGACACCCGTCACGGCTTTGGCCTCCCGGACCAGCCGGACGATGTCGGGGCGCAGAAGCGGCTCTCCTCCCGTGAAGCGCACTTTCCGCACCCCGCAGTCGGCCAGCACCCGGATGACTCTCGTGATCTCGTCGAACCGCAGTCCTTCCTCCGAAGAACTTCCGTGCTCCTCCCGAAGGCAGTAGACGCAGCGGAGGTTGCAGCGCGACGTGACCGCGATACGAACGTAATCGACGCTCCTTCCGTAGCGATCCGTCAGACGCCCGGCGCTTCCCGGCGACACTATCGTATCGGCCCCCGACGTATGCACACTTTCCGCCTGATGAAACATGCCGTTCGCTGCCTTGATGTTACAAGCACCTTCAGAAACGTATTGCACTCTTTAGAGGTACCCTTATGTACTCCCTGTCCGCCCGTTTTCCCCGTCGCGGAGGTCGAGAGCGATCTCGGGAACGTCCGTGATGATTCCGTCCACCCCCATGCCGACAAGCTCGCGCATTCCGGCAGGATCGTTGACCGTCCAGGGAACGACGCGAACGCCGAGGGCGTGGAGCGACGCCGCGAGTTCCTGAGTCACAAGGGAGTACCGGGGATTGAGGTAGTCCGGCACGAACCCCAGCCTGTCCAGGGCATCCTTCACGTCGCCGTCCCCCCGAACGAGGAGCCCGAGCGCGAGGTCGGGGGCGATCCGGGAGACCTCCCGGAGAATCCGGGCGTCGAAAGACTGAACGAGAACACGCAGGGCGACACCCGCCCGCTCCAGCGAGGCGCAGACAAGGCCGGCGTACTCCTCCGGCTCAGGATGCAGGATTGCGTCCCCCTGCGCCCACGATTTCACTTCCAGGTTGTAACGGACGCCCTTCGGCCGGTTTATCTCCGAAAGCCGGTCCTCCACGGCCCCGAACACCTCTTCGAGCACCGGTTTATGCGCCCGGATCCGGCGCTGGCGCGGAAAATCGCCGGAAACCTGCCCGCAGTCGAAACGGGCTATGTCGGCGCAGGCCATGCCGAAGAGCCGGTAACGATCCCGGTCACCCGCCGTCACCGGAAACCCTGCGGGGTCGATGCACCGGCCCGGGGCCATGAACGGATCGTGCGACACGACGAGCTTTCTGTCCCGCGAGACGCAGAGGTCGAGCTCTATGGCATCCACTCCCAGTTCGACCGCCTTGAGAAAAGCGGGCAGCGTGTTTTCCGGGAAAAAGGAGCACGCCCCCCGGTGAGCATGAATTTCAAAACGCATGGGCACACACAAGCAAGCGTTCCCGGACGGGCGGAAGAAAAAAGGGGTCGCCAGGACCCCTCTCTCCGACCCGTCGACCTTCCGGTCACTCCCGTATAATCCAGTGCTTGAACCCTTCGAAGGTTTTTTCGAACGCGCCTTCTTCCTTGACGACGGCTTCGTCGACACCGGCGTTTTCATAACCGACCAAGGCGAAATAGACCGCCTTGTCGTAAAAGTAATCCAGTTGACTGACAAACTGAAGAGCGCGGTTCATGTCGATCCCCTCGGTAATGATTCCCTCGTCCTGGATGTAGTTCCAGACCAGGTCCTTCTCGAGCATCAGGGAGTAGACCATCTCGCTCGCCCTGATGCCGGACGTCGCGCGCATTCTCCCGATTTCACAGAAACTCTGCGCAATTTCCTTTTCGAGGCCTTCGCGCTTCTCGATCCATTGTCCGAGCCTCCTGAAACGGGAAAAGACGATGTCGTGCAGCTCCTTTTTCGAGAATACGGAGTAACTGCTTGTCAGAGGGTTCGTGCGCACCTCCTGCGCCCATCTGAGCGACAGCGATTCCGCGTGGTTTTCTACAAGCCGGGTGAAACGGGTGGTCAGTAGCATGATCCGGAGATTTTAAAAATGGGAAAAACCTCTTCCTACAAAAAGATAACCAAAGGTACAGGGAAAAGATTTCAATACAAAGCCCTGTCGGCGAGCCGGGTTCAGACATTCCGTCCGTTGCCCCTGCTCCGCGGGGATCGGCCGTTCTGACCGGAAGCCTTTTTTCCCGACTTCAGCGAAGCCTTCTTTTTCCGGGCCTTGTTGCCGGAAGATTTCGGGCGGACGGCGGGATCGACACCCGTTGTGCCGAACAACTCGGGATAGTAGCTTTTTTTCCTGGCGAACTTGTTCTTGCGGTACTTTTTCTCGAGCTCGGCGTAAGGGCCTGGCGGGTCTGGGGAGGTATTGGGGTTGTTGTAATTCGGCTCGTCAAATACCTCAAAATCATCCGAAACCACGTCGGAATGAATTTTTCTTTGCAAGCTGTTACACGTTTTCGTTAAAAAGTCCGGGCCGCGGCGCTTCCGGCCGCAATGAAAACTCCGGATTCTTTGCCGGGGGGTAGTAATTTAAACTTTTACCTTTAATTTGCAAGAAAAAGCACGGCCGTGGCACTCTTCCGGAGAACGGAGGAAGGCGTTTGGCGTTGTTAGTTCGGTGGAGAAGTGTTAAATTTCGAAAGTATAAACCGTTAAATCAGGAGAATCATAATGATTGACATTCGTAAATGGCTCTTCGCCATCATCTGCCCTCCCGCGGCCGTACTCAACAAGGAAGTGGGAACGATCATGCTCGTGGGTCTCTTGACCGCCCTGTTCTGGGTTCCCGGTGTCGTCGCAGCCCTGTTCATCCTGTTCCAGGACCAGTTGGAGCGCAGCCAGACGGCTTAGCCCTTTTCCGGTAAAACATCTCCCCCCGGAACCGTAGCGTACGGTCCGACGGAAAACCGGCGGCGCGGATGCCCGCCGGCAAGTTTTCCACGCGGCCGGGCGCCAAACTCTTCCACCCATGTCCTCCCCGGCCGCTTTCACCTTCCACCCCTGCGAAGTCGCCTTCTGCGGTCTGTCCGGCTCGGGTAAAACCACCCTGATCTCACGGCTGACGTCGCTCCTGCGCAGCCGCCATTCGGTGGGCTACTACAAACACGGATGCCACCGGTTCGACATCGACCGCAAGGGCAAGGACTCGGATGTCGTGCGGCGCGCGGGAGCCGAAACCGTCATGATCTCGGACCCGGAAAAAGAGGCGCTCATCTCCAGCCTCCCGGCCGGAGCCTTTCCGGCGATACCGTCCCTGCTTCATCTCGACCTGCTGCTCATCGAGGGGCTGAAGGAACTTCCGATCCCGAAAGTGCTGCTGGTGGACGCCGGACACAAGATTCCCGATACGCTTGCAAACCGTGCGGTCACGAACGTTATCGCGCTTGCCGCCCCCGATCCGGCGGCGTTGGAAAATACGACCGGCGTGCCGGTATTTCAGCGGGACGACATCGAATCCATCGCGTCGTTCGTCGAGCGGTTTCTCCGGGACCGCCTCGAAACCACCGCGCTCCAGGGGCTGGTGCTTGCCGGCGGGCACAGCCGCCGCATGGGGCAGGACAAGGCCCTCTTGACCTACCACGGAGAAAACCAGCTTGTCCGCACGGCGAACATGCTGCTCAAGTACTGCAAGCAGGTCTATATTTCCTGCCGCACCGATCAGACGGCCGCCTACCACGGACTCGGCTATCCGCTCGTCACCGACAGCTATCTCGATCTCGGTCCGCTCGGCGGACTGCTTTCGGCGCAACGGCTTCTTCCCGGAAATCCCTGGCTTGTGGCGGCCTGTGACCTGCCGTTCCTCCGGGAAAGCCTGCTTGAAACACTTGTCGAACGGCGTAACCCGTTTTCCTTCGCGACGGCGTGGAAACCGGAGCCCGCCGGAAAACCCGAACCGCTCTGCACGGTCTACGAAGCGAAAAGCCGGATTCCCCTCTTGATGCGGCACGCGGCGGGGGAAAATTCACTCCGGGCTTTTCTCGAAGAGCTGCCGGTTCATTACCTTTCCTTGAAGGAGACCTGCACCCTCGAGAACGTCAACGACCCGGAGGCCCGCAGGCGGGCGGAGCGTCGACTGTCGGCCGAGCGGCGCCGGGACGGCCCGTAAGCGCCTCTCTTTCGACCGCCGGGCTCCGTTTTCCCGGCGCTTTACCGTTCCCTGTACCGGCAACGATCAGCCAGAGGAGGATGACTCATGAAGATACTTGCCGCACTCGACTTCTCGGACACGACCGAAAGCGTCATTCGGACAACGAAGAAGATCGCCGCCGCCTCTTCCGGAAACGTGATCCTGCTTCACGTCATCCCGGAAGACAACAGCGGCATGGAGTTCAACCCTACGACGGAGCCCCGGCAGAAGCGGACGGGAAAGTACTACCGCGAACCGGACTCGACCGAGGAAGGCGACGCGGTCCCTCTCCTGCACGACCGGAGATTCCGGGAACTGCAGGACATGGCCGACCGCCTGAAGGACGAAGGAATCGAAACGGCGGTCTCGATCGTCCACGGCGATCCGGTCAACATGGTTCTCGAACATGCCGAAAAGGAAGGGGCGGACCTCATCGCGGCAGGCTCCCACGGGCACAAGACACTCTACCAGCTCTTCGTGGGCTCGATCTGCGCCGGCCTGGTCCGTCAATCGACCATTCCCGTGGTCATCGTGCCGCCAAAGGCTTCCGGCGAAAGACCGGAGAACACCCACTGACCGTTAGCGGGCTTCGGCGACCTGTCGGCCTCCTCGTCAGGAGAACTCGTCGTAGGAGATCATCTCCTTTTCCACGCCGAGGCTGTAGAGCATTTTCTCGACCGAAGAAACCATGATCGGCGGCCCGCACATGTAGTACTCGATCTCCTCGGGCTCCTCGTGGTCCTTCAGATAGTTCTCATACAGCACGTTGTGAATAAAGCCGGTCGGACCGTTCCATCCGTCTTCCGCCTCCGGTTCCGACAGCGCGACATTGTAACTGAAATTGGGAAACTCGGCCGCGATTTCCTGGAATTCCTCGTCGTAGAACATCTCTTTCCTGGACCGCGCTCCGTACCAGAAAGAAACTTTCCGGCCGGTTTTCAGCGTCCTGAACAGGTGAAACAGGTGCGAACGCATCGGCGCCATGCCGGCTCCGCCGCCGATGTAGACCATCTCCCGCTCCGTGTCGCGAATGAAGAACTCGCCGTAAGGCCCGGAAATCCTGACCTTGTCGCCCGGCTTGAGGTTGAAAATGTAGGTGGAACCGACTCCGGGAGGAGCGCTCTCCCACTCTTTCGGCGCAGGAGTGGCTATCCGCACGTTGAGCATGACGATATTGCCTTCCGCCGGATGATTCGCCATGGAATAAGCCCTGAAGGTCTCTTCGCCGTTGTGTCCTGCGAGCTGCCACATGTTGAATTTGTCCCAGTCGGAACGGTACTCTTTCTCGATGTCGAAGCCGGAAAAGCCGATCCGCTCGTACCTGGGAATATCGATCTGGATATAGCCCCCCGCCTTGAAGGCGAGAACCTCGTTTTCCGGAAGTTCGAGCACGAGCTCCTTGATGAAGGTCGCCACGTTGCGATTCGAGCGAACCCTGCACTCCCACTGCCGGATATTGAAAATCTCCTCCGGTACGAAAATCTTCATGTCCTGCCTGACTTTTACCTGGCAGGAGAGCCTCACGTCCTCTTTCACCTCGGCGCGGGAGACATGGCTCAGCTCGGTCGGCAGCACCTGCCCGCCTCCCTCCGGAATCCTGCATTTGCACATGCCGCAGGTCCCCCCGCCCCCGCATGCCGACGGAATGAAGATCTTCTCGTCGGAAAGGGTGGAGAGCAGGGTGCGCCCCGGCCGGACGCTCAGGTTTTTATCCTCTTCGTCGTTTATGGTGATCGTGACCGTCCCACCCGGCAGCAGTTGCGCTGCGGCGAGATTCAGTACCAGAACAAGCAGAACGACGACCGCCGTGAAAACCAGCACCGCCGAGAGTGCAACGAGCATTGGGCAGAGTCTTTAGAGCGGTTAGAGATTTATACCGGAAAAGGACATGTAGGCCATGGAAATAAGGCCCGTAAGGAGCATGGCGATGCCCAGGCCGCGAAGTCCTTTCGGAACGTCGGAATATTTCAGTTTGTAACGCATGGTCGCCAGCGTCGTGATGGCGAGAAAAAAACCGAGCCCGGCGCTCACACCGAACACCGATGATTCCAGAAGATCGTACTCGCGCTCCACCATGAACAGCGACGAGCCGAGTATGGCGCAGTTGACCGCTATGAGCGGCAGGAAAATGCCGAGCGACTGATAGAGCGTGGGGCTCACCCTGTCGAGTACCATCTCGACGAGCTGGACCATTGCGGCGATCGTGGCGATGAAGACGATGAACGACAGAAAGCTCAGATCGACGACCTCCATGCCGGCGATCCCTGTCCAGACAAGCGCGCCGGGCCTCAGCAGATACTCGTGGATCATCCAGTTCGCGGGTGCGGTGATCCCGTTGACGAAAACGACCGCGAAGCCGAGCCCGATAGAGGTCTCCACCTTCTTGGAGATCGCCAGAAACGAACACATCCCGAGGAAGTAGGCCAGGAGGATGTTCTTGATGAAGATCGTCTCGACCGCCAGGCTCAGATAGTGCGGCAGTGCTTCCATCTACTCCTCCGTGTAACGGGTTAACGTTCTCTGCAACCATATCAGAAGCCCGAGAATGATGAAAGCGCCCGGAGCCAGCACCATCAGACCGTTGTTGACGTACCATCCGCCGTTCTCGACGTAGAGAAAATCGGGAACGACCTGCATTCCGAGCAGCGAACCGCTTCCGAACAGCTCTCTTCCCGCGGAAACCAGCATGAGCACGAGACCGTAGCCCAGACCGTTTCCGAGACCGTCGAGGGCGGATTCGACCGGACCGTTCTTCATGGCGAACGCTTCCGCCCGGCCGAGAACGATGCAGTTGGTAATGATAAGCCCCACGAAAATGCTCAACTGCTTGCTGATATCGAACAGAAACGCCTTGAGGAACTGATCGATCACGATGACCAGCGTTGCGATGACGGTCAGCATGACGATGATCCGCACCCGTGAGGGAATAAGGGTGCGCAGGAGCGAAACGATGACGTTCGATCCGACAAGCACGAAAATCAGCGCGAACGACATGACGAGCGCCGTATCCATCTTGACGGTCACGGCGAGCGCGGAACAGATGCCGAGCACCTGCCGGGTGATCGGGTTGTCCTCGCCGAGCGGCGTTGAGAGCGTCTTCAAACCGTTTTTCCTGGCCATGTTCTCCTGTTCTGTAATCCGCTTACCGTTCGAGCACCGTCAGGTAACCCGTCAGGTCCTCCCGCAGGAAACTGTTGATGCCGTTCGTGGTCAGCGAGGCACCGCTGATGCCGTCGACCGTATGCTCGTCCTTTTCCGGAGCCTGTCCCTTCGCGATGGTGATCGAAACCAGCTCCCCGTCCCTGAAAATCTTCTTTCCCGCGAATTGTTCCGTGAAGAAATCCTTCTCGATCTCGCCGCCGAGGCCGGGCGTTTCCCCGTGATCGTAAAACGTTATGCCCCTGACGGTGTTCCTGTCGGGTTCGAGGGCGATGAAACCGTTGATTGTAGACCACACGCCCTTGCCCGATATGGGGAAAACATATCCCTCGGGTTTGACCGGCGAACCGATCACGTAGTAGGTGCGCTCGACGCCTTCGTCGTCCCTGAGCACGCGTTTTTCGAACCTCGACGAGTAGAGCTCTTCGATCTCCATCGCCTGCATGTCCCGCTCCAGGACGCCGGCCGCCTTCAGGATATTTTTCTTCGTATCGAGCGCCCTGTTGAACTCCACGCGATCCTGAAAGCTGATTTTCAGGAGAGAAAGCAAAAGCGCACTCAGCACCGCCATCGTCACCACGAACAGGTATGTGTAGCTGTTACTGCCGCGCATAGGCTCTCTGTCTTCTTGCGATATTGCGCCGGAGCACAAAGTAATCGATCATCGGCGCGAACGCGTTACCGAGCAGAATCGACAGCATGATTCCTTCGACGAACGCCTGGTTCAGCACGCGGATCATGACGGTCAGGGTTCCGATGAGAATACCGTAGATCCAACGCCCCGTCCGGGTCTGGGCGGCGCTTACCGGGTCCGTCGCCATGAAGACGATCCCGAAAGCGAAACCGCCCATCACGAGATGGTGGAGCGGGGAGAGCGAAAGCATCGTGTTCGCGGACGACGGAGCGACGGCGTTCGCCAGAAGAGCGGTAACGGTCATGCCGGCCAGGCCGCCCGCCATGATTCTCCAGTTCGCGATTCGAGTAGCGACAAGCAGCGCACCTCCCAGAAGAACGGCAACGGTGGACGTGCCGCCGACCGATCCGGGAACGAGCCCGACAGCCATCTGCCAGACGGTGTAACCCGCTCCGGAAACGAGCGCGCCCGCATCGGCTCCGTCGACCGCCGAAGCCGCCGCAAGCGGCGTCGCCGCCGTCATTTCGTCCGCGAGCGACCATACGGCATCGCCCGACATCTCTCCCGGATAGGCGAAAAAGATAAATGCACGCGCCACCAGCGCGGGATTGAAGATGTTGTATCCGGTGCCTCCGGTAACCTCCTTACCGATAACGATGCCGAACGATATCCCCATTGCAACCATCCAGAGAGGAACCCCGGGCGGCAGGATCATGGGCAGGAGCAGACCGGTCACGAGAAAACCCTCGTTGACGTCGTGTCGGCGGACTATGGCGAAAAGCAGCTCCCAGCAACCACCGACAGCGTAGGAAACCAGCACGAGCGGCAGCACCGCCCCGAGCCCCGTCAGAACGTTCGGGACGAAACCCGCTTGCGGATCGACCTGGTAACCCGTGTTGTAGATTCCGAAAAGCAACGCGGGCAGGAGCGCCACGATCACCGTGAACATCGAACGCTTCATGTCCACGGCGTCCCTGACGTGAGGGGCGACGGTGGTCCTGAAACCCGGCACGTAGAAAATCGTATCGATCATCTCGTAGACGGGAGCGAACCGGCTCAAACGGCCTCCTTCGCTGAACTGCGGCTCGATCCTGTCGAGAAGCTCTCGTAATCCGCGCATGCCTATCCGTTCTTTTCAATGAAATCCAGGCCTTCCCGGACGATCTCGGCAACCTCCATTTTGGATGCGTCGACGAACGAGCAGAGGGCGAAGTCCTCCGGATCGCACTCGTAGATCCCAAGCTTTTCCATTTCGTCGATGTCCCGGGCAAGGATCATCTTGATCAACCACGTCGGCTCGATGTCCATGGGCAGCACGGACTCGATGTTCCCCAAAGGGACCATAACCCTTCTGCTACCGTTCAACGCCGTATCCAGAGTGACCGTCCTCTTCCGGTTCAACCGGGGAGGAAACAGCCTCGACGCGGAATACTTCCCGAAACCGGGGGAAAGCCACCCGAAGAAATCGCGCCCTTTCTTCTCCCTTACTGCGGAGACGATCTCATGGTAGAACCCGAGGGGTTCGTCGGGCTCGCACGCGCGCCCGGTGAGCACGTCGCCTGAAATCAGTCTCGAACCCTCGGCTACGCGGTTTCCCTCCAGCAGGTCCTGGAGCGCCATTCCCTGACGGACTTTCACATAGTGCCGTTTTTCGAACGGCTCCCCTCCGACGGTGACGATTTTCCCGACCGGCAGCCGCCCTTTCAGAAACAGCAGGCCGACGTTCATGACGTCCTGAAGCGAGAGATACCAGATACGATCCTCCCGGTTCCTTATGGGCGCGATGTGGTGAATGTGAATGCCGACGTTACCCGCCGGATGCGGTCCGCTGAACCGGTGAAGCGTCACGCCGGGGGCATCCGGCATGAGAGCGTCCGGGATGCTTTCGGGGACGACGAGATGCACCGGTTTGCCGGTCAGCCGGTGAAGCAGAATCAGTCCGGCCCGAAAACCGGTGGAATCCTGTGAGAGGAGATAGTCCGTATCGGGTGCGAAAGGGGCTGTCGGCATCGCCGATACGAACACCGCCTTCGGCGGCAATTCCGGATCGGCGACGATCGAAAAGGGACGCTGCCTGATAACCGGCCACATCCCCGAACCGAGCAACTGCTCGCGTATTTTCGCGGGAGAGAGTGATTCGAGTGCGCCTTCGCTGAACGTCTCGAACTCCACGAAAGACTCCTGCCGGTCGACATCGATCACGATTTGCCTGACCGCCCGCCGTTCGCCGAGCAGGATCGACTCGATCGTGCCCGAGCCGGGCGCGGTCACCAGGATTTCGGGATTCGCCTTGCTCCTGAAGAGCGGACTGCCGACCCTGACCCTGTCGCCCCGCTTGACCAGCATCCCGGGCTTTATCCCCCGGAAATCGGCCGGCCTCACTTTGAGCCTCACAGGCCTGCCCGCGACGGCAAGCCGCTTTTCCGGCTTGCCCGCAAGCGGAATGTCGTGACCTTTTCTGACTCGGATAACTGCCATATGGTGAGGGTGATTCCGTGAACGGTCGCACTGCCTTAAAATAAACAGTTTCGCCGCTCAACAGCAACCGGCGGAGCCCGGAAAAAATTTCCACCCGCACAAAAAAACCCCGCATTGCGACACGCCGCTCCCCGGCACAGGCAAGCCATACGGGCACCTCTATTTGTCGTGAACGGTTCAAAAGCAAGGCGAACGGAGTCCCGACGTGTCGGGACAACAATGCAATTGAACTGCAGAACAAATAAACAGGGCACCTCTATTAATTTGTTGCGCGACCCGAATACTTCGTTGGTCGGTGCTCGAAATCCTCATCCCGACGTGTCGGGACTCCGGTTTCTGTGCTCCGTCCGCCTTGTCTTCAGCTCACCCACGACAATTACATAGAGGCGCCCAACAGTGATGCCCATATATCTCAATCATTGAACACCTATATAGTTATATATAAAAATACATAACAATTGTTACCATAACATATAACAATTGTTACTATTCCCTATGACGGAAAAGATCATATCCACGGAGAGAGGCATCTAACGTAAGACTAATCTATACAACATCTTAATAAGAGAGATATATAAAACTTTTCTTTTTGCAACATTGCATACCATACGGTATATTTTTTTTAATTATCGTTAATCCACTCTGCACCCGAATCGTTATTCGGGTTCGTGAACATACAAACCGGAAACCGATTGCATACTTTCCGGAATCTGCGGAGCGACGTTGCGTTTGCTGAAGTACAAGCTTGCCTGAAAGCACTCTTTAACCAACGAATCAACAGCTTATTAGGGCACCTCTATGTATTTATTCCGCGCTTCAATTGCTTCGTTGTCCCGACTTTGTCGGGATCGAAATCCTCATCCCGACCTGTCGGGACTCCGGTTTTGAAGTTTATCCCGATGCGATCGGGACAC
>JANQHQ010000001.1 GCA_028282595.1 Chlorobium sp. | reverse complement strand
GACCGTAGGGGCGAAAAATTTTTCGCCCGTACTGTGGAGGGGAACCGGTTAGCGGTTGGCAGTATGCAGTTTGCGCCAAGCGGTGGGCAAGTGCTTTGGTAGAAAGCGGTTGCCGATGAACAGAGGTTTCGTGTCTACTCGAACCGGCGGTGGTTTCGATAGCGATACAGACGCCGACGGCGAACCCCGATGGTATCTTTCGGAGGTCGGGGTCGGGGTTCGGGGTCGGAAAGAAATCAGTAGGTAGCCTTCAGTTGGCAAAAGAGCAGTGGTGACGCCCGGCTGATCGAGGCGGGTTGGGTCACAGGGCGCTGTTCCTGAGGGTTCTGCTGCTTTTCGGGCTTTCGATAGCCAGCGGCGTTTTCCTGCTGCTCTTCTGGCCGGAAGGGTGGCGCTGAAGGCGACAAAAGCCCTGCATGCGTCAACAGAAAACAGTCAAGAAAAGGAGTGTCATGCTGAAAACAAATGAAAAACACCTGGTGGAATTTCTGCTGCAATGCCAGCCCGGGCCACCGAAAGCCAGGGCGTCGTGGAGTGTCGACCATCGCGGAGAGCCGTTTCTTCTTCCGTCCATAGGGGGAATAACCCTCAATGTCCAGGCGGGCGACAGCGCATTCGGCTGGGCGGGGGACCATGTCGAACCCGGCGTGAGCTGTACGGCCGATACGCACAAGCCCTTCGATCACCCGAACAACTCCCTGCAGATCTACTCCTGCGTGGGTAATACGGCGACCGTCGCTTCCGGCGAGGCCAAGGGGGAGCAGGGGGTCGTTATCGGTCACCACGGAGGATCGGAGCACATCATGATCGAGTTCCCCCGTCCGGTAAAGGAAAAGCTCGGTTACGGCGATACCATTACCGTCCATGCAAAAGGCCAGGGGCTGAAGCTTCTCGATTACCCCGATATCGTACCTTTCAATCTCGACCCCGGCCTGTTGAAGAAGATGAAGATCCGCGAAACCGGGAACGGCGAGATAGAGGTTCCCGTCACCACCCTGGTGCCCGCCGCCTGCATGGGCTCCGGGGTGGGCGCGTCGCATGTCGCCAAGGGCGATTACGACATCATGACGAGCGACACGGAGACCGTCAGGAAGTACGGGCTCGACAAGATGCGGTTCGGCGATTTCGTCGCGCTTCTCGATCATGACAACCGTTACGGGAGAGCCTACCGTCAGGGGGCCGTTTCCATCGGGGTCGTCGTGCACAGCGACTGTCTCGTCGCGGGCCACGGTCCGGGGGTGACCACGGTGCTGACCTGCGAGCGGTCGTTGATCAAACCCGTCCTGAGACCGGATGCGAACCTTGCCGACCTGCTGAAAATCGGCGCCGCCGCCCGTGCGCCGAAAGGAGCTAAGACAAAGGCGAAAAAACGGTGACCGGAGGCCGGGGGCTCGATGCGGGCGGGAATTTTTCGGTTCGCATCGAAGTTACTGTTAATTGATTTAATTGTATGGTGTTTGTTGTGTTTCCACGAGATGCTTTCGCAACATGAAAAGAGGGGGGAGGACGATGGCTATCAAGTTATACGGAAGGGATCCTCTGAAGTTGTTCGAAAATGTTTTCAGCGAGACGATGACGCCGCTGTTTTCCTCGATGGCTCCGTCTTTCAGGGTCGATGTCAGCGAGGACGATACGACCGTGTATATCGACGCCGACATGCCCGGTGTGAAGAAGGAGGACGTCAGGATCAGCATGGAAGAAGACGTGCTTACCATCTGCGCTGAAAGAACGCACGAGGAAGAGGAGAAAAAGAAGGACTATCACAGGATCGAGAGGTCGTACGGAAGCATGAGCAGAAGTTTCACCGTTGGCGAAAATGTCGACCCCGACAGTATCGAGGCGAAGTACGATAACGGCGTACTGCATATCCGGCTGCCGAAAAAAGAGCCTGTCGAGAAGGCGAAGAAAGAGATCGAGGTGAAGTAACCTTTCCCTGTGCCGGTACCGAAGCAAAAGCCCTCCGTGAAGGAGGGCTTGCTGTTTCCGGTCGTTCCGTCGTTCAGCAGTTGCGTACGGTCGACGATGAGCGGTCCTTGATGGTCGATTCGTCGAATTCGTCCCAGTCGTGCTCGTCGTGTTCCCGCTCGTAGCCCGCCTCCTTCAGGCCGAAGCTCATGTCGGCGATCATTTCCGGGCGTTTCTCCTTCAGGTTCTTGACCTCTTCGTGGGTAAGAATTCTCGATGTGTCGAATCCGAGATCGATCTCGATCTTGCGGTTTTTCGTCTTGACGCGATCGATATCGTAGAATCGTTTGGTGAGCGTCGTCTGGGCGAACGCTTTCAGACAGCCCAGCATGTACTTGCGGACATACGGGTCCTTGATCCAGGGATAGCTGAAAAAGGTCTTGCGCGCATAAAAACGGCCGTAGGACTTCAGGACGCCCTTCAGCACGTCCTCCCGTTCCATGTTGTCAGGCTTGATGATCGGCGAGACGAAGTTGTAGCGGGAGTAGTCGCGTACCTCTACCCGGTCGCCGAGCTCCTTGAAGAGGTCTGAGAACGGCCACGGAGTGTAGATGGTCCAGTTCGCCATATCGGGATCCCAGTCCTTGCAGAGCTGATAGGTTTCCTCGATGGTCTGGGGTGTTTCGTGTTCGAGGCCCATGACAAACTGCGCTTCCGCGACGATCCCGTTCTTCTGGAGCAGTTTGATGGCGTACTTGTTCTCCTCGATGGTGGTTTCCTTGCGGAAGCGGTTGAGGTTCATCTGGCTGGCCGCTTCGGTGCCGAGAGAGACGTGTACCATGCCTGCCTTGCGGTAGAACGACAGCAGATCCGCGTCGCGCATGATATCCGTTACCCTGGTATTGATGCCCCAGGTGACATCCAGCTTCCGGTCGATCAGCTCCTGGCAGAGCGATACGAATTTCTGCTTGTTGATCGTCGGTTCCTCGTCGGCGAGGATAAAGAAGCCGACATTGTATTTTTTGACGAGAATCTCGATTTCATCGACAAAGTGCTTCGGGCTGCGAGCGCGGTACCGCCGCCAGAACTGCCACTGCGAGCAGAAAGTGCAGGTGAAGGGGCAGCCGCGCGCGAAATTCGGCACGGCGAGGCGGCAGCCGAGAGGGGTGTAGATGTACTTGTCCCAGTCGTAGAGGCTCCAGTCCGGTGTCAGGTCGTCGAGATCCTCGATGACGGGATGCGCCGCCGTGGCGTGTACGTCGCCTTCCTCGTTGAGGTAGGCGATGCCGGTGATGTTTTCACGGTCTTTCATGTCGGTGCCCGCATCGATCGCCTTGATGAGGTTCACGGCGACCTCTTCACCCTCGCCGCGGATAACGTAATCGGTCTCCGGGGCTTCGGTGAGCACCTGGGGGTACATGAAGGTCGAATGAATGCCGCCCATGATCGTTCTGATCTTGGGGTTGACCTTCTTGGCGAGCTTCATGATATCCTGGGCCTTGAAAATGGAGGGGGTGATGTTGGTCGTCATCACGACGTCGGGTCCGTTCTTGCGGATAATCTCTTCAATGGTTTCATCCGGAAGATCGTCCGCCATGGCGTCGACAAAGCGTACCTGGTCGTAGCCCGCTTTCTTCAGAGCGCCGCCGATGTAAGCCACCCAGCTCGGTGTCCAGTTACCGGCAATTTCCGCTCCTCCAGAATGATAATTAGGCTGAAGCATCAGAATTTTCATCGGAATCTCCCCTCCTGATATGTTTGTTGTAAGCGCAAGCGCTCGAGTAATGCTCCCGGGTACCGGAACCCAAGATCTCCCGTGAAAAAAAATTAATAGCCTTCAATCTACAATTTATTTCCGAAAATGCTCATTTCGGGCTCCGTTCAGCGTGAACCAGCATGGTGTGATAGAAGCCGAAGCTGATTTTTTCACTGCTTTTGACCTTCATGTTTGTTGTTTCCATGGCGTCCCGCATCGCGTTGTCACGGATCATCTGGATCGTGGTGCGACGCTCCTTTTTGGGAAAGAAACCCCCGAGCCAGTGCTGAAAAGCGAGAACTCTGTTATAGGGGGCGAAGGTGAAAATGACCGGCCCTTTCGTAAGAGTCGAAAGGTTGCCGAACGCGTCGACGAATCCTTCCGCCGGGTAGTGGATCAACACGTCGAAACAGACGACGGCGTCGTAGCTTCCCTGCACCTCCTCGATAGTGTTGACCTCGAAATCGATCCGGTCGGAAACGCCTTTGGCGATCGATTCCTGCCGCGCCTTCTCGACCATCTGCGAGGCGATATCGACCGCCTTTACGGCATAACCGCTTTCAGCGAGACGGATGCTGAACAGCCCCGTGCCGCAGCCCGCATCCAGGATTCGGGCTCCTTTCGGCAGATCGAGACTCCTGATCCATTCGAACGCCCTGTCCATCATGACGGCATGGCCCTGCCGGACGGTCGACCGGACGGTCGACAGCTTGTCGTTGCCGTAAATCGAAGACCAGCGGCTGAAGCCGTTCCCGTTGAAGTAGGAACGGAGCATGTTTTTGTGCTCTTCGGCGTTGAAAGATGATGTGCTGCTCATGCAAAAGGTCTGTAAGGGTTAAGGGTTTCCGTCGCCGGGGTTCCCGAAAAATCGCCGTATCGCTATGTTTCGCTGTGCGCGCCTTCCATTCTGCTCTCCAGGTCGGCGTACAGTTCCTGCAGCTCCTCTATGGTGTCGTTGTCGGTTTCCCAGAATCCTCTCGAATGGGCTTCCAGCAGCCGCCTGGTCATCGACATGGTCGCATGAAGGTTCAGGGTTTTGAGTTTTTCGAGCATGTCCCGATCCTGCAGATAGGTTTCGTTGAACTGCTGGTAGGTCCAGTCACCGACCGCGGAGGCGGTCGCACTCCATCCGTAGGTGTTGCTCAGGTGGGACTCGATTTCACGAACGCCTTCATAGCCGTGATTCAGCATGGACTCGTACCACTTCGGGTTCAGAAGCTTCGTGCGGGATTCGAGCGCCACAATCTGTTCGAGCGAAAAGATCTTCTTTTTGTCTCCCAGTCCGTTGATGTCGCCCACCATGACCTTCGGCTTCGAGCTGCTGGCGTGCTCGACGGCTTTCGATACCCCGCCGAGATACTCGTAGTAGTGATCGATGTCGGAAATGCCGATTTCCAGACTGTCGATGTTCTGGTAGGTCAGGGAGACATTTCGCAATGCGGAAGTTAATATTTCGGGGGATTCCTGCCATGCACCATCGGTATTGTATGCGAAACTTTTACGATTGACGAACGTACGGGCGAGCTCGTCGTCCTTTTCCCAGGTTCCGCTTTCGACGAGGTGGTTGACGTTCGCTCCGTAGCTGCCCGGGGCGTTGGCGAAAATTCTTCCGGACGCCTCCTGCAGGCTTACGCCCTCCTCTTCCATCTGGAGAAGGACATGCTTGCGGACGTAATTGGTCTCTTCCGGCTCGTCGGCTTCCGCCGCAAGCCGGACAGCCTTGTCGAGCAGTTTGATCTGGTGAGAGAGCAGATCCCGGAAAATTCCGCTTACCGTCATGACGACGTCTATTCTCGGCCGTGCGAGTTCGCCCGGCGGAATCAGCTCGACATCGCTGATCTTTCCGAGTTCGTCGGTTTTGACGCGCGCGCCGAGAAGGGCGAGCGCCTGGGCGACACCCTCTCCGTCGCTCTTGAGGTTGTCGGTTCCCCAGAGCACCATGGCGACCGAATACGGCAGACAGCCGCACTCCTGACGGTAGCGTTCCAGCAGGGCGTCGGCCGACTTTCTTCCGCGTTCGACGGCGAACGACGAGGGAATGCTGAACGGGTCGAGACTGTGGATGTTCCTGCCCGTCGGCACGATATCGGGATTTCTCACAAGGTCGTTGCCCGGCGAGGGTTCGACGTAACGTCCCGAAAGGGCGTCGAGCATGGCGTCGAGCTCCCTGTCGGCCGTCATGCCGGCGAGCACGCGCTGTAAAAACGACCAGAACCCGTCGAGTTGCCCCGGTTTCAGGACCCCTTCGCGCCGCAGATACTGCTCGGCTTCGGAAACCCTTACCGGAAAACTGCTGTCGAGCATTCTTGCCCGGACACTCTTTCCGGCATCCGGCGGCAACGGTTTTCCGGTAAAGAGGCGCAACGATTCTTTCGTGATGGTTTGGACCGTTCGCCATGCCGCTTCGCTTTCGCGGTCGGCCTGGCGGCCGTCGAGCAGGCTCCGGTAATCGAGATGTTTCCGGCGGCAGATGTATTCCGGGAAAGAGAGCCCGTCCAGTTCCGGCCTGGAGTGGCTCGCGAGAAAGGTCAGGTGATCGACGAGGTTTTCGGGCTCCGGAACCGTCCCGAGGGTATGCAGGCCGAGCGGGATCATGCGCTCCTCGACCTGGTATAGCTCGCCGTTGAGCGCGGCTATCCAGGCATCCGTCTCCACGCCTTCACGTTCGACACCCAGGTCGAGCTCGTCGGCAAGTTCCCCGATCGGTCCAAGCAGGTCGGGCGAAGGTTTCTGCAGGTAAGCGGCGATCAGTTCGCGCATCCGGCGAAGGCCCTTGTAGAGTCCCGCCTGCTCGAGCGGGGGAGAAAGGTAGCTGATCAGGGTGGCGAAACCCCTTCTCTTGGCGATCGCCCCCTCGCTGGGATTGTTGACGCAGTAGTAATAGAAATTCGGCAGGCTTCCGATGAGCCGTTTCGGCCAGCACGATGCGCTGAGGCCGACCTGTTTACCGGGCATGAATTCCATTGCGCCGTGGGTGCCGAAATGAATGACGGCATCGGCCCGGTAGACGTGTTCGAGCCAGGTGTAGAAGGCTGCGAACGCATGATTCGGGGTCGCATCCGTCGCCGTCAACAATCGCATCGGGTCGCGTTCGTAGCCGAAGCTGGGCTGCTGGCCGATAAAGATATTGCCGAAACGCTCCCCGAGGATATGAAACCCTCGCCCGTCGCTGAGCAGTTCGCCGGGAGCGTCTCCCCAGAAAGGCTCTATTTCGGGATGCCAGTGGCAGAGTTTTCTGTACAGATCCACCGGGAAGTGTTCCGCGACATTGCCGTCCGTCCCGAAGGCGAGGCTGTTACCGCCGAGCAGCTCTTCCCTCAGTGCGTCGGCGCTTTCGGGCATTCTCAGGCTGTAACCGGCTTTCTGCAGTTCGCCGAGAAGCCTGAAGATACTCTCGAACACGTCGAGATAGGCCGCCGTGCCGGCGTTGCCGAGGTTGGGCGGAAAATTGAACAGAACGATGGCGATTCTCTTGTCCCCGGCTTTTTTCCGCCGGAGCTGCACCCGTTTCCGGACCCTGTCGGCAACGCTTTCGACTTCCGGGGCGAGCGGCACCGTCCGGTCGCTCTTTTCCTCCATTCCGGCATAGACATGAGGTTCTATCGCTCCGTCGAGCTCCGGTATGGCTACGCTGAGTGCCGTCTGGAGGGGGGCGAGTCCCTGATTGTCCGACTTCCACTGACGGATCGACTGGAAGGAAAGCGGAACGAGGGTGACGTAGGGGACACCGGTTTGTTTCAGGGCCGTAACGGCCTCGCCTGCATTGTTTTCAGCCGGTCCTCCGACGAGCGAGAAGCCCGTGGCGTTTATGAGCAGTTCGGGATCGAGGCGCGCAGGGTTTCCCGAGGCGAAAAACCGTTCGAGCGCCGGCCTGAAATCGAGTCCCCCGCTGTAGGCGATGCAGGTGTCGATGTCCCGTGATTCGAGAGCCCTCTGGAGCTGCTCTATGTGGCGCATGTTTTTGCTCAGTACGGTGGCCCGCATGGAAAGAATGACGACCGTTCCGTTCTGCCGGGCCGGCTGTGTTTTCCTGCGCCACTCCATGAATGTCGCCGCACTGTAAAACGGCTCGGGGGCGTCGGGGTGGAACAGCGCGGTATCGGGATAGAAAATCGGATCCTTGACGGGCAGGTGTTTACCCTCGAACGAAGGAATGTAGCGGTCGATCAGCATGGAGAGGAAGCGGAGCATGTTTTCGTCCGAGCCGTTGAGCCAGAACTGGTGAGCCGCCATGAAGGTGTGGATATCCCTCGCCTTGCCGGGGATGTGTTTCATTATCTTGCCGATATTGCGGACCAGTGTGAGCTGCCGCCGGCTTTCCCCGTGACTCTTTGCCGGCTTCAGTTTTTCCACCCATTCGCTGAAGACGCTTTTCTTTTTTTCCTCCTCGGCCGGCTTCTGCATGACAAACCTGCCGATCCTCGTCTGACGGATGAGCGCCGGATTGCTCGTGATGATGCACACCGGGCAGGTCACACTGGAAAGAAGTCGTTCGAGCGGTCGTACGATCTCCTCGCTGAAGAGCATCGAGCCGAAAACGAAATCGGCCTTCACCAGGCTCTCTTCGAGTTCCCGCCACGTATCGTTTCCGTTGTGGAGCCCCAGGTTGAAAATGCTGACATCGAGACCGCAGCCGAACTCGCGGTTCAGCTCGCCGGCAGCGCTTTTGAGTGCGCTGTTGTTTGTGGCCTCCATTGTCAGAAAGAGAAAGCGCATAAACACTTCACTGTGGAAAATTGCGCTCCGTAAAAGCTTTTCAGGTGCCGGAACGCCTAAAGATACCGGAAGATAACGGCTTGCAGCACCCGCTGGCGGGCGCGAACGTTCGTCTGTCGGAAATCATTGCAGGAAAGGAATTCCTGCGGGGGGAGGTATCAAATGATCAGCACCTGTTTCTGCTGGAGGAGGCTCGGTATGCAGGGAGGGACGGTGAAGCCGGACCGGAGGGCCGCATGCAGGCGGTAGAGGTCGGCGTGACGCCGGAGAATCGGGAACCTTTCGGCGTAGAACAGCTTGCCGGGGGACTGCGAGCTTTCGCGGCAGTCGACCGCCTGCAGACAGGACGGAGCGGCTATGTCGCGGAAAAACAGTTCGAGCGAGGGTTCTACGGGGAGGGAGGCGATAGTGCCGGGCCGTTCGGCGTGTTCCCGGCTTTTCGACTTTGCGCTGACCGACGTCGCTTTCGCCAGGAAATTGTAGCCCAGAACCGAGACGAGGAAGAAGAGTGAAATCTCGAAGAAACGCCAGAAACTTCTGGACACGCTATGCGTTCGCTTTGCCGGCATGGATGAAATTTTCTCAAAATATAATCAAACTTGAACGTAAAAATAAAAACAATGTGCAGTGATGGAGGGTTTACTCCGGGTATTGCGTGTAACGAACGTGTTTTTCTGCTGAAAGCAAAAAAGGCATCGCAACGATGCCTTTTTTTGCCCGATGTTTTCCGGTTCGTTCAGACCTCGATGCCCTCGAGTCGGTCTTCGAGATCGGAGTAGATTTCCTGAAGCTTCTCGATGGTGTCGGCATCGGCCGACCACATGCCTCTGCCGCTCGCTTCGAGCATGCGTCCCACGATGTTTTTGAAAGCCTGGGGATTCGCCTTCAGAAGACGTTCACGCATTTTCGGGTCGAAGGCGTAGGTCTCGGCGGCTTTCTTGTATACCCAGTCGTCGACTCCCTTCGTGACGGCGTCCCAGCCGAGCATGTAGGTGAAGCGGTTGCTGATTTCGGTCGCTCCGCTGTGGCCCTGTTCGAGAAGGTTTTCGAACCATTTCGGATTGAGCAGTTTGGTTCTGAACTCGACTTTCAGCGCTTTCTCGGCATCGTCCACTTTCACGTCTGCCGTATAGGTTTCGACGTAGTTGAGTTTTACGTCACCTCCTTTCGGGTTTCTCTTGCGGGCCGACAACTGCAGTGCGCCGGAAGAGGAGAAATAGCGGTCGATGTCGGAGATGCCGTATTCGGCGGAGTCCACCTGCTGTATGACCCGGTCCACCGTTCCGAGAAGGCCTTCGAGGATTTCGGGCTGCTGGTCCCCGTAACGGTTGCCCCCGTAAGCGTAGCTGGTTCTCTTGACGAACATGTTGTCCAGGTCCTCTTCCGATTCCCATGCGGAATCCTCGATCAGTTCCTCGACCATCGAGCCGTAGCTTCCGGGAGCCTGGGTGAAGAGCCTCGATGTTGCGGATTCGAAGTCCTGCCCTTTCTCCACGGCTTCGTCGACATGTTTTTTGATATGGTTCATGTCGAGCGGTTCGATGGCTGCGGCGGCGTCTTTGACGAGTTTGTCGAGCAGATCGACGAGCACGCCGAAGGTGTCGCGGAAAATCGAGCTGATCTGGATGAGGACGTCGATCCTCGGCCTCCCGAGTTTTTCGAGGGGTACGAGACGGTAGTGGCTTATCTTGCCCTGGGCGTCGTAAGCCGGCTCCGCACCGATGAGATTGATGATTACGGCTACGGCCTCGCCCTTGCTCTTGATGGTGTCGAGACCCCAGAGAACCTGGGCTATGGTTTCCGGGTAGGCACCGTCGTTTTCCTCGCGATGCCGTCTGATGATCGTATCGGCGATCTGGCGTCCCCGCTTGAATGCAAGCTCCGAGGGAATCCTCCACGGGTCGATGGCGTGCATGTTCCTGCCGGTCGGCAGGATACCGGCCCCGTCTCGTACGAGGTCCCCTCCTGCGCCGGAGGGAATGTATTCGCCGTTGAGCGCTTTCATGAACGAAACCATCTCACTGCCGTTGTCCTGGAGGGCTTTTCTGAGTGCGAATCCCTCCTGCAGGGAGGTGTTGAGCGCTTCGGCCATCTCCTGGGTGATTTTCGCTTCTCCGGTAAGCACCTTGAAGACGGCGGACGGGTCGGCGTTGTCGCTGAAAATGGTTCGCTCGATGAAGTCCTTCGTGTGCTCGTCGACCCGTTCGCGAATTTTCAGGGCTTCGGCTTCACCTTTTCTCGCCCTCGTGGCCAGAGCGGAGTAATCCCCGAAGCTCTTCTCGCCGATTGCGTCGAGGATGATGGACGGCAGGGACTTTTCGTTGCCGCGCACTTTGAGATACTCGGTGACCGTGGTAAGCTGGTTCTCGAGCGGAGCCGTTGCACCGAAGACATGCAGGGCGTTGGAGATCAGTTTGTTTTCGAGCTCCATCAGGTAGGTGTAGAGCCTGCTGATGTAATCGTTCAGGTTTTCCCCCTCCACCCTCGGACAGTCGTCCGTCAGGTTGAGCTGCTCGGCCTTTTCGATTATGGCTTCCTCGGTTTCGACGTCGACGATCTTTTCGAGGCCGCGTTCCCGATAGTCGTTCAGCATGTCCTTGAACGCCGGGAGTTCCTTGTAGAGGCCGGCCCGTGCGAGCGGCGGAATGTTGTGCGAAATCATGGTCGCGTATCCGCGCCGTTTGGCGATATTCGCCTCGCTCGGGTTGTTGACCGGGTAGATGTAGAAGTGCGGTGTCTCGCCGAGAAGGGCGTCCGGCCAGCAGTCGCCGGTCACGCCGAGCTGCAGCCCCGGCATCCATTCCACGGTGCCGTGCATGCCGACGTGGACGAGCGCGTTGGCGTTGAACTTGCGGCTGATCCAGCGGTAGAAGGATATATACTGGTGGTGCGGCGTGTTTTCCTTTTCGAAGAGGAGACGCATCGGATCGCCCTGGATACCCAGCCTCGGCTGCACGCCGATGAAGACATTGCCCAGAGTGATCCCGCCGATAAAGAGTTTGTCGGTGCCGAGCGGCGCGATGTCGCCCGGAAATCCTCCCCAGCGGCCTTCGATGCGCTCACGCTCCCTGACCGAGGTGATTTCGTTGTAGGTTTCGCGGTCTATGCCGGATGCGTCCGGTTCGTGAGCCTGGATTTCGAAGTCCGTGGCCCTGTCGAGCAGGGCGAGGAGCTGTTCCGGAGTGTCCGGCAACTCCCCGACGTCGTAGCCCTCTTGCTGCATCCCCTTCAGGATGCGGTGAAGGCTTTTCGGGACATCGAGCAGGGCCGCGCTGGCCTTGCGGCCCATGCCGGGAGGATAGTCGTAAACCACGAACGCGACCTTTTTGCCGCTGTTGTCCGTCGTACGGAGATCCGAGTAAGCTTTCGCGAGTCCGGCAAGCCGGTCCAGCCTGTCCGGAACGGTCTGCAGGCGGCCGTCCTTCACCGCGCCGAGAACGACCGGGCAGACCGCCCCGTCCATTTCGGGCAGTGAGTAGGTCATCGCCGACTGCAGCGGCACGACCCCTTCTTTCTTCCACGAAGTGAAATCCTGGATGAAGAGCGGCTGGGAAACGACGTAGGGGGCGTTGATTCCCGAAAGAATCTCTTCCCGCGCACTTGCCGAAGCCCCGGGCGTGGTCGCGCCGGCCGGTCCTCCGACGAAGCCGAACCCCATCATGTTGACCAGCATGTCGAGATCGGTGTTCATGAACCATTCCCGGGCGGCGACATGCCCTTCGACGCCCATGACGAAGACGGGTAGCGCATTGAGGCCTTTCCCTTCGATCGCCTTGATGGTGTTGTCGATATACTCTTTTTCCTGGAGCAGATGCTTGCGGAAGAATATCAGGCCGATATTGCGCTGTTTCGCGAAGGATTTATCGCGTTTCCGATTCCATTTGACGTAATGGTTCAGATCCTTGAAGTAATCCGGCGCGTCGGGGTGGTAGAACCCCATGGTCGGAATTTCGACAACCTTGCTCGCCCTTACCGCGACGTCGAAGTATTCTGACAGGATATAGTTGAACATGCTGGCGAGGTTTTCCGGCGTCGGATGCATCCAGTAGGTGTAGACCTGCATCCAGTTCTTGAAATCCTTCGCCTTTTTCGGGATCAGCGGCAGCATGGTCCGCATGATCTTCAGCAGTTTCATGTAGCCGTAAAGGGCGTCTTCGTCACGACCCTTGACGAGCATCTTGGCCACCTTTTTGACGATATCCGGCATTCCGCTACCGTCGCCGGAAACCACGTAGTTGCCGACCCTGGTCATCTGCATGACTTCGGGCATCGATTCGTAAGCGAAGATCGTCCTGACGTTCGACTGATCGATCTGTTCCTGCAGCCAGTCCGCCTGTCCCTTGAACTGTATGAGCGTCGTGAAAATACAGTCGGCGTTTCTTATGGCTTCACCGGCTTCCGGGTTCTGGTGCTCCAGGTCCTGATCCGTCCACTGCGTCAGTTCGGCATGCTTGCCGATAGCCTCTTTGACGTCTCGCCATACCCGCAGATTGCACTGTTCCATCCCGACGATGGCCGCAATTTTAATTTTCTCATGCATAGGAAACGATGATCAGCATTGATGAAGGTGATTGCCACGAATAGCAAATGTAACAATACTTTGGTGAATACTAAAACGCAAGATGCCGGACCGTCCGGTAACCGTCGCGGCGGAGCGGAACGGCGTAAAACAGACAGGCCCCTCGAAAAAGGGGCCTGTCCGGAAGTGTATGGTCGGGCGTTCAGCCTCAGTAGACGAAGTCGAAACCGAGAATGAAGCTTCTGCCCGGCGCGCGGAACCATTCGGCCTCCTCGTACTGCTCGTTGGTGATGTTCTTGCAAAGGAACGAGCCGGTCAGGTTGTCCGTGATCTTGTACTTCGCGCCGGCGTTGAACACGATGAAACCGCCGGGGTAGTTCTCCCCTTCGGGGTTGGGATAGGTGCTTACCGCCTTGTACTTGCTGACATACCGTCCGTTCGTATTGAGCGTGAGGCGGTTGGTTGCGTTCCAGATGGCGCCCACCGATGCGGTGTGTTCCGGACGGTACTGGAGCCAGTCGGGGTCCGGATTCTGGCTGCCGGCCAGCGAGGCTTCGCGATCCGTCTTGTCCTTGGCGTTCATGTAGGCGTAGCTCACGTTGAAATTGAGCGCATCGGTCGGACGGACGTTCAGGCTGCTTTCGATGCCCCAGATGCGGGCCTTGGCGAGGTTTTCGTACATGAAAATGATTGGAAAACCTGTCGGATTGAGGTTCCTCGATTCAATAAGGTCCTCGTATTCGTTCAGATACGCCGCCACGTCGAGCGAGACCCTGTTGCCGAAGTTCTTGTAGACGCCGATCTCGTAACCGGTCATGGTTTCCTTGTCGATTGCCGGATTCGGGTTGCCGACAAAAAGACCTGCATCTCGTACAAATCGTTCGGCAAGTGTCGGGGCGCGGAAGCTTTTTCCCGCCGATGCGCGGAAGGAGAGGTCGTCCGCCGCTTTGTAGTTCAGCGCGATTCTCGGGCTGATAGCGTCGACCGACTGGTTTGCTATCGGATCAGTTGTGACCAACGTGTCAATGATACTCAATGAAGCGGTATCGAAAGAGTGATCGATATAGGTTACTTCATCTGCGTCGATGCCGCTCCAGTCATACCGGAAGGAAAGCAGAGCTGTCAGGCGGTCGGTGATTTTAAATTCGTCCTGTATGAAGAGGGCGATGTTTTTCTCCTGGACATCCCCGAGCTCTCCGGGCACGGGCAGCTCTGCCCTGTACTGTGTGGAGTTAAGGTCGACAATGTTGCCGTCTACGCCGAACACGAAACGGTGCTTGTCGCTGGCCCGCCAGTCGAGCTTGAAGCCTGCGCCGTAACGATTGGTTTTGTTCTCATTGAATTCTCCCGGTTCACGTTCGTAAGGGAACCCGGTCAGGTTGGCATTGAATCCATCGACAAATGTAGGTACAAAGCCGGGGATCGCGGGGGTAGGGCCGGGGCCGTCCGGATCGTAGCCCGCCCAGAGAAACTGGTTTGTAAAAGCGCTCTGGTCAAATCCAAATGCTGCTTGAGGAAAGCCGGGAGAGTTCCAGATGCCTTCAGCAACAGTTGATCCGATACCGATACCTGCACCTGTAACGCTGCTCTGCAGGGTGGAATTGCTTAACAGCATATCTTCAGTGAAATACTGCTGCAGCGTGTCGCTCGGGTTGTAATCGATCCTGTACTCGTTGCGTGTATAGTAGGCTCTCGCGTCGAGGCTCAGATCATCGTTGAGCAGGTTGACGTAGTTCAGGCCCACGAGGATGTTCTTTCGCTTGACTGTGTCGTCGGTGTAGACATCGTCAGCAAGGTCATATGCCTTTTCGGGATGTGGGTCATAGACTGCTCCGCCCGGTCCCAGTGTGACGAGGTCGTATGGCCAAGTGCTGACATAGCCGGCTTCGGTTTCATTGTAGAACGAGGTGAGTTGCAGATATTGCCCCGAATCGATGTCGTAACGGGCTTTCAGCTTGACGTCGTTGAGCTCTGTCTGCGAGTTGTCCCGGTATCCGTCGTCCTCGCTGTGCGTGTAGAGCACGCTGTAGTTGAGCTTGTCGGTTTTGTTGCCTATGCCGACGTAGGCGTTCCACAGCCAGGGCGTGTAGTCGTCACGATATTCGCTTTTGTCGCTGTCGGGTGGAGAGTCGTAGAAGCCGCCGCTTACACCGGCCTTGACCTCGAACTTGTCGGGCATGGAACCGAAAACGTTCACCACACCGCCCATCGCCGCCGAGCCGTACAGCGTGGACGCTGCGCCCTTGACGATTTCAACCTTGTCGGCGGCGTTCATGTTGACGTTTGTCCATACGATGCCGCCGGTTTCCGGGGAGTTGATGGGAAACCCGTCATAAAAGGCGTTGACGCGGGTACCGATGCCCCCGCCCTGATAGGTGTTCGAACCGCGTATCTGGACCGTTGCGGCGCTGTAACCCGCCGAGCGGGTCACGGTGACGCCGGGAGTGGTTTCGATTACCTGGTCGAGCGAAGCGCAGTTTCCCTGACGAATGCCTTCCTCGTTGATGACGCATGTGGTAATCGGCACCTCGAGCCGATCCTGTTCGTAGAGTGCCGCGCCGACGACGATCTCGGAAGCCATGACGGTCGTCTGTCCGAGCTGCGGACTGATTGTGATCGTCTGGCCGGCGGCAACCGTGACGCTGCGGCTGTATGGCGAGTAGCCGACGCTGCTTACCCGCATGGTGTAGGTTCCGGCGGGTACGTTCTGTATCGTGTAGTTGCCGTCGAGATCGGTTGCGGCGCCGAATGTCGTGTTTTCAAGCATGACCGAGGCGCCGACAACAGCTTCTCCATCGGTCCTGTCGGTAATCGTTCCCTTCACGGTTCCCGGTTCGGCCGCCCCGGCCCGGAGCGGCAGGAACAGGATCAGGAGTGCGAGGGTGGTAAGTAAAAAACGTACAGGGGGGAGCGCTTGAGAGTGCCTGGTGTCCATTGACGTTTTCCTGTTAGGTGTGTGTGTAATGCCCTTCCCGTAACGGAAGTCGCGGGAAGGCGTTGTGTTGCAAGGGGGAAATTATCAGATTTTCGCTGAAACTGCAAGAAATACCCGTAGTGCCTTTCCGTGAAGGGCGGGTTCTATGCGGCGGGGTGAAAGGAGAAAACCGGAAAAAGTTCCGTTCCGGGACGGAAAACGCGTAGCGGCAACCGAGGCTCAAACCACGCCGAGTTCGCGGCCGATGGTAGTGAATTCGCTTATGACCGTGTCGAGATGCTCTTTTTCGTGCGTCGCCATAAAGCTCGTTCTGAGCGCTTCATGGCCCGGCATGACCCCGGGACGGATGAAGGCGTTGACGTAGACGCCCGCGTCGAACAGCTTTTTCCAGAATTCGAGGGTTTTCATCTGGTCGCCGATGATGACCGAGACGATAGCCGTTCTGGAGGGCATGAGCCTGAACCCGGCGGCGGCGAGCCCCTCGCGGACGTAATCGGTGTTCAGGATGAGCTGTTCGATCAGTTCCGGTTCTTTCTTGAGGATTTCCAGGGAAGCGAGCACGGCCGCTACGCTGGCCGGCGTGGGAGATGCGCTGAAGATAAGCGAGGATGCATTGTGCTTGATGTAGTCGATGACGTCGTGTTCGCCGACCACGTAGCCGCCGAGCGAACCGAAGGTCTTGGAGAAGGTTCCCATGATGAGATCGACATCCCCGACGAGATTGAACTCGGACGGGGTGCCCCGGCCGCCGCGGCCGATGACGCCGACGGCGTGTGCGTCGTCGAGAAGAATGCGCGCTCCGTACTCGTCCGCGAGTTCGACGAGTCTCGGCAGGTCGACGATTTCTCCCGAGACGGAAAAAACGCCGTCCGCGACGACGAGCTTGCCGGCGTCGGCGGGTATGGTTTTGAGAACCCGTTCAAGGTCCTCCATCGAATTATGGGCGTAGCGGACGAATTTCGCGGACTGCCCGACGGCCATGATCGAGGCCGCCACGAGGCTGGCGTGGTTGTCCTTGTCGCATATCACGTATTCTCCCCGCTGAACGAGCGTGGGGATGACGCCCTGGCCGGTCTGGTATCCGGTGCTGAAAAGCAGGCAGCGTTCTTTTTCGAAAAAATCGGCCAGCCGTTCCTCGAGCTCGAGGTGCAGGTTCACCGTGCCGGTCATGTACCGGGAGCCGGAACAGCTCGTCCCGTACTTCTTTATGGCGTTTATGGAGGCGGCCTTGACCCGTTCGTCGGAAGTCAGCCCGAGGTAGTTGTTCGATCCGGCCATGATCAGCTTCCTGCCGCCAAACGAGACCACCGGGCCCTCTGTTTCCTCGATGGGGTGGAAGAACGGATAGACGCCCAGTGCCTTTACTTCGTCAGCCAGAGTGAAATCGTAGCATTTCTTGAAAAGATCTTTGCGGATGGTGCTCACAGGAATGGTTTGTTTACTTCGACCGCCGAAGCAGCAGATCGGGATCGCGCCCTGCGGTCATAAGCCGGATATACGGTTATGCAACTGAACAGCCGAAGGAGCGGAACGGAAGCCCAGTCTTCGGCAAGACAACAATTTAAGAAACGAATGTATGAAAAAATTTCCTTTTTTTTAATTCGGGACCTTTTTCGCCTCCGGGCGGTCGGGGTCCGGACACCATGAAAACATCGTTTGCATATGGCTCTTACAGTACTGGTGACCGGTGCGACCGGATTCATAGGGACCCTTCTGGTCGATTACCTTGTCGGCCGGGGGTACAACGTCAGGGTGCTGCTTCGTCCGGAGAGCGACCGGCAAAAAGCTTCGGCCATGCAGGTCGAGGCGGTCCACGGCAGCTACGACGATCCCTCGTCCCTGCGGGAGGCCGTGGCGGGGGTCCGGATGGTTATCCACCTTGCCGGAGTGACGAAGTCGGTCGATGAAAGGGGGTATTACGACGGCAACGTGCTGCCGGTGCGGAGTCTGCTCGAGGCGATTCTCGCCGTCAATCCGGAACTCGGCCGATTCGTGCTGGTTTCCTCTCTCGCGGCGGCGGGGCCGGCGGACAACCCGGATCCCGGCGTTACCGAGGCGGACGAGCCGGCGCCGGTAAGCGTTTACGGACGCAGCAAGCTGGAGGGAGAAACGGTCTCCGGCTCTTTCATGGGGCGGCTGCCGGTGACGATCGTCCGGCCGCCGGCGGTTTACGGGCCGGGAGACAGGGATGTGTTCCGGTTTTTCAAAATGGTGAAGGGTGGTGTGATGCTGGCCGCGGGCGACGGCCGGAAGCAGCGTTTCAGCCTCATCCACGTCTCGGATCTCGTTCGGGGCATGGTGATGGCCGGCGAATCTCCGGCCGCCGTCGGAGAAACCTATTTTCTCACCTCTCCCGAGGGGTATTCCTGGGACCGGGTCGCGTCGATCGCTTCGGATGCGCTCGGTGTGCGGAATGTCCGCAGGATCCTCCTGCCGAAACCGCTGATACGGGCCGCAGGTTTTGCGGGAGGGATAGCCGGCCGCCTGACGGGTCGTCCTTCATTGCTCAATCCCGACAAGGCTTCGGAAATGGTGCAGGACTACTGGGTGTGTTCTCCTCGCAAGGCCGCGCGGAATCTTGGTTTTACAGCCGACATCGCTCTCGAAAAGGGTATACAGGACACCATCGCCTGGTACCGGAAGCAGGGGTGGCTGTGAGGAAAGGTCAAAACTCAAAAGGGACACTGTAGGGGTGCGATTGGCTGGTGATCGACAGGTTTTATTGTCCCCGCGGATTGCACGGGTGTTCACGACGACCGTAGGGGCGCAAACTTTTTCGCCCGTACTGTGGAGGGGAACCGGTTAGCGGTTGGCAGTATGCAGTTTGTGCAAGGCGGTGGGCAAGTGCTTTGGTAGAAAGCGGTTGCCGATGAACAGAGGTTTCGTGTCTGCTCGAACCGGCGGTGGTTTCGATAGCGATACCGACGCCGACGGCGAACCCCGATGTTATC
>JANQHQ010000047.1 GCA_028282595.1 Chlorobium sp. | reverse complement strand
ACAATAAAACCTGTCGATCACCAGCCAATCGCGCCCCTGCATTTCAACGATTCAACAGTTCAACAAATCAACAATGTGTCCCGTCCTGAAATAGTTGACGGTTTTCAAGCTGTGCGCACCACCTGTTACCGTAAAGAAACACATTCGATTCCGAAACCCGAAACCCGAAACCCGAAACCCGAAACCCGACCCCGATCTCCGAAAGATAGCATCGGAGTTCGCCGTCGCTGTCGGTATCGCTATCGGAAAGCGCTGTCGCGCAGTGACGAGATACATAGTGACGTCGTCCGGCGGGGCCGGACTTGGTGACAAGTGCTTTGCCGTCTCTATCGGTATCGATAACCAACACCAGTTCGGGCAGCCACAGGGGGCTGCCCCTACGGTTCAGCAATTCCCCGACATCCTCACTGCAGTTTGCCAACAACCAAGCCCGATAACAATCGGGCGTCGTCACCAAGCGCCCGGCGAAGTCGGCGCGACGTCACTGGTCACTCGTCACTACTCTTTTGCCTACTGCCAACTGATTCTCACCCCGCCTGAAGGTGCATTTTTTCAGGATGCTGCAGGAGATAGAGCTTGTAGTAGAGACCTTTGGCCGCCAGCAGCTCCTGATGGGAACCGGTTTCCCTGATGCACCCCTTGTGCATGACGATGATCCGGTCGGCCCGCTGTATGGTCGAGAGCCGGTGCGCTATGATGACCGAGGTGCGGTCCTTCATCAGCTCGGCCGTCGCGGAATCTATAAGCCGCTCGGTTTCGGTGTCCACCGAACTTGTCGCCTCGTCCAGAACCAGTATTTCCGGGTTGTAGAGCAGCGCCCGCACGAAGGAGAGGAGCTGTTTCTGGCCCGCCGAAAGGCCAGAACCGTTTTCACGGACCCTGTAATCGTAGTCTCCGGGAAGCTTTTCTATGAAACGATGGGCGCCGACCGTTCTCGCGGCCGCCTCGATCTCCCCGTCCGTTGCGTCGGGTTTGCCGAACGCCAGGTTTTCCCTGATCGTCCCCGAGAAGAGGAAGACGTCCTGCATGACCACGCCGAGTATTCGCCGGAGAGACTTCTCGGGTATGTTTGCGATGTTCACGCCGTCGAACGTGACGGATCCCTTGCTGTGCCGGTAGAGCTTGGAGAGTATATTGATGATCGTTGTCTTGCCGCTTCCGGTCGCCCCGACGATGGCGACCTTTTCGCCGCGGGTGACTGCGAAGGAAACATCCCTGAGGATCCAGTTGTCGTCGTTGTAGGCGAACCACACATTGCTGAAGCGGATCTCTTTTCTGAACGATGCGAGCGGTTCGGGGTGCGCGGGTTCCCGGACGACCTCTTTTTCCTCGAGAAGCCTGAAAATGCGGTCCGAGCTCGCAAGGGCGGTCTGCAGGATGTTGAATTTGTCGGAAAGGTGCTGCAAGGGCCGGAAAAAAAGCCATATGTACTGAACGAACGATATGACGACCCCCAGTGTAAGATCGCCTTTCAGCATGCGGACGCCGCTGAACCATATCACCAGTCCGGCGGCGGCGGCGCTCAGAAGCTCTATCAGCGGATAGTAGAGGGAAAAGTAGAAAACGCTTCTGATATTGGCGTTCCTGTACTCGCTATTGATGGCGGCGTGTTTCCGGTATTCGCTTTGCTGCCGGTCGAAGAGCTGGACGACGTTCATACCCGAAATGTGTTCCTGAAGGAAGGCATTCAGCCGGGCGAGATGCGTCCTTACGTCCTGGAAGGCCACGCGAACCCTGCTTTTGAAGGTCAAGGTGGCGTAGAGCATCAGGGGGAGGATGCTCAGCACGATCAACGTCAGTTGCCAGTCGATCCAGAACATCAGGGCTACGATGAAAAGCACCTGCAGCACGTCGCCCAGGATCATGACTATCCCGCTCGAAAGCATTTCGTTCAGAGCCTCGACGTCGTTCGTGGCTCTCGTGATGAGTCTGCCGATGGGGTTCCGGTCGTAGAACCTGACGGAAAGTCTCTGCAGATGGCGGAAGATGTCCATGCGGAGGTTCAGCACCGCCTTCTGGCCGATGCGCTGCGTCAGGTAGGTTGTGACGTACTGTCGAAAACCGTCGAGGAGGATGATGACGAGCAACGCGAGACTGACGACCGCCAGGCCGGCAATGTCTCCCGTCGCTATGTGGTCGTCGATGGCGAGCTTGGTGATGTAGGGTCTGAGGGGGCCGAGAACCGAGCCCGCTATGGTGACGCCCAGTGCGACGGTCAGCAGTCCCTTGTAGGGTTTCACGTAGCGGAGCAGCCGCCGGATGATGTAGAGGTCTACGGAACCAGTTTTCTCCCGGGAGAGCAGGTCGTCCTTCTGCTGCCGAAATCCTTCGTTTTCGCTGTTCCGGTCTTTTTCCTCTCGTGACACTATGCGTTGTTTCCCGTTTTCGTCGTGATTTCTTCGGCGAACCTTTCCGCAAGCGCCTCGGCGCGCTCCCGGCTGGCCGCTTCGGTATATATTCTGAGTATCGGTTCGGTGTTCGACGGCCTCACATGCACCCATTCGTCCGCAAAGTCGAGCTTCATGCCGTCCGTCATGGTCGCCGTGGCTTCCGGATAGCTGTCGGCTATGGCCGAAAATACGGACGAGAGGCTGTTTCTTTCACCGTCGAACGCGGTTTTTCTTTTGGCCATGAAATAATCGGGAAAACCTTTTCTGAAGCCGGAAAGCGTTCTGTTGGCCGGATCTTCCCGCCGCCAGTCGGTGAACGCCTGGATCAACAGGGCCGCTCCGGCGAGCGCATCCCGCCCGTAGTGCAGTTCCGGAAGGATGATTCCCCCGTTGCCCTCTCCGCCGATAACCGCCTCGCATCGCTTCATCAGATCCGCTACATTCGCCTCACCGACTTTCGCGCTGTGGCAGGTCTGCCCGTGTTTTCCGGCGATGTCACGGAGCGCCCTGCTGCTCGAGAGGTTGTTGACCACGGGTCCGGGGTTGTGTTTGAGATAGAAGTCGGCGCAGGCGACCAGCGAGTACTCTTCGCCGAACAGGGAGCCGTCCTCGCAGACGAGCGCGATGCGGTCGACATCGGGATCGACGACAATCGCGAAATCGCACCGCGCCGCTTTCATCGTTTCGACCGTGTCCGTCAGATGCTCCTCGACCGGTTCGGGATTTCTCGGAAACACGCCGCTGCCGCCGCAGGCGACCGTTTCGACCCGTTCTGCTCCGAGCGCGCGGCAGAGCGCAGGTACGACGGTCGAGCCGGCTCCTTCCACGGCATCGACCAGAATAGTGTATCCGTTTTCGGCTATTGTCCGCGGCTCTATGCAGGACAGGTCCAGAATCTTGCGTATGTGGACGTCGTCGTAACCCTCTGTTTTGCGGACTTCGCCGGTAATCGACCAGTCCGCGAGCGAGAACCGTTTCGACTCCAGTAAGGAAAGGAGCTCTTCGACCTCGGCTTCGTTGAGAAACTCTCCCCTTGCGTTGAGAAGTTTCAGCGCGTTCCATTCGACGGGGTTGTGCGACGCGGTAACGATGATGCCGCCGTCGGCCTCTTCCTCGACGGTCGCGATTTCCACGGTGGGCGTCGAGGCGACGCCGATATCGACTACGTCGCATCCGCACAGGGCCATCGTGTTCCCGACGAGATTTGCGATCGCCTTGCCGGTCGGCCTGGTGTCGCGGCCGATAACGATCTTCGGCCGGAGGATTTCCGGCCGCTCGCCGCTGCCGCCGGCAAGGCGGGAGCGGACCCAGGTCGCGAATGCCTGGGAGAAGGTTGTCAGAACTTCCGGAGTGAGGCTTTTTCCGACGATCCCGCGGATGCCGGAGACGCTTATCATCAGGCTCATGTGCTCTGGGTTGTTTTGTCCTGGGTTTGTGGATGTCGGCGCGAACTGCCGCAATATACGCAAAAGCGTCGAATAGAAAGGGTTCGCGTCTGCCGCGCCGAACGGGAAAAAAGGAAATGGTTTTTGTAAAAAACGGCCGGTTTTCTATATTACAAATCCTTTGTTCGAGAAATGACCTGAATCATAACGTTACTTCAAAGAGTTTACAGTTTTATGCCGCTACACAAATCGGCCGAGAAAAGGCTTCGGCAGTCCGCGCGACGCAACGAAAGGAACAGGGCTCGCAAGAAGGAGCTCAGGGTGCTGGTGAAAAACGTTCAGAAGCTCATCGGCTCGAAGGCCGACGAGGCGGAGGTACAGGCCGCGTACCGTTCGGCCATCCAGAAGCTCGACAGGCTCGGCGTCAAGAGATACATTCATCCCAACAAGGCTTCGCGCAAGAAATCGCAGTTGTCGAGGCTGTTGAACAGGTACATGAAAGCGGAGTGATCCCTTCCGCCCGTCCTCCGTTCCTGCTTTTTTTTATCTCTTTCTTCTTGTACGACAGCCGGCCCGCGCGCCGTTCTTTTCGGAAACGCCGAACGCGACCGGCTGCATAGATTACCGTAATGTTTGCATACTTCCGCGGAGAGTTGATCGGGGCTTCTCCGGACGAGGCTGTGGTCGAGGTTGCCGGGGTCGCTTACAGTCTGCTGATCTCCTCCGCCACATACCACCGTCTTCCGGAGCCCGGTTCGGCCGTACGTCTTCTTGCGCATCTGCACGTCAAGGAGGATGTTCTGCAGCTCTACGGATTTCTCGACGAGGAGGAGCGTCAATTGTTCAGGCTTCTCCTGTCCACATCGGGGGTGGGGCCCAGGCTCGCCCTTGCCGTTCTCTCCGGCCTGCAGGTGCACGAGGTGCAGGAGGCGATCGTGTCGAACGTGCCGGAAAGGCTGTTCGAGATATCGGGAGTCGGCAAGAAAACCGCCGCGAGGATCGTCCTCGAGCTTCGGGACAGGATACTCAAGCTCCAGCCCTCCCGGCCGGGAAAAGCGGCTTCGGCGGCTTCGAACGCCTCGCTGAGGGAGGATGCGACCACTGCGCTTATGACACTCGGTTTTTCGCGAGCGGTTGCCCAGAAAGCGGTTCTCGGTTGTTTCGACAGACTGAAAGATCCGAAGGTCGATGAGCTGGTACGTGAGTCCCTGCAGGCGATTCGAACGCCGTGAACCGTCACAAGGCTCTTGCTTTACCGCGAAAAAAGGCCGTCATTCCAGGAAATACCGTAGTTCCGGCCAGTGAATTATCAGGAATCGATCGATTTTCTCTTCCCTCTCCGCCGTTTCGGGATCAAGCCCGGTCTGGAGCGGGTTCTCCGGCTGCTCGACGCCGCCGGTTCGCCCCAGAACAATCTCGGGAGGGTGTTTCATATCGCGGGAACCAACGGCAAGGGGGCGGTGGCGACCGCTCTCGGTTCCACGTTCGCGGCCGCCGGATACAGAACCGCATTGTACACGTCGCCGCACCTGCGCGCTTTCACCGAACGGATACGTTTCGGCGGAGCCTGCATCTCCCGCGGGAAGGTTGCGGAGTACTGTTCGTTGCTGGAAAAGGCCGTCGGGGAGGCGCAGGCGACGTTTTTCGAGGCGACCACCGCAATCGCCTTCAGGTATTTCAGCGATATGGGGGCCGAGGTCTCGGTTATCGAGACCGGAATGGGGGGCAGGCTCGATGCGACGAACGTCGTGAAACCGGAAGCGGTTCTCGTTCCGAGTATAGGAAAGGACCATACCGCCTGGCTCGGCGATTCGCTTGCCGAAATAGCCGCCGAGAAGGCGGCCGTTATCAAGAGGGGGTCGAAAGCCTATACCGCGGTTACCGACCCCGAAGCCCTGCGACCGCTTCGCGAAAGGGCTGCGGCGGAGGATGTCCATCTCGCGCTTCTGGACGGGACGGACTGCTGTCGTGTAGACCGGGCGGAAATCGGGGATCTCCGTTTTTCCCTTCGTGCCGCGGGCCTCTCGATGGACGATCTCCGGGCGCCCCTGACGGGCGCCTTCCAGGCGACGAATCTCTCGCTTGCCGTTCTTGCCGCGCACGAGGCCGGAGTGGAAGAGCGCGCCGTTCGCCGTGGCCTGGAGACAATGCTGGAAAGCGGTTACCGCGCAAGGCTGGAACGTGTCGCGCGGCGACCCGATCTGCTGGTGGATGTTTCCCACAATCCCGACGGGATTCGCCGGAGCGTGGAGACATTCAGGGCCCAGGGGCGGGAGTTCGGCGAGACATATGTCATCCTCGGTCTGGCCGGGGACAAGGACGCGGCGGAGATGGTACGTGCCCTGAAAGGGTTTACGCGCACGGTGTTCACGGTGAATCTTTCTACGGACAGAGGGCTTCCGGCCCCGGTTCTCGGGGAGCTCTGCAGACGGGAAGGGTTTCATGCGACGGTCTGCGATACCGCCGCCGAGGCGCTTCGGCAGGCGCTCGGAGCCGCCGGACACAGCGATCTCGTGCTGGTTACCGGTTCCTTCTACCTGGCAGGCGAAGTGCTTGGAATCCTGGAAAGGGGAGCGTCGTGACGATTCAGGCGTCCGTGCGGAAGCGCCCCGATCGCCGGACCGGAAAATGGTTGGACTGATTTTTTTGGAAAAGTTTTATATTTTACAACTACAATGCTCCATATACCAAGCTTCCCGGATAGAGGGCCATCGACGGTTCGCATGCCGCAAACACACAGGCCCGGTTATCAATATAGTTGCTTCCGCCTATAGCTTCTTTCAGCTTGTCGTATCCGACTGCAACGCTTTTTCCTATGAATACCGCCCATCATTGAATGGCATATATCCGGTTTTCATTCCGTTCCCTTTTCCCGCTTCAGGCCTATCCTGTTGCTTTGTTAACAATCAAGAGGTGATCAATCATAATGTCGAACAATTCCGTTACCAAAGGTCTGGACATTAACATGCTCCAGAAAAAGAAGGTTCATGAGTTGAATGCTTTAGCGAAGGAGATCGGTGTTTCCGCTGCAGGTTTGCGAAAGGAGGAGCTTATATACAAGATTATCGAAGCACAGTCCCTGAAGGGGAGTAATACGGAGAACGGCCAGGTCATGGTCAATACCGGCGTGCTTCAGGTGATTCCGGAAGGGTACGGTTTTCTGCGTTCGGCGAACTACAACTACCTGTCCTCTCCGGATGACATCTATGTTTCACCGTCGCAGATCAAGCGCTTCAACATGCGTACCGGCGATACGGTTTCCGGGCAGGTGCGCGCTCCCAAGGAGGGTGAACGGTTCTTCGCCCTGCTGAAAATCGATACGATCGACAGCAAAGACCCCGAGATAACGCGTGAAAGACCGTTTTTCGACAACCTGACGCCGCTGTTCCCCTCGGAGCGCTTCGCTCTTGAAACCGCACAGAACGAATACTCCGGGCGGATTATGGACATCTTCACCCCGATCGGCAAGGGGCAGCGCGGTCTTATCGTAGCCCAGCCCAAGACAGGTAAAACCATTCTTCTCCAGACGATCGCCAACGCCATTATCAAAAATCATCCCGAAGTCTACCTGATCGTTCTGCTGATCGACGAACGTCCCGAAGAGGTCACCGACATGCAGCGGAGCGTTCCGGCGGAAGTCGTCAGCTCGACGTTCGACGAGGACCCCGAACGCCACGTCCAGGTCGCCGACATGGTTCTCGAAAAAGCGAAGAGACTTGTCGAGGTGGGCATGGACGTCGTTATCCTTCTCGATTCGATTACCCGTCTGGCCAGGGCGCACAACACCATTATCCCTCATTCAGGCAAGATTCTTTCCGGCGGTATCGACGCCAACGCCCTGACAAAACCGAAACGGTTTTTCGGTGCGGCGAGGAACATCGAGGAAGGGGGAAGCCTGACGATCATCGCCACTGCTCTCGTCGATACGGGATCGAGGATGGACGACGTTATTTTCGAGGAGTTCAAGGGTACGGGAAACATGGAGCTCGCACTCGACAGAAGGCTTTCCGAACGTCGGGTGTTTCCCGCGATCGATATTCTGCGGTCCGGCACGAGAAAGGAGGAGCTTCTGCTTTCGCAGGAAGAGCTTTCCAGGACGTGGCTTCTGCGCAAATACCTCGCGGACAAGAATCCCATCGAGTGCATGGAATTCATTCGCGAGAAAATGGCGGACACCAGGGACAACAAGGAATTTTTCAAGTACATGAACGCCTGAAGAACCGGTCGGCGGAATTCCCGGCGAACAGGTTGGCGGTTTTCTGCTGAAACTCCTTGGAAAGGCGAAAAATTTTTCGCCCGTTGACGGCTGCTGGTCCGGGGCTTGATCTCCGGTGTCGGCTACCTGTCCTGCCTGTTGCAGCTTTCGATCTTTCATGTTATGACGTAATGTTGTAAATTTTGCCTGTGTTTCGGAGTTTGTTTCCTCGCTTTTCAAAGGGGAAGTTTGCGATTTACATGAGGGTGCCGTATATTATTGGCCTTTGAAACAAGAGTAACGTAGCAAGAGTTATACATGCCCTGCGGAAAGAAAAGAAAACGGCACAAGATGGCGGTGCACAAGCGCAAGAAGATGCGCCGCAAGAATCGTCACAAGAAGCGCTTGAGATATCAGAACAAGTAACGGGCTCCTGCGGGTTTTCGCTGGTGTTCCGTTCAGGTATGGTCGAGAATATAGCTCAGTTGGTAGAGCAACTGCCTTTTAAGCAGTGGGTCGAAGGTTCGAGTCCTTCTATTCTCACAACCGCGGAAGTTCCCTTCACGGGACTTTGCGGATATCAGGGCCCGAGTGGTGGAATTGGTAGACACACTATCTTGAGGGGGTAGCGCCGAAAGGTGTAGGAGTTCGAATCTCCTCTCGGGCACGGACAACGATGCAAACATAAGCCGCTTTACGCGGCTTTTTTTGCGCTCGGCGCCATTCTCTGCGCCACGTTAACCCGGTCTTTTCATGGTGCGGTTTCTCGAGGCATATATCAAAGGGGCGGACGCCCTGACGGAACGCACGGGGCGGGCCGTGAGCTGGCTCGCCCTGTTGCTTGTCCTGGTGGTGATATACGACGTTTTTACCCGTTACGTGCTCTCCGCGAGCAGCGTCGCCGTCCAGGAGCTCGAATGGCATGTTTTTTCCCTGCTCTTCCTTCTCGGCGCCGCATATACCCTGAAACACAACAAGCACGTCCGGGTCGACGTGTTCTTCGCCCGCATGAGCCCGAAAAAACAGGCCATGATCACTATTCTGGGCGGTCTTTTCTTTTTGCTGCCCTTTACGGTTCTTGTCGTGTCCTCCTCCTGGACCTTTGTCGCAAATTCATTCAGGATTCTCGAATCCTCTCCGGACCCCGGGGGACTGCCGCTACGCTTTCTGCTCAAGGCGGCCATACCGGCAGGTTTCTTCCTCCTGCTGCTTCAGGGCGTAGCGGAAATTTTCCGGGCGCTGCTTTTCCTGACCGGCAAAACGGTCCCGGCCGATGGAAGGAATCATGGCTGAGATGCTTCCCTTTATCATGTTCGCGGCGATTTTTCTGCTGCTGATGCTGGGATACCCCGTTGCACTGACGCTGGGAGGTGTTTCGGTTCTCTTCGGGCTGGTCGCGTTCGGGACGGACTTTTTCTCCCTCCTGCCCCTCAGGATATGGGGTACCATGACCAACTACGTGCTGCTCGCTGTGCCTCTCTTCATCTTCATGGGCGTCATGCTCGAAAAGTCCGGCATAGCCGAGAAGCTTCTCGAGACGATGGGGATGCTGTTCGGAAGGTTCAGGGGAGGTCTCGGGATTTCGGTTATCGTTGTCGGCGCACTGCTGGCGGCATCGACCGGGATCGTGGGCGCGACGGTCGTCACGATGGGCCTGATGAGCCTTCCGGCCATGCTGAAGAGAGGCTACAGCCCGGAAGTCGCCACGGGAACGATCGCCGCTTCCGGTACGCTGGGCCAGATCATTCCTCCGAGCATCGTTCTCGTGCTGCTCGGCAGCATCCTGAACGTTTCGGTCGGGGACATGTTCATCGGGGCCATGGTGCCGGGACTGTTGCTTGTCGTCTGCTATCTGCTCTTCATCGTTATGCTCGGGATATTCAGGCCTGGGCTCATGCCGCCGGTTTCCGACGACGAAATTCGGGATTTCAAGGGTACCAGTCCCGTGAAAACGGTGATTCAGGCCTTTTTTATTCCCTTTGCCCTTGTTCTCGCCGTGCTGGGGTCGATTTTCGCCGGCATCGCATCGCCAACCGAGGCGGCGGCCATCGGTGCGTTCGGCGCCCTTCTGCTGACCCTCTTTCAGCGAAAACTCTCCCTCGACGTGCTCCGTTCAGTGATGAGGGAGACGACGTGGCTGACCTCGATGGTGTTCATCATCCTTGTCGGTGCGAGTGCTTTCAGCCTTGTCTTCAGAGGGATGCACGGAGACCGTTACCTTACCGAGATGATCCTGCAGGCCAATCTCGATCCCGGTTACTTTCTCGCGATCGTCATGGTCGGTGTCTTTATCGCGGGCTTTTTCATCGACTTTATCGAGATTATCTTTATCGTCGTGCCGGTCGTCGCTCCGGTGTTCACCGCTCTCGGGATCGATCTTCTCTGGATAGGGGTGCTTCTGGCGATGAACCTCCAGGCTTCGTTTTTGACGCCGCCGTTCGGTTTTTCGCTTTTTTATCTGAAAGGAGTTGCTCCGAAAGAAGTAACTACAGGTCATCTGTACAGAGGGATCATACCTTTCATTGTTATCCAGCTTGTCGTGCTGGCTTTTATCATACTTTACCCGGAGCTTGTCACCTGGCTGCCGGAAGCACTGTCGGGAAGGTAGTATGAGGTCATCAACTGCCGACTGAAGACTGCCAACAGATCCCCTTTCGACCCCGAAACCCGATGCCGACCCCGATCTCCGATTGCTCTTCTTTCGGGGTTCGCCGTCGCCGTCGGAATCGGGAATCGATCTTTTCCCCAACTGGTCACTGTCACTACTCTTTTGCCGACTGCCTACTGAAGTCTGGCGGCTGATTCCCACTCGACCCCGATTCCCGATCATCCCAACGCTCTAATTTTGACCTTTGACCTTTCACTTTTGACATACTCTCCCGGGATTCGCCGTCGGTATCGGAATCGGGAATCCGTCTTTTCTTTCCCAATTCGTCACTAAGCCCGATAGCAATCGGGCGTCGTCACCAAGCGCCCGGCGCGACGTCACTGTCACAACAATTTGCGCCCTACAGATTTTCCGTGTAGTAGATTTTTTCCGAAATGTCGGCCCACGGCCCGATCTGTTTCCTGAATGCGACGTAGGCTTCGTGAATCTTTCTGCTTTCCGCGTTTTCTTCGGCGACCTCTTCAACGACTTCGGCCGAGTAGGTGCGGAGCCGTTCCAGCACCGCCGGGGGAAACGCTTTCAGGTTCACGTTCTCCTCCCGGATGAGTTTCTGCAGATAGATATTGTTTTTCGCCTCGAATTCGCAGAGCATCCAGTGGTTCGTCCGCAGGGCCGCGGTACGGACAATCTGCTGCAGATCGCCGGGGAGCTGCTCGAACGCGCCCCGGTTGACGAAGAATTCCAGACTTGTGCCGGGTTCGTGCCAGCCGGGGTAGTAGTAGTAGCGGGCGACCTTGTAGAATCCCATGAGATAGTCGTGATAGGGGCCGATCCATTCCGTGGCGTCGATCACGCCGCGTTCGAGGTTGGTGTAGATCTCTCCTCCGGCGGAAAGCACCGCCGCGCCTCCGGCTTTTGAGATCACCTTGCCGCCCAGTCCCGGTATTCTCATTTTCAGTCCCCTGAGATCGTCCACGGAGTTGATTTCCCGGTTGAACCAGCCTCCCATCTGAATGGCCGTATTACCCCCCGGCAGCGGGAGAAGGTTGAACGGGGCGTATACCTCCTCCCAGAGCTCGAGCCCGCCGCCGCTGATGATCCATGCATTGGACTGCTGGGGGTTCATGCCGAACGGAACGGCGGCGAAGAACTGCGCGGCCGGAACTTTTCCAGCCCAGTAATAGGACGCTCCGTGGCCGATTTCCGCGGTTCCCTGGGTGACGGCGTCGAACGCCTCGAGGGCCGGAACCAGTTCCCCGCCGCCGTAGACCTGAATGTCGAGACGACCGGAGGACATCTCCTTAACCCATCGGGCGAACAGTTTGGGCCCGTCCTGGACAACCGGAAGGGTGGGGGGCCAGGTGGTCAGGAGCTTCCACCGGAAGGTGCGTCCTGTTTGAATGGCCGGTGCGTCAGCAGGCTCTGAAGAAGGTTTCGCGCAGCTTCCCGCGAGCATGGGTGAGCCGAGCGCGAGCGCCGCCGCTCCGGCCTGAAAGGAGCGCTTCAGGAAATCCCTCCTCGAGTTGTCTTTCGTGGGTTTCATGAGCGGATCTTTTTGATGAGGTTTGGATAATCAGTCGAGGCATTATAACATAGTGTAACCTAAACTGAGCGTTTCAATAAATGTTCGACAAGAGTAAGTTTATAAAAAAAAGTCTTTTATACTGTCCAAAAGGTATGATTATTCGTCACCTGTCGGATGCAAGAAAAAACCGATAAAGAATCGCATGTATTGAAATCCCGACTTGTCGGGAAATGCCGATCACGCCGCATCTGCTTCGTTACAGGGAACTTGTGTCCCGACCAGTCGGGATACAGCGGCATTCCCTGTGCCTTGCATCCGTGGCATGCTCGACAATCGCTCAATTTAGGTGTAAAAAATATTCCGGTGGAGAAAAATATATGGAAATAGCGGTCTGCATCAACCTCGTTCCCGATACCGCTTCGCCCGTAACGGTCCGGGACGGCGTGCTCGACGAGACACGCCTCAACATGGTTCTTAACCCCTACGACGAATACGCGGTGGAGGAGGCCGTCAGGCTGCGGGAAAACGGCGCAGGGAGCACGGTGACGGCGTTTTCAGCGGGAGGCGGAGAACGGCGCGACATTCTCCGCAAGGCGCTGGCGATGGGGGCCGACAGGGCGTGCGTGGTCGAGGGCGATGTGAGCGGGGATTCCTTTGCCGTCGCGCACGTGCTTGCCGGAGCTCTACGCCGCCACTACGGCGGGGTCCCTGATCTTGTTCTCTGCGGCCGGGAGTCGGCCGACTGCAACCGGGGGCAGGTGCCTCTCATGCTTGCCGGTCTGCTCGGCATAGCAGCCGTGAGCGCCGTCACGGCGCTTGCGACGGACGGGGGAGGAGATGGGCGGCTGACGGTCGAGCGCGAGATCGAGGGCGGCCGGGAGGTCTACGCCCTCGTGTTGCCGGCTCTTGTCAGTGCGGAAAAAGGCCTGAACATTCCGCGCAAGACGAACATGAGGGCTGTCATGCACGCCAGAAAACAGCCGATTGACACCGTGGAAACCGTTACCCCTTCTCCGGAGTCGAGGGTTGTCTACGAAGAGATGGCGACCGTCGAAAGGGAAAGAAGCTGCACGGTCGTCGAATCGCCGGAAGAGCTGGTCCGGATGCTCCTGCGGAGCGGGAGGTTTTCAGGATGATGAACGTTCTTGTGCTGCTCGAACAGCGGGAGGGGGTTCTGAAGGCCGCTTCCGTCGATGTGTGGAACACCCTTCAGCGCCTCATCGACGAAGGGCTGGGAGCGCATGTTTCGGGTCTGTTGCCGGGAGGTGGGAACGGTCTCCCGGAGGGATTGCTTTCCGGGTCGGGTATCGTCCATGTCGCGCCGGACCCGCTGTATCGTCAGTATCAGCCTGAAGCGTGGGCCGACCTTGTCGCGGATGCCGTCAGAGAGACCGGAGCGGACGCTCTTTTTATCGCTTCCACGGCGCTCGGTCGCGACCTCGCTCCCAGGATTTCCATGCGCATCGGGGCGGGACTGGTTTCGGACTGTACGGTCGATGTCGACCCGGGCGGTTCGCTTTTCGCTTCGACGACCTTCCATGCCGGGTCGGTTTCCGTCCGCGTTCGCCCGAAAACCGCGAAGGTGATCTATGCATTGCGCTCCGCGCGAACGCCCTCCGGCAAGTTGCGTGCAGGAGCCGTCGAAACGAAGCTTCTTGAGGGTTCGCGCGCACCCGGCGGACAGTGGAATCCGCTTCTCACGAAAATCGTCCGGCATGCCGGACGGAAAAAGGACATAACCGAAGCGGATGTCGTCGTCGCGGGCGGAAGGGGTACAGGGGGAAGAGCGGGTTTCGCGCTGCTCGAATCGCTTGCCGAAGCCCTCGGCGGAGCGGTTGGCGCGAGCCGTTCCGCCGTGGATGAAGGGTGGCGGCCCCATGACGAACAGATAGGCCAGACCGGCAGATCGGTGGCCCCGTCGCTCTATATCGCCTGCGGTATTTCGGGAGCCGTGCAGCATCTCGCGGGAATTTCAGGTGCGGGGACCATAGTCGCCGTCAATCGCGATCCTGATGCGCCGATTTTCAGGGTTGCCGACTACGGAATTGTCGGGGATGTCGAAGAGGTCGTCCCCAGGCTCGAAAAAGCCGTGCGATCCGTTCTCGGCGAGAAATGATTTGATTCGTATTTTTGTTAATACAGACTATTCAGACTGTTGTTCGGGAGCAGTCGGATCGTCCGGCACGGCGGGACGGGTATCGCGGTCCCCTCGTTCCCCTGCTTGTAAAAGGGCTGTTTCTTGCGGCGTGAAAGAGCGGGATGGCTGCAGGTTCGATGACAGAGGGAACCAAACGTAGTTGAAATGGATAAACTTCAGGTCGACATACTCGGGCTTTCGACAAGTCCGCATACCAACGGAGCCTATGCGCTTATTCTGTATGAAGTGGAAGGAAAACGCAAGCTTCCCATCATCATCGGCGGTTTCGAGGCCCAGGCTATCGCGTTGAAACTCGAAAACATCAAGCCGCCGAGGCCGTTCACGCACGATCTGTTCAAGACCGTCGCCGATACCTTCAATCTCAAGGTCGGCGAAGTGCTTATCGATGAACTGCACAATGAAACGTTTTACGCCAAGGTTATCTGTGAGATGAACGGCGAAACCCACGAGATCGATGCGAGGCCCAGTGACGCCATCGCGATAGCCGTCCGTTTCGGGGCGCCTATATTCGTTTCCGAGGAGATCATGAACGAAGCGGGGATCAGGGAAGAGCAGGCGGAGGAATCGGAAGATCAGGACGAAGAGGGTGAAGCCGACGGAGCGGAAACCGGCGAGGAAGTCGCCGAACCGCAGAAAATGCCCGTGGAGGCGCCGCTCACCGAACTGCAGAAAATGCTCGAAGACGCCATCAACCGCGAGGATTATGAGGAGGCCGCCCGGCTTCGCGACGAGATCGGCCGCCTCAAGGGGGGCTCGTCGTGATCGCACGGCGCGAAGTCATCTCTATGGAGCGGATGAGCGATATAAAAAAGGAGGCCTGGAAGCCTCCTTTTTTTCGTTCGGTCGGGGTTGCATCGCGGACAGTCGTCAGAGAATCATTCTCAGGCCGATGAGGGCGCTGTGCGAGTAAAGTTCGGTGACATGGGTGTCGCTCCACCATGCAGCCGTATCGTCGATCGTGAAATCCTCGGTTCCGAAGTAACGGTAGCGTGCATCGAGGACGAGGTTTTCCGCGACGGGAATCGCGACTCCCGCACCCAGCTGGTAGGCGAAAGCGGTCGATTCGACATTGTAGTGCCTGTCCGCATCGTCGTCGATGTCGCCGATGTCGTTGAAATTGACGAAGGCCACGCCGGCGCCCGCGGTCAGGTAGATTTCCACCTTGTCGCTGACGGCGATGTCGTAGTAGACGTTGCCGAGGATGGAGATGATCGAGACGTCACCGTTCATCTCGGTGTCTTCGTCAAAACCTCCTCCGTAGAATTCAAGGGATCGGTCGAGGTCGTTTTGCTGGTATCCGAGTTCGGTTTCAAGCCTGATGTCGCCGAAATCGTTGCCGTATGCGCCGAGAAGCGTTACACCCGAGCCGAACTCGTTTTCGGATATGTAGGAGGAGGGATCGCTTTTGTCGGAGGTGATTTTAACGTCGTTGGGCCAGGAAATGCCGATGCTGGCACTGACATACTTGTCGGCGGCGAAGACGTTGGCCGAACACATGACGCTCACCATGAGCGCCGCCAGGAGAGAGAGGTTTTTTTTCATCTTTTTGTAGGAATAGGGTTATTGTTGGGTTGATCGCTGCTGCTGTGATATGATTCACGGGGCTAATTTTACGTTTTTCCGGGCTATTATGCAAGCGGATGGGACGGCGGGAAAACGGGAAAGGGCTCTTCGGAAGAGCCCTTTCGGCGATCGGATGATGCGTCAGCGGAGCTTACAGGCCGACTCTCAGGCCGATGAGGGCGCTGTGGCTTTCGATGCCGGTATTGGCGTCGAGTCCGCCGAACGGAATTGCTCCCGAAAGCGTGAAGTCGGTCGTGGCGAAGTAGCGGTAGCGTGCGTCGAGCATGATGTTGTCCGCGACCGGAATGCCGACGCCGGCGCCGAGCTGATAGGCGAGCGTGGTTTCGTTTGCATCGTACTCGGTATCGAGGTCGATGATTTCATCGTCGATTTCAACCTCTCCGAGACCGGTCTCGATGGAAACCTGTGCAACCCCCACGCCTGCGGTCAGGTAGCATTCAATGCCACCGCCGAGCTGGATATCGTAGTAGCCGTTGGCGAGCAGGGAGAGAACCGATGCGTCGCTCGCGGCCTCGATGGCAGTCGGTCCGCCGTCGAAATCCAGGTCAATCGCTACGGATTCGATATCGTTCTGCTGGTAGCCGAGCTCACCCTCGACCCTGAAGTCGCCGTAATCGCAACCGAAAGCGCCGAGAAGCGTGATGCCGGAACCGTATCCGTAGGTGCCCGTGAAGTCTTCTCCTTCGTCGAAAGAGTAGATGTAGTCGAGATTCGAATCGTTGAACCAGGAAATCCCGATGCTGCCGCTGACGTATTTTTCGCCTCCGAATCCGTTAGCGGACCACATGGCGCCTATCAGGAATGTCGCGATAAGTGAGAGCGTTTTTTTCATGATACCGTTTTTTGTTAGGGCAAATGGGTTCGTGCCGTCCGTCCGGCGAATGAATCGTTCCGGTGTCCGGAACGGATAAAATGACAAGAGGCCCCCTCTGGAGGCCTCTTGTTTCAATCATACCGCATTCGGAGGATCAGAGACCCACGCGAAGGCCGAGGAGAGCGCTGTGGCTTTCGATGTTCGTGTTGCCGAAGCTACCGACGAAAGTAAAGTCGGTCGTGGCGAAGTAGCGGTAACGCGCATCGAGCATGATGTTGTCCGCGACCGGAATGCCGAGACCCGCGCCGAGCTGGTAGGCAAACGTGGTTTCGTTTGCGTTGAATCCGCCGTCGTCCTCGCCTTCGTCAGCGATGTCGTCCATGCTGACCTGGGCCACGCCGACACCTGCGCCCAGAGAGAGCTCGACGCCGCCGAGGTCGATGTCATAGTAACCGTTGGCGAGCAGCGAGGTGACGGAAACGTCGCCCTGGATGTCGGACGAGTCGTCGCCGCCATCTTCACTGAAGGTTTCCGCGTCGTTCTGCTGATAGCCGAGCTCACCCTCGACCCTGAAGTCGCCGTAATCGCAACCGAAAGCGCCGAGAAGCGTGATGCCGGAGCCGAAGCCCATGGATTCAGAATCCTCGCCTTCATAGTCGTAGATGGAATCGAAATTGGCATCGTTGAACCAAGAGATGCCGATCGCGCCGCTGACATACTTGTCGGCGGCGGTGCCGGTGCCGGACCACATGGCCGCAACCAGGAATACCGCGATGAGTGACAGTGCTTTTTTCATGCTGCTTGTTGTTTTTGTTCGTGTAGGAAAGGGATACATGACTAACTGTCTTCCAAGGAAAAAATAGCGTTTTTTTTCTTGAGCGCAAAGTTCTTGCTCATGAAAAGAAGAGATCCCGGAAGACCTCTTCTTTTGCATAGTGCTGTCGCAGCGGGATCAGAGACCCACGCGAAGGCCGAGAAGAGCGCTGTGGCTTTCGATGTTCGCGTTGCCCCAGCTGACGACGGTGAAGTCGGTCGTGGCGAAGTAGCGGTAACGCGCATCGAGCATGATGTTGTCCGCGACCGGAATGCCGAGACCCGCACCGAGCTGGTAGGCAAGCGCGGTTTCGCTGCCGTCGAACTCGTCACTCCTGCCCGGATAGTCGTCATCGTCGATCTCGATGTCGCTCATGTTGATCTGGGCCACGCCGACACCTGCGCCCAGAGAGAGCTCGACGCCGCCGAGGTCGATATCGTAGTAGCCGTTGGCGAGCAGCGAGGTGACGGAAATGTCGCCTTCAAGATCCCAGGAGTCGTCTCCATCAATGAAGTTCTCTCCTTCATAGGTGAGCGATTCCGCGTCGTTCTGCTGGTAGCCGAGCTCGCCTTCGATTCTGTAATCGCCGTAGTCGCAGCCGAAAGCGCCGAGAAGGGTGATACCCGAACCGAATTCGATCGACTGTGTGTTATCCTCACCCTCGTAGTCGTAGATATAGCTGAAGTCAGCGTCGTTGAACCAGGAAATGCCGATGCTCCCGCTGACATACTTGTCGGCGGCGGAGCCGGAGCCGGACCACATGGCCGCGACCAGGAATACCGCGATGAGTGATAGTGTTTTCTTCATGTCTTCTCCAGATTTTGTTCGTAGGAATGTGTTAGGGTTTGCCGCAAGCGTAATAGGGAAAACTTGCTTTACATCAACAAAGATAATAACATTTTACCAATGAAACACGGAAAAAAATCTCCGGAATTGTGTTAGTTGGCGAACTGCCCGAAACTGAAGATAAACTTCCAGCCCTGGTTATCCTTGTCCGGGTCGCTGGCGACAGCGTCGAAGCCGTAGCCGTAGTCCAAGCCGACGAGGCCGATAATCGGCAGGTAGAGGCGAAGCCCGACGCCGGCCGATTTTTTCAGATCCCCGTAATCGATGTCGGCCGACGAGTTCCAGAGGTCACCGGCTTCGAAAAACGCGAGGGCGTATATGCTTGCCGACGGCGACAGGGTGATCGGATAACGGATTTCGGTGGTGAACTTCGAGAAGACGCGTCCGGTATAGAGATCCGTATCCTCGTTCAGCGTCCCGACCGAGCGGTCGTCATAGCCGCGGAGCGGAATGGTCGAGAGCGACGACAGGCCGCTGCCGCCCATGTAGAACGAGTCCGTGTAGGGGAGGTAGTCGTCGCCGCTGAAGGTGTCGAGGTAGCCGTGCTGGGTCGCGAGGTTCAGCACGAAATCGCCGCCGAGAGGAAAATACCAGCTCGAACTCCCCATGAACTTGTAGAAGTCGACGCTGCCCGGAAGCGGTCCGCCGGCGAGCTGGGCGGAGATCCAGTTCTTGCTCCCCCTTCTCGGATAGATCGGGTTGTCGATGCTGTTTCGTGTGATGGTCTGCGTAATCGAAATTTCGTCGGCCTCGTCCGGCTGATTGGCGGCATCGACGAAGCTGAGCAGCCGGCCTTCGCTGTGCAGGTACTTCAGCTTCCAGTTGATGGAGAAGTAGTCGTCCGGCCAGGTGAGGCGGCGGCCGACGCTGAGCGTCGCTCCGGTCTGCTTCAGCAGATTGTCGTCATCGTCGTCGTCGCTGTAGTTGCGTTGTGTTCTGAAAATCGAAAATCCTACAGAGGTCGGTGAGCCGAACGCCCACGGTTCCGTGAAGGAGAGGGAGAGCGTGCGGTAGTCCTCGTTGCCGAACTGCCACTGAAAAGCGAGTTTCTGCCCGTCGCCGTGCGGCAGAGGGTCCCAGGCTTCTCCGTTGAAGAGGTCCTGCAGCGAGAAGTTGTTGAAGGTGACGCCGAGTGCTCCGGTGAAGCCGATGTTGCCGCTGTAGCCGACCGAGGCATTGAACGTGTCGGTCTGTTTTTCGGTGACGTTGTAGGTGATGTCTACCATCCGGTTCGCTTCGTCAGGCTGAATGTCGGGACGGATCTCTTCCGGCGCGAAATAGTTGAGCATGGAGATTTCCCGAATACTGCGGACGACGTCCTTGCGGCTGAACATTTTGCCGGGAACCGTGCGGAGCTCGCGCCGTATCACATGATCCTTCGTCTTGGTGTTGCCTTTGATGTTGATCTTTCCGAGCCGGAACTGTTCGCCTTCGCGCAGGAAAATGTCGAGATCGACCGAGTCCGGAGGGACAACCTGCTCCCGGAGGGATGCGCGGAAGGAGAGGTAGCCCCGGTCGAGATAGAGAGAGCTTACGTCCTTGTTGTCTTTTGAAAAGTTGAGCTTTTCCTGGATTTTCGCGGCGTTGTAACGGTCTCCCTTCCGAATACCGAAAACCTCGGCGAGTCTGTCCGTGGTAGCGAAGTCCTTCGTGTTGCCGTTCCAGGAAATGCTTCTGACGTAGTAGACGGGACCTTCTTCGACAAAAATGTCGATATCGAGGCCTTTCCTGTTTTTGGTGTAGGAGATCGAATCCCTCAGGATTTTCATGTCGCGATAGCCGTTCTCACGGTAGAAGTCGACCAGGAGCTTCTTGTCCTCGTTGTACTTTTCCTGATCGAGCTTGGGCTGGCCGAAGATTTTTTTCCACCATGCGTTCTGGCTGGTTTCCTTGAAAACGCCCCGGAGTTTTCCGTCCTTGAAGGCGCTGTTGCCGTGAAAACGGATCTTTTCGATCACGACCTTGCGGTTTTCCTCGATGGTGAACTCCACGGCGACCCTGCCGGTTGCGGTATCCCTGACATCGTAGGAGATTTCCGTGCGGAGGTAACCCTTTTTTTCGTAAGCGCTTCTGATGCTTTTAACCGCGGTCAGCAGACTCTGTTCGTCAAGGGGTCTTCCGGCGACGAGGCCGGCCGCGGTTTTCAGGTCCCGTTCCTTGAGCTTGTCGTTGCCCCGGAAGATAATCCTGTCGAGGACGGGCAATTCCTTGACGGTGAAGAGGAGTGCTATCGAACCGTTCGATACCGTTTGCCGCACCTGGATATCGCTGAATTTTTTCTGTTTCCAGAGGTAGCTTATGGCTCCGGGAATTTCCGGTCCGGGAACGGTTACGGTGTCGCCTTTCCTGAGCGGCAGGGTTTCAAGCAGTTCGGTTTCGCCGATCGAGACCAGCCCGGTGAACGATATGTCCGAAACAGTGTAGCTCGATGCCCCGTTTTCCGCCGAGGCATTGCCGGCCGTTAAGGGAAGCGCGCCAGCGGCGGCCGCGAGGACGAACAGCAGCATGGCGTGGAAACGGGACCGGACGGAAAGGGATTGTTTCATGGAATTACACATCGTTTTGTAACCTGCGTTGTAAATTTTTCTCTTGAAGTTGCTCGCTTGTCAGACCGAAACGGCGTTCCCGGTGCTGGAAGTCCCTGATCGCATCGTAAAGCTGTTTTCGTCGGAAATCGGGCCAGTAGGTCGTGGTGAAATATATTTCCGAATACGCGCTTTGCCACAGAAGAAAATTGCTTATCCGGAATTCACCGCTCGTGCGTATCAGAAGCTCCGGATCGGGAATGCCTCGTGTCGAGAGATAGGATTCCAGGACTTCCTCGCTCACATCCTCTGCTGAAAGCCTTCCTGCGGAAATTTCGTTTGCCATTGTGCGGCACGCCTGTAAGATATCCCATTTTCCGCTATAACTCAACGCTATGCTCAGGGTGAGACCGGTATTGTCTCTCGTGAGTTTCATGGTGTCGCGGAGAATCGTTCTCACTTTTTCCGGAAGGCGTTCGAGATTGCCGATGACGTTGAGGCGCACATTGTTGGAAAAGAGCTCGTTCGCTTCTTTTCTCAGCACCCTGATCAGGAGCTGCATCAGGGCGGATATCTCCTTTTCCGGGCGTTTCCAGTTTTCGGTCGAAAAGGTGAACAGCGTGAGGTACCGGATTCCGAGCTGCGCGCACGCTTCAACCACGTCCCGCACGGCGTCGACACCCGCGACGTGTCCCTCGATGCGGGTTTTGCCCCGATGTCTCGCCCAGCGGCCGTTGCCGTCCATGATGATGGCGATATGTCCGGGCAGTTCACCGTCGAGCTTCAGCCGCTCGCGGGTCTCTTCGTCCAGTGGGTCTGTCGGCGATTTGAACCAGGGGGATGTAAAGGCGGATGAAAAGTCCATAGTCGGCGTTGGAGACATTGGGCGTCGTCATCGTTTTCGTCGCTGTCGGCTGCCGGTGTCGGAAGAAAGGCGTCGGCCCCCTGCGGACCCGGTTCCCGGCCGCAGCCGTTCGCGGCTGTTGTCCACCGCGAGATCACTCAACGGTCAACGGCGTGTCCATCGTTGCGTTCCTGTCCTCTCATCGAGTCCGGACCGCTGCTTTCGACAGGCTTCCCGGCGGCCGGCGCAATGATATGCTTGAGAATACATGAAATTGAATTATATGCAGTTATTTCTTATTATACAAGCCAAACATTGCCCTTCCGGTACACGGGAGGGCGTGTTTCGCTACGGGCGTGCGCGCCCGGCCCGGTATCCATCATCAATGCTAAAATCATCTGGAAAGCGGTGCGATTTTCGTCATATCACGAGCTGCGCAAGAAACTTCTCGACGGGGAAACAAGCTGTGAGTCGGTTGTAGGAGAGTACCTGGAGCGTATCGGTCAAAACACCGCTGCGAACGTCTATATCACGGTGTTCCGCGAAGGCGCCATCGATCGGGCGCGGGCGCTCGACAAAAAGCTTGCGGCCGGCGAGCGGCCCGGTCGGCTGTTCGGACTGCCCATGGCGCTGAAGGACAATATCGCCGTAAAAGACGCCAGGCTGACCTGCGCTTCCGGAATCCTTTCCGACTATACGTCCGTATACAGCGCCACGGCTGTCGAGAGGCTTCTCGGCGAGGACGCGATAGTTCTCGGCAAGGTCAACATGGACGAGTTCGCGATGGGCAGTTCGAACGAGAATTCCGCTTTCGGCCCGGTTCCCAATCCCTATGACGCGGGAAAGGTCCCCGGCGGCAGCTCGGGAGGATCCGCCGCGGCGGTGGCGGCCGAGCTCGCCATGGTCGCGCTCGGTTCCGATACGGGAGGGTCCGTCCGGCAGCCTGCGGGGTTCTGCAATGTCGTCGGCCTGAAACCCACCTACGGCAGGATTTCCCGTTACGGGCTCGTCGCGTTCGGCTCCTCGTTCGACCAGATAGGGATTCTTGCGAAAAACTGCGACGACGCTGCGCTGGTGCTCGGCGTTATCGCGGGATTCGATACATCGGACGCGACTTCATCGCATCATCCCGTTCCCGATTATGCCGCCGAGATGGAGGCCGTATCGGTGGAAGGGCTGAAGATAGGCGTTCCGAAAGAGTATTTCCCGGACAATCTCAACAGCGATGTCTCCTCGGTTGTGAAGGGGCGTTTCGAAGCCTTGCGCGAGCGGGGCGCCGAGCTCCGGGAGATCACGCTTCCCGACAGCGAATACGCCATTGCCGCGTATTATATCCTGACGACGGCGGAAGCGTCGTCGAACCTCGCCCGCTTCGACGGTGCACGTTACGGTTACCGTTCGCCCTCGGCCGGTGATCTTTCGGAGATGTACGTCAATTCGAGGACCGAGGGGTTCGGAAAGGAGGTCAAACGCAGGATCATGCTCGGAACCTACGTGCTTTCCGCGGGATATTACGATACCTATTACAAAAAGGCGCAGCAGGTCCGCAGGGTTTTCCTCGACAGTTACAAGGATGCGCTGGCGCGGGTCGACGTCATCGCCGGCCCGACATCGCCGTATCCGCCTTTCGGGCTCGGCGACAAGACGGAGGACCCTCTCGAAATGTATCTTGCCGACGTGTTTACGGTGCCTGCAAGTATCGCGGGTATTCCTGCGCTCAGCGTTCCCGCCGGGTTCGACGGTTCCGGACTGCCTGTCGGGCTTCAGCTTGCCGGCGACTTTTTCAGGGAGGGCAGTCTTCTGGGTGTCGCCAGGGCAATCCAGGGGTCTCTGGAGGAGACCCTCGCCGGATAGACGCCGTCGAAAAAGTTTTTTTGGCACCTCTATGTATTGTCATGAGCGATTCAAGTGCAAGGCGAACGGAGTCCCGATAGCAATCGGGATAAACTTCGAAACCGGAGTCCCGACCTGTCGGGACAACGAAGCA
>JANQHQ010000035.1 GCA_028282595.1 Chlorobium sp. | reverse complement strand
TTGCTTCGTTGTCCCGACTCGTCGGGACTCCGGTTTCGAAGTTTATCCCGATTGCTATCGGGGCTCCGTTCGCCTTGCACTTGAACCGCTCATGACAATTAATAGAGGTGCCCTTATGCATTATGTTTGTTTGTGATACAACTGTATCGCTATTGTCGACTGACGGCTACATTCACACCTGCCTGCAATATACGGTAACCTCCTATAATACAATAGCATAATTATAAAGAACCTTTTGTGGCATGCTTGTTGATGATTCTCTTATAGAGACGGAAATCATACGACAAGCGGCAAAAAGCTTGCCCGCGGCGGCACGTCTCATCACAACATAAAGCATTCCGGAACATGAAGTACGACCTGATAGTGGAAGGCGGCATCGACTTGGGAATCGATCTCGGTACAAGGAATATAGTCATGTACCGCAAAGGAAGGGGCATAATTCTGAACGAAGCCTCTCTCATCGCATCCCGGCGAAATACGGGAAAGGTCCTCGCGGTCGGTAACGCGGCCTCCGTCATGCATGAAAAAGTCCATCCCGGCATCCTCACGACCAGACCGATCCAGAACGGCGTGATCGCCGATTACGAAGCCACGATAAAACTGATCAAAGGGCTCTTCAACAGGATCAAGCCGCGCTTCTCCCTCGGCATCCGCCGCCTGTTCATCAGCATCCCCCTGGGCATCACCGAGGTTGAAAAACGGGCCGTGTACGACGCGGCCGCGCACATAGGCGCAAGAGACATTTACCTGGTCTCCAAGCCGATCGCGGCCGCCATCGGGGCGGGGCTGAATCCGTTCGAACCCACGGGAAACATGATCGTCGATATCGGAGCCGGAACGACTGAAATCGCCATCATCTCGCTCGGCGGTATCGTATCCGGAGAATCGCTGGGTATCGCCGGCAACGAGATAAACGACATCATCGCTCGCCATATTCGCGACGAGAAGAATCTCGCCATCAGCGAACACGCGACGGAGAACATCAAAAAAAACATCGGCAGCGTTTTCACCACCGATCGGAATGAACGCCTGACCATCAGCGGCCTGAACATCGAATCCGGTTTGCCGGAAAACCTGGACATCGATTCGGAGATGATCCGCCGGATCATCGCCTTGCCGCTCGGCCAGATCATAGCGGCGATCAAAAAAAACATAGAAGAGCTGGTCGTCAAGCCCGATCTGGCCGTCGACATCCTGCAAAACGGGATTTATCTCACCGGAGGCGGCGCGCTCCTGAAAGGTCTGGATAAAAAAATCCATACCGAAACAAATCTCGGGGTCAACATTCCGGACGAACCGCTTACCGCGGTGGCGAACGGCATCGGGATCATCCTGGAAGATCTCGCGAAATACCGTTCGGTTCTCGATTCGAGAAAACACAAACGGCACAGAATCGTCAACAATTCGGAAAACAGCGAAACGCTGCTGAACGGACTGGGTCAAGAGAACGGCAACGGAGGAAAGTATCCCAGGGAGCTCGAACTGTCCGATTCCCGGCAGACCGGGTAGTATCCCGTCCGCCCCGTTTTCAACCCGCAAAAAAAATCGCGAGCGCGTGCAGGGCGAGCCCGGCAAGAAGAAAGAACGCTGACCCCGCAAGCATCAGGCGTATCGAGTCCCTGAGCGTTCGCCGGTCGGCGGTTCCGCCGTTGTTTCCCAGCTCGGGCAGGTCGCACCGGACCCCGCCGTAGGAACGGGAACCGCCGAAGCGAACTGCGAGCGCTCCCGCGAACGCCGCCTCGGGATAGCCGGCGTTCGGGCTGGCGTGCAGCGCCGCCGTCTTCCGTACGGAAACGAAGAGATCGCGAACCCGGAGACGCAGAAAAAACGCCGCGAGCGCGAGAGCGGGAACCGTGAGCCTCGCGGGCAGGTAGTTGGCGAGATCGTCGAGCTTCGCCGAAGCCCAGCCGAATTCCAGATACCGCTCGTTGGTATACCCGAACGAAGAGTCGAGTGTGTTGATCGCCTTGTAGGCGACCGCCCCGACCGGCCCGAAGAGCAGCGCGTAAAACAGCGGCGCGGTGACGCCGTCGACCGTGTTTTCCGCGACGCTTTCCGTGGCCGCCTGCACGATCCCGGCTTCGTCCATCTCCCTGGTGTCACGCCCGACGATCATGCCGACCTTCTCCCGGGCTTCGCCGATATCGCCCGATTCGAGCGCCTTCAATACGGCGCCGGCGTGAGCCGCGAGGTCCCTCGCCGCAATGGTCGATGCGAGCACGATAACGGCCGCGGCGGCCCCCAGCAGGGGGTGGATCAGCGAAACGAGCCACAAGAGGCCGTATGCCGCTCCGGCCGACCCGCCGACCACGAAAAGCACCGCAAGCACACCGGCCGCGCGGAGCGAAATCGACCGCACCGGCCGCAGGATCTCTTCGGCCTTTTTCGCGGCGGCGCCCATCCAGCGGACCGGATGAGGCCATCCCCGGGGATCGCCAATCAGAAGATCGAGCAGAAACGCCGCGGCGACCTGCACCCATGGCCAGAAGAGAACGATCATTCGGTCATCGCTCCGATACGCCGGGAGAGCTGTTGAAACTGATCGAGGAGATAATCGTTTTCCTCGGGTTTGCGTATCGAAAAACGGAAAAAATTGTCCTCGAGGCCCGGAAAGTTCCTGCAATCACGCACATACAGGTTGCGTTCGATCAGGTATTCGAGCAGCCTGTCGAGATCGGAACCGGCGTTCCAGCGGGCAAGAAAGAAGTTCGCTCCGTGCCCCCTGACGGCAATTCCGGGCACCGTCTCCATCCGCCCGAGAATCTTGGTCCTCTCGGACGCGATCAGCTCTCGCACATCCTTCTCGTAATCGCCGCAGCGGAGCAGCTCTCCCGCAACACGTTCAGCGACGGCATTGACCGTCCAGGGCTCCTTGTACCGCAGAAGAATCCCGAGCGTGCCGGGATGAGCCAGAACCGCCCCCAGCCGCAGCCCCGGCAGCGCATAGAATTTTGTGAGGGAATGGATCACGATAACGTTTTTCAGGCTTCCGACCTCCCGCATGAGAGAAGCTCCGGGAAAATCGTCGGCGTACTGGATGAAGGCCTCGTCCATGACGAACCACTTGTCCGGAAACCTGCGGGCAAGCTCCAGAAACATCTCCCTGGGGAATTGCGTACCGGTCGGGTTGTTCGGGTTGGCGGCGAACATCGCGTCGGCGTCCCGTATCTTCGCGGCTATCGTCTCCACTCCGGGAAGCGCGAACCCTTCACTCTCTTCGAGCCCGAGAAAGGAAACCTCTGCTCCGGCGATCCTGCACGCCCTTCCGTAGTCGAAAAACGACGGCGTGAACAGCACCGCCTTCCGGATGCCGAGCGCCCTCGGGACGAGATAGATCCCTTCCGACGCTCCGTTGACCGGCAGCACGCAGCCGTCCTCCAGATCGAACCTGTCGCGGTAGAAAGCCGCAACGCCACGACCGTCTATCGAGGGATAGCGGTGCAGGTCGAACGCCGAAAGCGGTTTGTCCGGAAAAGGGGGTGAAAGCGGACCGATGTTGACGCTGAAATCGAGCACCCGCTTCCCGTCGAGGCCGAACCGCCGTTCCGGCTCCCCCCCGTGCTCGTGATGGTACAGGTTGTCTTGTGTCATGGTAGACATATGCCTGTCATTACCGGTGTTCAACGCTCCCTCTCTATGATTCGATAGATCGCTTCCATATCGAGGTGTTTTTCGAAATGACGGGCGAGCTTTTCGTACTCGGTATCCCGGTCATGATCCCCGGACCGCGGCTCGTACCCCGGCTCGAGCTGCCGCAGAAACCACCGCCTGAAACCGGAACCGTCGAAAATCCCGTGAAAGTAGGTGCCGAACACCTTTCCGTCAGGCGTTATGACACCGTCGCTTCCGGAAACCTCCCGGTTGTTTCGCGCCGTTACGTCCAGCATGGCCTCCGCGCCGGAATCGAGACGGGTTTCTCCCATGTGGATTTCATAGCCCTGAACCCCGAACCCCTGCGTGCGCATCGTCCCGGCGGCATTGCAGAGCGTCTTCTCCCGGCGAAGTTCGGTCTCGACAGGAAGCAGGCCGAGACCCGACGTGTCGCCCGGCGCGCTTTCCACGCCGAAGGGGTCCGAAATCCGGCGACCGAGCATCTGGAACCCCCCGCAAATGCCCGCGACCACCCCGCCGGCATCGCGAAATCCGGAGATCCGCTCCACCCAACCTTCATTGCGAAGCCATTCCATATCTCCCCTGACGTTCTTCGAACCGGGCAGGATGACCGCCCGGTATCCGGCAAGAGATCTCGCCCGGCGCAGATAGTGCACTTCGACACCTTCCTGGCGGTCGAGAGCGGCGAAATCCGTGAAATTCGAAATATGGGGAAGATGGATCACGGCGACGGCGATGTTCTCCGGATTTGGCGGAGAGATCGGATCGACCACCGTCTGCAGCAGAACCGCGTCTTCCGGATCGATCGAAAAATCCCTGAAATAGGGTATGACGCCGAGCACGGACAGTCCCGACAGCTCCTCGATGATACGAATGCCCTCCCGGAAAAGCGCCACCTCCCCGCGGAACCGGTTGACGATCACCCCGGCGACGAGCCGGCGATCCTCGGGAGGAAGCACCGCCATGGTGCCCACGACCTGGGCGAAGACGCCCCCCCGGTCGATGTCGGCGACCAGAATGACCAGGGCCTCGGCTTCGCGGGCTGTTTTGAAGTTAACGAAATCCCGCTTGTAGAGGTTCATTTCCGCGCACGACCCGGCTCCTTCTATGACGAGCATCTCGTGCCGCCGCCGAAGCCTCCCGAGGCTCTCGAAGGCGGTTTCGGCCCAGGGTTTCGTGTCGCCGAAATACTCCCTTGCGGAGCGGTTGGCGACCGCCCTGCCCTGCAGCACGACCTGCGCTCCCGTATCGGTGTTCGGCTTGAGCAGAACCGGATTCATGTCGGCTGTCGGCGTGACCCGCGCGGCCTCGGCCTGTACGACCTGCGCACGGCCGATTTCCAGGCCGTCCGGGGTCACTCCCGAGTTGTTCGACATGTTCTGCGCCTTGAAGGGCGCGACATCGATACCCGCATTGCTGAACATGCGGCAGAGCGCCGTGGCCACAACGCTCTTGCCGACGTCCGACGCCGTACCGAAGATCGCGAGATTTCTCATGCCTCTTTCTTCTCCCACTTTTCGTAATGGACGATTTTCCGGATGTCGAGCCTCGGGAGCCACCCCGCCTGTTCCAGTTCGGGCGTCTCGTGGAAGAAGGAAACATAACCCACGCAGAGCCAGGCAACGGGAACGACATCCGCGGGAATACCGAGCACGTCCCGGACATGATCGTGATGAATGATGCTCACCCAGCCGACCCCGATATTCTCGGCCCGCGCGGCCAGCCAGAGGTTCTGCACGGCGCAAACCGTACTGTAAAGGTCCATCTCCGGATTGGCTGTCCTGCCCACCACCACGTCGCCCGTCCTCTTGCGGTCGCAGGTCACGCAGATTCCCAGAGGGGCCTCCGTGATCCCTTCGAGCTTGAACGAGCGGTACTGCTCCCCTCTTTCGCCGGAAAACATGGCCGCGGCCTCGGCGTTGGCGATGTCGAACTTCTCCTTCACCCGGCTTCTCGTCTCTTCGTCGCGGACCACGATAAAGTCCCAGGGCTGCATAAACCCGACGCTCGGAGCGTGGTGAGCCGCTTCGAGCAGCCGCCAAAGCACGTCGTCCGGCACTGGATCGGGCACGAACTGCCCGCGCACGTCACGGCGGCTGTAGATGACCTTGTAAAGCGCATCGCGCTCGCAGGACGTAATCGCTGTATTCATGGAAAAACCTTTTTTATTGTCGAGGCGCACTCTTTCGCGCTTTTTCAGAAAAAACAGTACTACCGGCAGTTCCCGGCTCGCAACGCAAAAGAGCCGACCACGGTCAGCTCTTTTACATTAACAAGAAAAAGTTACAAAAAGCCGGGCAAAAAACACATCAGATTTCGAGTCTCAGCCCAAGGCTGAAACGGCGCCCGGGCATGGCATAACCACGGACATACTCGTAATCGCGATCGAACAGGTTCTCGACACCACCTTTGACCGTCATGCTCGCCGCACCTGCCTGACCCAGCGGAAACTTCTTAGCCAGCGACAGATTGGCGACGCAGAAGCTGCCTTTGACGACATCCCTGGCCGGCCAGGAGCTCCAGTCCTGTACCAGTGTCTCGCCGAAAAACGCGACATTGAACGTTCCACTGAAACCACCGGTATCACGAACCCTCAAACCGGTCACAAGATTCCATTCGGGAAGATAACGGATATCCTCGTCAGGAGAACCGTCGTCGAAATGCGACACGTAATCGAGCATGTAGGTCCCGGACGTATAAGGCTCCATGAAGAACTGCGAACCTGCGAGGGTTACGGGAAACAGATAGGAAAGTTCTCCCTCGATACCGGTGACCGTCGCGCGGTCCTGGTTTCTCCAGGAAATCTCGTCAGGCGCAATCTCGTACTGTTCGATGAAATCTTCGTATTCCGTCGTGAAGAGTGTCAGCGACGAGGCAAAACCGTCGATCGTCACCTCGATACCGCCATCGACCGTATAGCTCGATTCGGGGTCGAGATCCGGGTTGCCGACATAGCGCTTTGTCCCCAACCAGTCCGTAACAACGTAGTCGGCTGCAAGCGCCTGTGCTTCGGGAACCTGGAACCCTTCACCGTACGAAGCCCGCAACTTAACGTTGTCGGACAAATGATACGCAATGCCGAAGCTCTTGACGAAGCTGTCGGATGATTCCGAGGTTTCGGCACTGGTTTCGTCCCTGTCGTAGCTTACATCGTAATCGTCATATCTGAGTCCCACGGTAAAGACAAGCTGCTCTTCGAAAAACAGCCCTTTGGCCAGAACGAAGTAGCCCATATCTTCATAGGAGGATTCCAGGGGCGTATAATCGTTCTGCTCGAGATCGTAATTCAACCAGTCCAGACCGGCGGTCACCGTGAAGCTTTTGTCGGCGTAACTGACCTGAGCCTGGGCCCCCTGTTGATCGGTTTTTTTCCTGAAAGGAAGTCCATCGTCCCAACCGCTCGGATCGCTGGAGGCCGGATCATACCATGCATCCATGTCTTCACCGACGAAATAGCGAGCCATCCAGAACAAGCGGTCATCCCCGGTCTTTCCCGTATAGCTGAAATCGACACTCCTGTTGCGGGTTTCCTTGTAATCATCACGGTCGTTCTCGTCAATATCACCGGGATTGCCGGACCTGTCGATCTCGAAATGGGTGTAGGTCACTCCGATCCTGTTGCCGGGAGCGAATTCATAACCGAGGTTGACGCTTCCGCGGATATCGTCATCGTAACCGCTGTTGAAATACTTCTCATCGTCGCCGGTTTCATAATCGTCCATAGAAGCGAGCGACCCGGTAACGGAGTAGTCGAACCCGCCGATTCGTCCCGACACCCCCGCGATGGTCTTTCTGAAGCCGTAAGAGCCCATTTCCTGCTCGATGAAGCCGCCCGGTTTCCCATCCCCTTTCCTGGTGATCACGTTGACCACGCCGCCGATAGCCGCCGAACCGAACTGGACCGATCCCGGTCCCCTGATGATTTCGATCCGTTCGACATTGTCCGTCATCAGCTTGGCGAGGTTGCCGGTGCCGGCCCTCCTGCCGTCGAGCAGAATCAGGATCTTTCCCCTCAGGTCGTTGCCGTGCGTATCGCTACGGAAACCCCGGATACCGACCGAGGTAAGAGCTCCGGGGTATTTCTGGATGTGACCGATGCTCTTTTCCGCCAACAGTTCGCCGAGATCTTCCGCAGGAGAAGTTTCGATCTCTTCGCGGGTAATGACTGTGATACTTGTCGTGACGTCCTTTTTCAACTCCTCGATCCTGCTGGCCGTAACGACGATCTCTTTTCCGTCGTGATTCGCGATGTGCGAAGACTCCGGAGATTCTTCGGCCCTCGCCCCGCCTGTCGCGAGAAGTGCGGCCGCAAGAAATGCCAGAAAGCGTTTTTTCCTCATGTTGCAATCATGTTTGATCGTTTACAAGACGACACCTCCATTAATTTGTTACGCGGCCTGAATACTTCGTTGGGCGGTGCTCGAAATCCTCATCCCGACTTGTCGGGACTCCGGTTTCTCCGGCTCCGTCCGCCTTGTCTTCAGGTCGCTCACGACAATCAATAGAGGTGCCCTCAACATGACTGGTGTTATGGACAGAAAGCAAATGCAGTGGGAACGCTCATTCCCCGATCAGGGCCATTAAAACGACAGTTGAAGGCATGCTGCCGACCGATCGATGCTGATACACCCCGGAAAAGGAAAACGAACTGCTTTGCCTGACTATAACCCGTAGTCGTGTCGTGCAATAAGCGTAACTGGCAGGTCTCCTGACTTTCAACGGCGACATCTTTTCCCGGCCTTCCCGCGGATTTCCGGGCGGAAATCATGCGCAGTGACCGTGGAAAAATCCTCCGCTCGCGCGTCACGCGGCCGTGACGCGGCTTGCGGAAGCAAACCGTTTGTACAGTTGCGGGTACAGTGTACGAATCTCACGTACTTCCCTATTCTCCGGCTTTTAAACCGGCACCAGCTATCTGTGAAAGAACAACAGTTTGAGATTATACTATTTTTCAGCGTACGCGCAAAAAGGAAAATGCATCAGCGTAACCGCCGGTAATATTTCAACTCATGGTCCGGCAGGAGTTCGGGATGAAAAATCCTGACGAGGTCGGCAAGCACGATATCCGGCTCGCTCATACCTGTCTCCCAGAACGCATTCATTCCGTTCTTGAACGACGACGCGTTGTTGTTGAAAACATTGCCTTTCCGGACCGACAGAAACTGACTGTAGCGGCTGTCGTCCTCGACGATATCGGCGAGCGACACTGCCGTATAGAGGGGATTGACCCAGTATTCCGCCTGCAGTCCGACGTTCACGGCGTGCTCGAAACTGATCGGGTTCTCTTCGTAATCTTCCGGGTTCTCGAGGATATAGTCCGCGCCCGCATCCTGCAGAAAACGGATAAACCATGCGCTTGAACCGTGAGTACTCCACACTCCCCTCAAACCATGACCGACGATAACCCCCGGACGCTTGCCGAACCGACCGCGAACAAGCCGTTCCAGCGCTTCGTAACGCTCCGCCGTCTGAGCAAAAAACGTTTCCGCCTCAGCCTCTTTTCCGAAAAAAGCCCCGAAAAATTTGATCCACTCCAGAACACCCAGAGGATGCTCTTCGAGATGCATACTCGACAGGCCCGGCCTGATACCGATAGCGAGCAGCTTTTCATGAATATCCGTATCGCTGCCGGACGAAAAGACAAATGTCAGATCGGGCTGGAGGCTGAGAACGGTCTCCATGTTCATGGCCCCTGAAAGACCGGTTTCAAGAACTGCTCCCGAGTCGATCTTTTCGAGAATCTCCGGGTTGCCTATCCATTGCGCCCTGCCTACACCGACGATACTTTCCAGTTCGTCCAGCAGTTGCAGCATGGTTATATGCAGCCCGATACCGCAGGTCACCCGTTCGATCGGCGTCCGGACCACAAGGGCGTCCGGATAGCCTTCGGGCACCGTTCCGTCTTTCGGCACAAGAAGATACCGAAAGGGGACACCGAGCTTTGCCCCGGCAGGTTTTACAATGTCCACCAGGGTGGCGTCGCCTGCTCTTTCCATGGTAAAACGACGTGCATACCGCAGAGGAACAACCCCCGTATCCTTCTTTTCGATGTTTCGGGAAAGCGACGTTGTCCGATCCTGTGCGGCATGGCACCCGCCGAAGAGAACCGGCGCGAACAACATGAGTACGAGCACCGCACGCCAACCGGCGACCCTGCATGTAACGACCTGCCGCGTCATCGATCGCCGTCCCTTCCGCTCTTTGCGGCATCCGCTTCCCTTTCCGGCATTTTCCATTCCGTTTTCCAGAGATCGACCTGCTTTTCAGTGAACACGTCCACTCCGGAACCCTGAAACTCTTCGTCCACATCGCCGATCCTTTCTTCGAGGTCTCCCTCGAGCGCGAGTGCCGCGGAGCGCACCTCTTCAAGCAGCTCCTCCCGTGCTTCCCAGATTCCGCGCGCCCCGGCCTCGAGCAGGCGGCGCGTAATTTCCTCGAGGGCGTAGGGATTGTGTTTCCGGAGCCATTCGCGATTTTCGGTATCGGCGACGAACGTTTCGACAACGCCGTCGAAAACCCGACGTTCGACCCCTCCGGTCGTCGCGCTCCACTTGAACAGCGTATTTACCTGGGATGCGAAGCTCTGCGCACCCTGAAAACCGTGAGCTTTCATCCGCTCGATCCACTCCCGGTTGAACAGCTTCGCTCTCGTGGAACGGTCGATCTCATCGCGAACTTCCCGGATGTCGGTTTCCCCCGGCACCGTCGCGTCGATCCACCATGTCTTCGGCTTTTTCCCGGACAGCAACGATGCCGCCGAGGTCATTCCGCCCGCGCTCGACGCATAGCAACTGCAGTCAAGCGCATCGTATTCCGCCGAAGTCTGTTTGATGCAGGCCACCTCCACCCTTTCGAGTTGCCCTGCGAGAAGATCGTGAGCCTTGCACCCCGCGTCAAGAGTGCCGCCGCTGTAGGCATATCCTGTCCGGTTGACGTAAGCCTCGCCAAGGTCTCGTTCATCTTCCCATGCCGATGCGTCGAGCATAAGCCCGACGCCTGAACCGTAGGTTCCGGGAGCGGAAGCAAACACCCTGAAAAGCGCGAGGCGCCGCAAGGAAGATTCATCCATCTCGCCGGCAAGTTTCTCCTGGAGCCGGTCGAGCTGTTCGAGAGTGTGCTTCCTGACAAAGTTGGCCTCCGGCGGCTCTTCAAGCGCGCTGACGGCGGCCACGGCCTTGTCGATCAAGGCAATGAAATTCGGCACCATGTCCCGCACGATACTGCTGGTCTCGATCATCGTATCGACACGCGGACGCCGTATGCGTTTGCCGTCGAGCTCTATCGTGAGCTCTTCCGTCGGTGTCACCGTCACAGTGTCGACCCGCCCGTTGGACCGGCGAACGGGAGCGACACCCAGAAGGTGAAAAATCTGGGCAAGTGTCTCCCCATCCGACTTGAAAGCGTCCGAACTCCAGAGGCTCAGCCCGATGCTCTCGGGAAACCGCCCCTCTTCACGATAAAACCTTGCAAGCAACCGATCGGCCAGTTCCCGCCCGACATCCCAGGCGGCATCCGTCGGCATGGTCATGATGTCGGCGGCAAAAAAATTCCTGCCGGTCGGCAGAACATCCGGCTTGCCCGACGAAAGCGCCCCCGCAAGCCCCGCATCGACATATCCCCCGTTCAGCGCCCGGAGAAGATTCTCCATCTCGTCGCCGGCGGATGAAATGTTGTCCGCCATCTCGCGACACCAGCGTTTCAGCCCGAACGGCAGTTCACCGCTGTAAGCCGCCATGTCGTCCGGAACAGCAGATTCTTCGAGCACGGCCGCAACGACATCGACCGCGTTCTCAAAGGCATCCACTCCGGGAGCGCGATGAAGTGCGGCAATCTCTTCATACGAGGACACCCCTGCAGGAGACCGCGAAAGAGCCGACAGGATCATCGCGGCCACGGCGCGATCGTGCGGCACGCAGCCGAACAGATGCATCCCGTCGGGAACCATCGAACGTTTCACCCGCTCGATCTGGCGGGAAAATCGCTCGACGCCCTCCTGGAGCTCGTCCACCGTCGAACCTTCATCGAGGAACCGGAGCTTCACCGCCGGTTCGAGCATTGCCTTGCCGAGCGTTTCCAGACGCGAACGCTCGTTGCCGTCAATCGCACGGCGGTACTCTGCAAGCATCTCCCCGAACGATGCCAGCACTTCCGATACGGGGGCCGGACGACCGGCAGGCGTCAGATGATCGACGATCACAGCCCGGCCTCTGCGCTTGGCCGTCATGCCCTCTCCCGGAACATCCATGATATAGGGATAGATGTTAGGCAGGTCGCCAAGCGAAATATCGCTGAAGCAGTTACCCGACGGCACGGCCCGTTTGCCGGGAAGATATTCGAGCGCACCGCTTGTTCCGAAGTGAATCACGGCATCGGCATGCTCCTGTATCCAGAAATAGGTCGCCAGCCACTGGTGCGGAGGCGAAATCTCCGGATCGTGCAGAATGCGGCAGACTTCACCGTCGCAGCGCGCCCCGTAGCATCCCCGTTTCGGCTGCGCCATCACAAACACGTTTCCGAACCGCAGCCCGGTAATCAGCACAACGTCTTCACCATCCTCTTTCCAGACCATGCTCTCGCCGGGAAACTCCCCCCAGTCGGTGTCGACTTTTTGCCTCACGGATCTGTCGAGCGCATGGAAAAAGCGGTCGTACTCCCCCTTTTTCATGGCATGCAGCACACCGCCCTTGCGAACGATTTCATCGACCGTCGTCCACCGGAACTCGTGAAGCGCCTTGCGGCCCTGAATCATGTCGAGCAACCCTTTTCCCGTTTCCGGAGCGTCGCCGACAGCATACCCCTCCGCTTTCATTTTCCGGAGCAGACCGGCGAGGCTCTCGAACACATCGAGCCCCGCCGCCATGCCGACGGTGCTTTCGACACCCTTGCAGGGATTGTTGTGCAGTACAACGGCAACACGCTTTTCACGGTTCGGCGTCCTTCTCAGGTGCGCCCAGCGCCGGACACGCCGGGCGACCATGCCGATGCGTTCCGGAATCGGAACCGCCCCGGACACCGTCCCGGGTTCGCCGGAATCGCGCTTCGAACCGGCGATCATCACAGGATCGATCGCCCCGAACATTTCAGGCTGCACCAGCGAATGGGTAAGGCTCATGGCGCTGATGCCGACAGGGTCCTTCAGCCACTGCTCAGGCGAAAGCGTGAAGTTGCGGACCAGTTGCACGACCGGCACATCGAGGCCCCTCAACATCCCGCGATCATCGGGGGAGGCGATCAGCCGGCCCATGAGAGCGTTGAGAACGATGTCGGGACGCAACTCGCGTCCATTGAAGTAACCGAACCAGGGATACCGCTTCTCACGATCACCCGGAACGTCCTGTATGCCGTCGCAGAAAACGCAGAACGGCACGACCTCCCGTTTTTCGAGTTCGCGGATCAGGAGATCGATATCAGCATGATTTTCCTCGGCGAGCTGACTGTAGTGCATGATGATCCCGGCCACCGGCGCCTCTTCGTGCAGACGCCCCTCCCCTTGCAACCATGCGCGGTATCTTCCCGTATCGGCGAACCGCTCTTCCGCGTCGGGATGATAGATCCCCGATGTCGCAACCTCCCTGCAGAGGGCGTGGTCCAGACCGGCAAGGCGGCGCAGCCCCTGCCGGAAATTCTCCCTTGACAGCACCCTGAAATACGCGCCGACTTCCTCGGCCTCCGCATCGGGAAATGTGGAGAAACCCGAGGGGAACCCCGACCCCAGACCGATCCTGACGGGAACCCGGAGCATCGCCTCGCACAGCTCTCCAAACCCCGGCATATCGCTCGACACGCTGGTCAGCAAAATATCTATCACGCCTCTTTCAATGGCTTCGAGAAGCTCTTTCTCTCCTCCGAAACCGTAGACGAGGAGCTCGATTCCCTCCTCACGCAAGGGTGCGGCGAGTTGGTGCCATATTGACGAGCTGTGAATGTTGTTGAAAAACGCTATCGTTTTCATGCTGGAAACGCTAATTACCGTTGCAGACGCTCCTGTTCGATCAGTCCGAAAGTTTCCCGCAAGCCCTGTTTTTCAACATCGTTCCGACATCCATCGTGATGTCCTGCAAGGGTTGACGACGAATGCGATGCGGCAGTGCAAGCATGGCCGCCCGGTCGATGTCCTCTTTTTCCACACGTGTTCTTCCTTCGTATGCCGCAAGTGTCTTGGCTGTTTTCATGATGATGATGTCGCCCCTGTGACCGTCGACGCCGACTTCGAGGCAGTAGTTGGCGATCGCCGTCAGGTTCTCCCGGCCGATATCGACCGAGGAACACAGCTTGCGGGCCCTGTCGATTCGTTCGACAAGCCGCTCCGACTCGCCCGCCCACCGGCGGCAGAACGCTTCCGGATCCTCCTCGAAGGCGAAGCGACGCTCCATGACCTGAACCCGGTCGGCCGCATCGGTTATGCCTTCGATATGCACGCAGAGCCCGAAACGGTCGAGCAGTTGGGGCCTTAATTCACCCTCCTCCGGATTCATGGTCCCGACGAGCGTGAAACGGGACGGGTGGGCGAAGGAGACCCCTTCGCGCTCGATGGTGTTGACCCCCATCGCAGCGGAGTCCAGCAGTACATCGACGACATGGTCGTCGAGAAGGTTCACCTCGTCGACATAGAGAATCCCGCGGTGAGCCGAAGCGAGCAAGCCGGGTTCGATGCGTTTTTCCCCGGCCTTCAGCGCATGCTCCAGGTCGAGCGTGCCGACGACACGATCCTCGGTCGCCCCGACGGGAAGCTCCACCACGCGAACCTTCTGCTTTTCGACGAAGAGCTCTCCGCCGTCGGGCGCGGCCTCTCCGGAAACCTCGAAACATTCACGGATAACCTCGAGCTCCTCGTCCGGATCGAGATTGAACGGAATCCCGCCGATAACGTTTATTTCAGGCAGAATGTCGGCAAGGGCGCGCACGGCCGTCGACTTGGCCGTACCCTTTTCTCCGCGGATCAGCACCCCCGAAAGGGTGGGATTGACGATGTTGAGCACGAGAGCCAGCTTCATCTGCTCCTGGCCGACGATTGCGGTAAAGGGGTAGGTATACTGTTTTTTCATAACGTTGCGTCTTTTACGATGTTCACAAGCGTATCGGCCTGCAGGTCGTCGATCTTGAAATACTCTGCCCGCAGCATTCCGGCGATCTTCCGGGCGAGGCCGAAATTCACCAAGCCCGGCTCCTCCGTATCGACCACGAGAAAACGGATGCGTTCTTCAATCCCCATCTTCCTCGAAAGTTCGTAGGCTTCGTCCAGAGGCTTACGCTCCCCGATAGCCCTGTTCGCCTTTCCGTCCGTCACGAGGATAACGATCGGACGGGCTCCCGGCTCCTTCAGGAGATGGGTACGCGCTATCTCGTAACCTTTCAGGAGGCCGGCCGAAAAAGGGGTTCTTCCCCCGACCGGCATCTCCCGGAGCAGCTTGCCGGCCAGTTCGACCGAGGACGTTACCGGGAGATTGACGACCGCTTCGTCTTTCCGGAAAGAAACCATGGCCAGCTTGTCGCGCTTCTGGTAAGCGTCGATCAGAAGGGACATAACCGCGCCTTTCGATGCCGCCATCCGGCCTCTGGCTCCCATCGATCCGCTCGCATCGACCACGAAAATCAAGAGGTTGCCGAGGCGTTTCTCCCGAATCTTTTCCCTGATGTCCTGATCGCGCAGAACAACGGCCATGCCGTCGGGATTGTCCCGATGTTTCTGAAACGGAGCCGCCGCCCGGAGTGTGGCGTCGAGCGCGATATCGTTGTTCTTGCGCCTCACGGTGCTTTTGGTGTAGCGCCCCTGCTTCTGCGATACCCTGGAACGGGACCGTTTTCCGGAACCCCGACGGACAGCCCGGTCTTTGGGCGAGTTGAAGGGGCGGACCTTGAAGGGAGAGCCGATCTCGAACACCTGTTCGGGAAAGGAGGGCTCATCGGGTTGACGCCCCCCGTTTTCAGACTCGGAAGAGCGTTCCTGTCGCTCCCCTCCCTCCCGGGCATCCTGTTTTTTTTCTTCCCGTTCTCCGGGTTCATTTCGCGGTTCCGGCTGTTCTTCTTCCCGGTCCTTTCCGGATTGCTCGTCCCGCTGCCGCTGCTCCCGGGACCGGGGCGGTTCCTGGGGCGGTGGCGGAGACTGAACATCTCTTCTGCGGTGGGCAAGAGCGAATGAGGCGACCGAGGTGATATCTTCGATTTCGACAACACGCGAACCCCGATAAGCGGCATTCGCCCTTGCCGCCTGCTCGATAACAAGGTCGGCGCGGTGTCCCGCGACGGCATTCTCGCGACAGAGTTCGGAAATAAAACCGCGCAGATGGGAGGGCATCCTGATATCCGGCAACAGCTCCCTCGCTGCACGGATCTTTGCCGCTATCCGTTCGGTTTCCTTTCGGTGCGAAGCGATAAACGCCTCTCTGTCCTCGTCGAACGCTTCTCTCCGGAGCATCAGTTCGACACGTTTCTCCACGTTGTTTTCAGCGGAAACCTCGACGCAGAGACCGAAACGATCGAGCAATTGCGGACGAAGCTCTCCCTCTTCGGGATTCATGGTGCCGACAAGCACGAACGATGCCGGATGAGAGAACGATATCCCCTCGCGTTCGACGCGGTTTTCACCCGACGCGGCGGCATCGAGCACGATGTCGACGATGTGATCGTCCAGAAGATTCACCTCGTCGACGTAGAGAACACCCCTGTGCGCTTTTGCCAGAAGGCCGGGCTGAAAGACCCTGCATCCGTCACGCATGGTGCACTCGAAGTCGATACCCCCGGCAACCATATCCTCCGTGGCGTTGAGCGGCAGGGTCACGATTTGCGAATCCCCCCGGTCGACAACGGACTCCTGCCGCGCTTCCGGCAGCAGTCGGCCGAGCGCCCGCACGATCGTCGATTTTGCGGTCCCTTTCTCGCCCCGAACGACAACGCCGCCGATACGCGGGTTGACCGCGTTGATCAACAGTGCGCGCTTGAGTTCCTCCTGGCCGACGACCGCTGAAAAGGGATAGAGATGGCTATGCATACCAGTCACTCGCTTATCTCCTCGATCTCGCCTTCGGTTTCGAGATACTCATCCTGCAGGCGCTGTTTCATCTCGTCCGTGGCGTTCCACATGCCCCTGCTGATCGCTTCGAGCAGCTTGTCGAGGATGTTCTGCCGCGCGTAGGGATTGACTTCCCGCATCCATCGCTTCATCTCCTCGTCAAGCACGTACTTGCCGGCAACGCGCTCGTACATCCAGTCGTCGACCACCTCCGCGGTCGCATCCCAGCCGAGGATGACATCCATCATCTTGGAGATGTCCCCGGCCCCTTTGTAACCGTGGCGTTTCAACCCCTCGAGCCACTTCGGATTGAGCAGGCGGGAGCGAAAAACATGCTTTGCCTCCTCGAAGGTTGTCCGGACCTTGACACGGTCCGGATCCGAGCTGTCGCCCACAAGCGACAACGGCAGCTCTCCGCGCTCCTGCTTCGCAGCGGTGATCAGGCCTCCGTAGTAGTTGTAGTAGTCGGTGCAGGAGAACATGTCGTACTCGCGGGAATCCTCGTTCTTGACCGTCGTATCGAGCCTTGAAAGTACTTTTCTGAACGTAGCGGGCTTCCGCTTGCCGTATGAACCCCGGCCGTAGGCGTGAGAAGAATATCGCACGTAGTTGTCGGCCAGATCGTCCTGCGTGTCCCAGTTTTTCGATTCTATCAGCTCCTCCACCCCTGCACCGTAGGTTCCCGGCGGGCAGCCGAACACCCTGAAAGTCGCTTCGCGCATCGCCTCGTCCTCGTTCATCCCCTCCCTGCGATACACTTCAGCGTCGGCGAGCACGTTTCGCCGCAGCAGGTTGATTTCCGGTGGCTCGTTCAGGGCGGCGACCATACGTACCGCATCGTCGATCCGGTCGACAAGCAGCGGGAAGGCGTCGCGGAAGAAACCGGAAATCCGGGGAACGATATCGAGCCGCGGCCATTTGAGCTCGTTGGAGGGAATGATTTCAACCCCTTTGACATAGCCGCTCCCTTTCTGCCAGACCGGACGAACCCCCATCAGGTAGAAAATTTCCGCCAGGTCGTCGCCCCCCGAACGCATGGTCGCGCCGCCGAACAGAATGATGCCGATACTTCGCGGATACTCGCCCTTTTCTTCCAGATAGCGTTCCACGAGCGCATCGCCGAGGCTCACGCCGACCTTCCAGGCGGCGGGTGTGGGGATCTTCCGGGGATCGACCGAATAGAAATTGCGGCCTGTCGGCAGAATATCGGCCTGGCCTCGCGTCGGAGATCCCGAAGGGCCTGCGGGAACGTACCGGCCGTCGAAACCCCTGAGCGACGAATCGGTCTCGTCGCCCACCATCCCGATCCGGGGCACCAGATCGTCGCAGATATAGCGCAGCGCCTCCAGCACATCACCGCTCACCGCGTCCGGCAAGGCTTCGAGAACCGCTGCCGGAGCATTGTCCGCATAGTCCCGCGCGGAAAGCATGCGCACCATGTCGAGGGCTGTTTCATGCGCTTCGCGGATCACCTGGCCGCCGGTCTTTCCTTCGGAACCGTAAAGGGGGCACCCCCTGTTTTCGATCAGACTGTCGAGATCGTATCCCCCGGCCTTGAGGATAGACTCGCGCAGCGAGGGCACGCCTCCCTGTTCGAGCCGTGTCATCTGCACAACCAGTTCCGTAAGCCGCTCCCCCTCGGGAGCGAGCCCGAGGGTATGCAGGCCGTCCGAAATCATGGTGTCGGCTATCTCGTCGAGATATGCATGGAGATCTTCCAGAAAACTCTCGAAATCGGCCATCGCGCGCGCCCGGTCGTAACCGGTGTCCTTGTCGAGATCCGCTTCGACCAGGGCGTCCCAGATCATCGGCCTGAGCACGTCGAGTTTGCCGGGATCGCTCCTTCTGGCTTCAGCGTAGTTCGCAAGGAGATTTTCGAGCGACGCCATCTCCTCGTAAAGATCCGCGTTGGTGAACACGGGTGTCAGGTGATCGACGATACAGCAGTTCGAACGCCTCTTTGCCTGTGTCCCCTCGCTCGGATCGTTGATGATATAGGGATAGATGTTAGGAAGATCCATGATGGCCAGATCCGGGAAACATTCCTCCGACAAACCCAGCGCCTTGCCCGGCAGCCATTCGAGGGAACCGTGTTTGCCGACGTGCATCACCGCATCGGCCCTGAAGACATCGCGCATCCACCGGTAGTGCGCCAGATAGTGATGAGGAGGAGGAATGTCGGGATCGTGAATGAGCTGATCCTGGCGTTCCAGTTTTCCCCGCGGCGGCTGGATGGTGATGAACACATTGCCGTTGACGATTCCGGAAAACAGCAGACGATCCCCGTGTACGAAAAGCTCTCCGGGCGCCTCTCCCCACTCTGCGATCATCTTTTGCCGGACCTCCCGGGGAAGCCCTTCATGCCAGGAAAGGTATTGATCGGGCGAAGCCGAAGCCTCCGCCCGGGCAGCCATCTGCTCGGGCATGAGCCAGCGCCGGTCGCAGGTCATCCGGTCGAGCAGTTCCCCGGCGAGCTCGTCGCCGCTGTTGTACTCTTTTTCCACACGGTATCCTTCCTCACACATCCTCATCAACAGCAACCGGACACTTTCGAAACTGTCGAGGCCGACCGCGCACCCTATACGATCGTTGCGAGGAGGGTAGTGGTGGAACACGATAGCGATACGCTTCTCGCCGTTCGGTTTTCGCCGAAGCTGCGCCCACCGTATCGCCATGGCGGCAAGCTTTTCAACCCTTTCCTCGACCGGCATGATCTTCATCATCTCGGCGCCGGTCAAGGGGTCGATGCCCGCGTGTTCGCGCGTCGCGAACGGTACGGTAATCAACGCCCCGTCGAATTCCGGCTGTGCCGCGGAAAAGGAAACTTCCATCGTTCCGAGACCCTGAACGCTCCGTTTCCACTCCTCACGGGACTGAAACGTGGTCATCGCCTGGAGAAACGGCACATCGAGACCTGGCAGAATATCCCGGTAGTCGGGTGCGTTCAGGGTCAGCGAAAACATGAGCGGATTGATGAGCGCATCGATCCGGCTGTTGCCCCGGCTATCCCTGAAAAAGGTGTCCGCCACGTAATCCGAACCGCGGTTTTCGCGCATGGCGTCGCGGTATCGCAGATGGAACACCGCGATGACGTTGGCTCCCTGCCGCTCGATCTCCCTGATCAGGCTGTCGTATGCAGCAAGATCCCCGTCAACGAAGTAACTCTGGTAGAACCAGAGGCCTATCGTCGGCCTGGAAGGGTCCATGTGGTTTTCGAGGTAACCTTCGAAATCGTCATATGCAGGATAATCGGGATGGTAGATGCCTTCGTGCGGAAGCTTGCGGGGAGGTTCCGCGGGGTACTCCGTTTCGAAGAGCACATTATGCAGAAACATCAGCATGTTTCCGAAATTCGCGCTCCCGCCGTTGAGCAGGTAACGCTGCACGACTTCCCCGCTTTCCGTACCGAACAGCGCGCTGTGCTCGCGGGCAAGCTCCAGGGCCTCGTCGTCCCCTCCTGCCGCATGGATAATCAGTAACGGCGTCTTCCGCCCGGCTTTATTCCGCTCCCCGCAGGCTTCGAGAACGGCGTCGAACGCAGGAAACGAGGCCTTGCCACCCATCATGCGGACGATCAGCACGTCGGATTCGGCGGCAAGCCGTGCAAAATCGGCAACCTGAACGTCGGAAGAGAGTTGTGATCGCACCCTCGCATGCACGTCGAGCGATCCTCCCCTCTCGAGGTACTCGCGCACACCTGCACTGAACGAAGGAACCTCGGAATGATTTGTCGTGAAATAACAGAGCGAATAGTGTTTCATAAAACGACATCTCCTGTTTGAACGCAGAAATCGGCTATGGTCCTGTACAAGGCGCAGATCGACGCCCCCCCGTGACGGCGGTTGTAGAATATTCTCGACGGACAATCCCCCGGACAGCGTCCTTCGAGGATGCAGCCGGCACACTCCCCTTCGACGGCGGGAGCCGATACGAGGCCGCGGTTGCGGCAGCCGGAAAACGGCCGGTCGAGAGAACCGAGCAGAAACTCCGGATCGTCCATGGTCTGGGTGCACGGGTAGAGCGTCCCCTCGGGCGTTACGGCGAGACTCCCGCCCGTCGAGGCAGCGCAATAGTGAGTACACGGCCCGCAACTGAAAGCCTTTCGTACGAGACCCAGTTCCCGAAACCCGAGCGGACGGGCTCGCTCGCGATTCAGCACGCCGAGGGTTTCGAGAAGTTTTTGCACGCCGGCCCGCAGCTCTTCACGCCCTGGACGCAAATCTTCTCCTGCGCCGAGCGCTCCCCCTTTCTCGACCAGAAGGTCGAGAGCGATCCCCGACACCATGGAAAAACCGTGCAGGCTCATGGCAAGCTGATGCAGCTTGAGCACGTTCAGCGCGGTCACGACCGCCGTTACGCCGAAAGGTACGCGCTCCTCGTCGAGGAGCTTCATCCCCCTGTAGGTCGCCGCGCTCCCGCCCCTCAAAGACTCCTGCAGCCCCGGCGGTCCGTCCACGCTGACGCCTATCGAAAGAGGAGCGTAGCCGCGAAGCCGCTTGATCGTCTCCCTGTCGAGCAGGGTGCCGTTGGTCTGCAAAGCGACCGTGGCCGGCAGGGCTTCACGGCGGATGCATTCGAGCACGGCGAACACCGTCCCTGCCGCCAGCAGAGGCTCCCCGCCGGACAACTGCACATTAAACGGCTTCCCGGAAGAAGCGGCGAGTTGCAGGGCTTTCAGCGCCGTTTTGGAAGTCATAAGAGGAGCGTCACGCTTCCCATCGCCCTCGTAACAGTAGCGGCAGGAGAGGTTGCAGGAGCGGCTGACGGCAAGGATCAGATACGATATTCCCGAAGAGTTCATCGCCCCGCTCCCCCTCCGGCACGAAAGAGCTTTCCGAGCGCCCGTTTCTGCCGGTCGATCTTCAACCGCCACTCGTCCATCGTGCGGAAGGAAAGTTCGAAAACCACGTTCTCCGGCTCGATCCGGTCGAAAAGCCCGGCGATCGAGGCGTGATCGAACGCATCGTGAGTATCGATCCCCCGCACATGCTCCAGGGCGATCGAAAACCTGTCCCAGAACCCGTCGGCCCTTCCGTAGGGGTTCCCGAGGCGCATACCGGCTTTCACATGCTCCCCCGAGAGGCTTTTGCAGAGGTGGACCGCTTTTATCAGACGCCGGTACTCTCCGAGGCGGTCCACCTCGTCGATCAGAAAGCCGATGGCCTCCTCTTCCGTTTCGAGGTTCTGGTTCTTGTTGATGATATGCGCCGTGTCGAGCACGATACCGCTCCGCTCGTAGTCGACGCGTTCGAGCAGCCGGTCGATCTCCTCGACGCTGTCCAGACGGAAATTTCCCGGCCACCAGAGATTTTCAAAAAGAATCCAGCCGTCGTAGTCGCTGCCGCGAACCACCTCGTTGATGACCTCGGCGGAAAGATCGACCGTCTCCCGCCAGTTCCACGGGGGCCTCCAGTCGAAGACGTATTCGAGCTCGTAATGAACCGGATGAAAAACAACATAGGGGCAGTCGAACCGGGTCGCCAGTTCGAGCTGGCGACGGTAGCAGTCGACAATCGCTTCCCGGCCCGTGCCGCCGTAGTAGCACCTGACATTCTCCTCGCTGTCGAACAGCGACAGCAGCCCGCTCCGGTCGTTCTCCCAGAGCTGCCGGAGCATGACGAAGAAGCGGAGATGGATGCCGCCGATCAATCCGTCGGGAATCCGGTCGAAATCGTATCCGCCGACGGGATAGAGTTCGAAACCGTCAAACCCGCATTCGTCGAGCAGGGAGGACGCACCTTCCCACCGCGCGCCCGCCACGGCGAGATCGTTTGCATGGGTGCTGATATTGAGGAGAAAACGCATGGCATCACCTTCGATTTCCGACAAAAGGACAGATCGATGTCACGAGCCGGAAAAGCACAACAGGGATGCGATCGGAACCGGAAAGGAAACAAGGAGAAACAACAGGCGCGGAAGCCGCCGGAAAGGGAAAGCGCATGCGGTGATGCGGCCTCAACCGGCAAAGGGAGCGATACGAAGTGACCATACGACAAACCTGTGCTTTAACCCGAAGCTCGACAACCGTCGCGGCAGGTCTTCTGACTTTCCCCGATCTGTCGCCTTCCCGACCCGGCAGCCCGGTTCAGTGGCATTTTCGGCAGATCTCGTCGCCCGGAAAAAACCGGACGAAGGAATTACAGCAGCGGGCACTGTTCCGGATTTACACCGGATTCCCTTTTAAGCCGGTTGACAGGTCTCCCGGCACCGCAGTGATTTCAGGGAACCTCTAAAAACTTATTGCGCGCCCAAATTGCTGCGTTGGTCGGTGCTCGAAATCCTCATCCCGACGTGTCGGGACTCCGGTTTCTCCGCTCCGTCCGCCTTGCACTTTGTTCGCTCATGACACTTTTTAGAGGTTCCTTTAATTGAGTATATATACGAAAACGTGTTGAATTTCAAGCATCCGCAATCCCTGGAAAAAAAATGGAACCCCGTTCTTTTTTTCCGCTCGCTTCCGGCGACAGTCCCGCGCATCATTAGCCGCCGCGACCGGCCTCCTGGAGAAGAAACCCCGGGAAATCGGGCGTTTCGCCCCAGTAGAGATGGACGTAGGATGCAAAGGTGTTGTTGAACCTGAAAACGGCGGTGTCGACCGCCCTGTCACGGGCCGACCTCACCGCGGCGACGTTGTGGAGCTCGCCCGTCCTGGTGAAGCGGGAATAGTGGAATTCATGCCCCCTGAGCTCGCTGTGGTATCCCGCGGCGGAAAGATCGACCTTTCTGTAGCCGAGATGCAGGCGCGCGTCCTGCATGGAGGTTTCGAGATCGAGCGCACCGCACATGTCGCGGCTCGACCCGTCGCGGTCGGTGATGGAGTTGCCGAGATACATCATGCCTCCGCATTCGGCATAGACGAGCCCTCCCCGCATCACGAACTCCCTCACCTTTCGCCGCATCGGGCCGTTCTCTTCCAGGCGGCGAGTGTACAGTTCGGGATAGCCCCCGGAAAAGTAGAGCATATCGGCCTTTGGAAGCGCACCGTCCCCCATGGGGCTGAAAAACTCAATTTTTCCGTAACGACCGAGAATATCGAGATTTTCGGCATAGACGAAGTTGAAGGCCTCGTCGCGGGCTACGGCAATGACCGCGTTGCCCCGACGGCGCTCCGGCGGGCGCGGTACGGGAAGCGGGATATCGCTCTCGCAGCGTTCGAGCAATCGTTCCACATCGACCGTCTTCTCCACGTGATCGGCCATGGCCGTAATGGCCGACTCCTGATCGGCGTCGGCCGAGATGTTCAGACCGAGATAGCGTCCGGAAACGACCATCGCCTCGTCCCTCGGCACATAACCGAGGGGTTCGACGCCGACATCCCGGCACGCCTCTTTCAAAAACTCATAGTGTGACAACGTATTGACCCGGTTGAACATCACCCCGGCAAGACGAACCGAAGGATCGAAGTGCTTGAATCCGTAAAGAAGCGGAGCCACGGAATAGGCAGCCCCCTTGGCGTCGACGACGAGCACGACCGGAATACCGAGCATTTTGGCGATAGCCGCACTGCTTCCTTCGGACTTGACCGAACCGTCGAACAGACCCATAACTCCTTCAACAAGAGCGGCGTCGGCGTCGGCACAGTGCTGAAGGAATACCCTCTTCACATGGTCTTCGGAAGCCATGAAGATATCGAGATTTCTTCCCTGCCTCCCTCTCCCGTCAACCTTCGATGCCATCGTATGGAGACAGGTGTCGAGATAGTCGGGACCGCATTTGAACGGCTGGACTCGCCTCCCTTTCCGGGCGAGCAGGCGCAGAAGGGCGAGCGTCAGTGTCGTCTTGCCGCTGTTGCTCGAAGGCGCCGCCAGAAGAAAAGCCGGTTTCCGCATCGTGTTCAGCGCCTTGTTTTCTTTTTGTAGACAAACGAACGCCAGCGCTCTTCCCTTACCCCTTCACCGGCCATTTCCGCCCGGGCAAGGGCGAAAAAGAGATCCGAAAGCCGGTTGACGAACCGCAGGATCGAACTATCCACGGGGTCCGTTTTCATCAACCTGACGAGTTGTCGTTCGCCCCGGCGGATCTGCGTCCTGACGACGTGGCACAAGGCCGAAATTTCGGTCCCGCCTGGAAGCAGAAAGAAATCGGAGGGACCCGCCGCTTCCTCCAGCTCGTCGATCCAGCGTTCGCACAGGGCTTCTCCCTCCAGCGGCAACGGCGCGCTGTTGGGTTTCATGGCGTCGGAAGGCGTCGCCATATGGGACATCATGTTCATGAACATGACCTGTATCTCATGCAGGCGAGGCTGCCAGCCGTGATCGTCGGTAAGCCTGGACCGCAGCAGCCCGATAAAGGAATTGACTTCGTCGAAGGTTCCGTAGCACTCGACGCGGACGTCGTCCTTGTCGACTCTCGAACCGCCGAACAGTCCCGTTTGCCCGGAATCTCCGGTTCTCGTATAGATTTTCATCGCTTGCGCTGTTTAGATGAACGAACCGCGGGGCGCGACGGCGCGCACTCCGCTACATAGCTCCCGTCACAGGAGAGGCAGCCGTTTTCCATTGTCATGAGAACGAAGGTCAGCCGCCTTTCGGGGAAGCGTTCCCTGCAAACCTCCCGGCACGACCGGGCAAGAAGTTCGTAGAGCGGTTCCCTTTCGCGGAAGGGAACGATATCGACGATCGAACGCATCAGTTCGAGCCCCCCGATGCGGGCGACAACGTCCTTCCCATAGCCCGCCCTTCGGGCGAGAGAGGCCATGAAGGAACGGTTGAGTCCGACGGTTCTGCTGGAAAGATCGAGCTCGCCCTGGGCCAGCTTGGTGGCTTTGGCGAGCATCACTCCCACGACCACGCTGTCGAAGAACGCGGCCTCGTGCACCATGTCGAGGGCCTTTCCTATGCGGTTGCCGTAGTGGACGAACGCCGTATCCGGCAGATCGGCGTAGCGCGGCCGAAGCATCCTTTCACTCCGGACGCCGGATGTGACCACCAGCTTCCTGCAGCCGCTGTAGCGGGCGACCTGCACCACCTTCCTTATGGTGTCGAGATAGGCTTCTTCCGAATACGGCACGACGATGCCGCTCGTTCCGATGATCGACAACCCGCCCCTGACGCCGACCCTTGCGTTCAGTGTCTTCCGGGCGACCTCCTCCCCTCCCGGTACGGACACCGTCACGGACACGCCGCCTTTCACGCCGTGCTCGTCCAAGAGGCGGCGGAGAGCCTCCGAGATCATGGCCCTGGGAACAGGATTGATCGCCGGTTCACCCACCTCGATGCCGAGTCCGGGAAGGGTGACCACTCCGACGCCTTCCCCTTTCAGAAATTCCACCTCCCCGTCGCCGAGACCGGGGTGGAATCGGACACCGGCGCAGATGAGCAGGCCGTGGGTCACATCCGGGTCGTCGCCTGCATTCTTTCTCACGCAGCACTTCGCACTTTCCGCCGTAAGCTCGCACGCCTCGACGGAAAACCGCACGGATTTTCCCTGGGGAAGGGCGACAACCGCTTCCTCCTGCGCTTTCCGGAGAAGAAGCGCGCGGAGGGCGGCCGAAGCCGCGGCGGTCGCGCACGATCCCGTCGTGTAGCCGTAGTGCAGATTGCCGCGTTTTCCTTTCACGATGCCTCCGTAAAAAGGTCGATCGCCCGGTCGAGTTCGGCGGGTGTCCGGACGACCGTGAACGATGCAGGGAGGGTCGGACGGCGAACGACGACCACCGGTGCACCTCTCGTTTTCGCCGCAAGAATCTTTTCGGGCAAAAACCCGCTCGCTCCGTTTTCCTTGCAGAGAAGGCAATCGATATCGTGCGTGAGCATGCACTGCACCTCCTCCTCCCAGGTCCGCGGGGGGTGCATCACGATCAGCCTCTCCTTAGGAAAACCCTGCCGAAGAGCTTCCGCGGCGGATCTTCCTGACGGGAGAATGCGCACCATCATGTCGCGGCTCCGCCAGTAGGGCTCCAGGGTACCGATCGTCCGGACGCCGGTCGTGGCCATGACCCGCCGGGGACGCCTCTTTTCGAGAATCTCCAGTGCCGACGGGAACGAAGCCGCATACTCCACGTCGGCTCCGGAAAGGGTGTCGGCGGGAATCGTGTAATCCCTTTCGTACCGCACGACCGGCAGCCCGAGGCTCCCGGCCGCGAAACCGATCGTCTCGTGCAGCCCGGCGGCGAACGGATGCGCCGCGTCGATGACGAGGGACACCCTGCGTTCGGAAAGAACCGCTCTCATGGAGGCTTCGTCCAGTGCGCCCCGGCGGTGCTCCCCGTATCGCATGTCGAACCCGCCGGACGACGTTTTCGTCGAATAGAGGTATCGTCTGCCGGCCCTGTCGAGAACCCCGGCGACGAGCCTCCCTTCGGTGGTGCCTCCGAAAACCATGATCATGTACCCCGGCCCTCCCCGTCGGCCGATCTGAACCCGTGTGAGAACCGGGGATCGTAGAGCTTCGAACGGTTCACCCTCGCGCCGATGGCTTCGCCGACGACAAGCAACACCGTGCGGGTCTTGCCGCTCTCCTTGACCAGGGCGGCGAGATTTTGAAGCTCTCCGCGCCAGACCTGCTGGTCGTCCCAGGTGAGCCGGTAGCAGACCGCGACCGGGGTCGAGGCCGGATAGTGCTCCTCGAGCTCTTTCTGGACCTCTTCCGCCCATTCGGCGCTCAGGTAGATGCACATGGTAGCCTGCGCCCTGGCGAGATCGCCGAGCCGCTCCTTTTCCGGAACGGGCGTCCGCCCGTTGCCGCGCGTGAGAATGATCGTCTGGACCTTTTCGGGTATCGTGAACTGCGAGGCGAGCACCGCGGCGGCTGCCTGGAAGGAGGAAACGCCGGGAACGATCTCGTACGCCATGCCGTTGGCCTCGAACCAGGCGATCTGCTCCTGAATGGCCCCGTAGATCGACGGATCGCCCGTGTGAAGCCTCACGATGCGGAGCCCCCTTCGGTAAAACGACCCCATAAGCTCGAACTGCTCCTCCAGCGAGAGGGAGGCCGAGCTGCGGACAAGCGCGCCGGGTTTGGCCGGACGGGTGAGCTTTTCAGGCACGAGACTTCCGGCATAGAGTACCAGATCGGCCTGTTCGATCCGTTCGAGGCCCTTCTTTGTCACCAGTCCGGGATCTCCCGGTCCAGCGCCGACGATGGAGACGAAACCGGTTCGCAGCGCACCGTTGTCGACACTTATCGCGAAGGTGTAATGCCGCGGATTTCCGGCGAGAACGCCCTGAAGCGCCACTTTCCGCTTTTCGACGAGCCACTGCCGGCCCCCGGAAAGAAGCGCCGAAGCCGCTTCCGATACGCTGTGCACCCCGACCTTGCGGAAGACCGTTTCCGAAGGGTTCGGCACCTCATCGATACTTTCGAGCTCTTCCGGCCGGAAACCCTGCAGGGGAACCCCGAGCTTTTCGGCAAGCAGCCTGAATGCGGGCTCCTCCATCTTGAAATCGACCGAACCGAGACTTCCGACCGAACGATGGGAGAGCCCCTGCGCACGCAGCTCCCGCAGAAAGGATTCGACAAACCTTTCCGGGTCTATGCCTTTTTCCGAACCCAGACCGGCAGAGAGTACCTTCGGGCGATAAAAAACGGCCTGCACCGGGGGCTCGTAGAGATGGGGAGAGACACAGAGCAAAAGGGAATAACGGGAAAAATCGATCTCGTCGTAGTCCCGGACAACGGTAACGAATTCCGGGCACTCCCGTTCAAGCCTGTCGGTGCCTTCGTCACGGATATCGAGCAGAAGCGCCGTCGGCTCGCGGTTGACGAAGGCCGCCACGGCGTCGTTGAACCTCTTTCCGCCTCGCGCGGAACGGTACTCGCACGCCCACTCCTCTCTCCGGCCGAGAATGTCCAGGGCCCAGAGTCCCTGCACATCGCTCGAGGTGGTGATCACCGGCAGCGCGCCGAGCAGACGGGCGACCCTCGCCGCAAGCTCGTTGGCGCCGCCCCGGTGCCCGGACAGCACCGACTGGACGAACGCGCCTTTTTCATCACAGTTCACAACGGCCGGATCGCTCTGTTTGTCGCCAAGCACGGGAGCGATCGAACGGACGCAGATCCCGAGTGCGCCGATGAAAACGAAAGCGTCCCACCGCTGGAACTCCCGGCGGACGAACTCGCCTGTCGAAACAATATGTTCCGCTTCGGGAGCTTCGCGCGGGGAAAACAGCGCAACGCGGCACTCCGCCGAATCCCGAAGCGCTTCCGCAAGCCGGGCTCCGGTCCGGACGCCGTTCACGGAAGCCGCGATAACCGCTATGCGTTGAAGCGTGTCAGTCATTTTCCGTCCCCTTTTCCGCTGCGGCAACGGTTATCGGATTGTGCGAACCCGGTTTGAGCACCAGGTCGTCGAGCAGCCGGAAGGACCGGGAGGCGGCGAGGTGGCGAAACTCGTCGAGCGTCTCTTCCCGGACCGCGTTGACCACAACCCGCCCGCCGGGAACGAGCCGTTCCGCCGCAACCTCGAAGATATCCTGCTGCCGCCCTCCGTGTCCCCCGATAAAAACCGCGTCGACGCCCTGCGGCGCCATCGAACGGTGGTCCTGCAGAAGAAAGTCCCCCATCACCTTTCCGATCCCGGGCGCCCTGAACGTGCAGGCATTGCGCTCGAAAATCCCCTCGCATTCGGGCCGCTTTTCGAACGCCGTCACCAGAAGTCCGGGAAACTGCAGCCTGGCCTCGATCGACACCGACCCCGTGCAGAACCCGATATCCCAGAAGTTTCGCGCGTTGACCAGACCGAGCCGGGCGAGCGTCGCCAGGCGAACGGGCATCTTGGTTATCATGTCCGGCCTTCCCGGCAGACCCTCGAACTCCTCTTCGGGTATGCCGTATCGCCGGACCGGAAACCTTTCGGCATGAAGCATCACGCAGTTGAGATCGTGAAACACCGCTTCGGCGGCTTCTTCCAGCCTCAGGGAAGAAACCCGTTCCTCGGGTCCTCCGAGCGCTTCGCCCACAACCATCGAGTACTCCCGGTAGTTGTAGTCGAGCAGCCGCCTTGCGATGAGAGCGGGGGTTTTCTTCCTGTCCGGGAGCACTCCTATCAGGGGTTCTCCTTCGATCAGAAGACGGTCGAGTTCCTGCCAGCTTCGGCCCGTCAGGGACGCGTACCGCATGGTCTGGTAGGGACGACGGCACCGGTGAGCAAGAAGCTGCAGCGACGAAAAAGCAGGGAAATACCGGTACCCGGCTTCGGGAAAATACCGCTGAAGCGTGGCGCCGAAACCGTAGAACAGCGGATCCCCGGAAGCAAAAACCACAACCGGTTCCCGCACCGAGCCGAGCGCCCGCATCGTTTCCGGAAGCGGCGGGGCGACGGTGATCCACCGGCTCCCTTCCGGTAGAAGCGGACCGACGATCACCCTGTGGCGGGCACCTCCGGCAAAAACCCGGTGATTGGCGATCTCCCGCATCGCGTTTTCCCCGAGACGGGGATGTCGGCTGTCGGTCAGCCCTATGACGGTAAAGCGCTCAGACATCTCTCCCGGGCCTCATCGCTTCGGCATCGTCGAGACTCAATGCCGCATTGACGATGGTCGCCGCAACCGTACTTCCCCCTTTACGACCTTCGATCACCACGATCGGAGTCTTCGAGGCGGCGGCCTTCAGACGGAGCTTGGACTCGACGACATTGACGAAACCGACCGGAGCACCGACGATCCCCATCGGCGCGAAAGCGCTCCCGCGAAGCAGGTCGGAAAGTTCGATGAGCGCCGTCGGAGCGTTGCCGACGACGAACAGCGCATCGGGATGTTCCTCCGCGGCGAGGCGTATGCCAGCCTGACTTCTGGTTATTCCGAGCTTTTCGGCCGTCTCCGGCACCCTGGGATCGGAGAGGTAGCAGAAAACCGAAATGCCGTGACGTTCGAGCGCCGCCTTGCGGAGTCCCGAACGGACCATCGTCACGTCGGTGACGATCTCCGCCCCTCCGGCGGTCAGTTTCCGGTGCCACCCGGCAATCGCACCGGGAGAAGCGTAAAAAATGTCCTCGAACCCGAAATCGGCCGTCGTATGGATCGCATGCAGCATCGCCCAGCGCGTGTCGAAGGGATGGTCGTCCTTCCCGAGCATGCCGGCGATGGTGCAAAAACTTTCGATCATGATCGATTGCCCGACGCCCGTGCCCGATTCCTCCCTCCCGTCGCGAAAATATCCTCTCGGTGTGATCATCCGCTCACCGCTCTGGAAGGTCGTGGAATTTCCGATCAGCATGACGGTGAACATATCGAGGTCGGCCGGGTCGAACTCCCCGAGCGTCGTCCGGACGATCGATTCGTCTTCGCGCGCGGCGTTGCGGACGATACCGACCGGCGTCGTCCGCACACGGTGCAGGAGAAAAAGCTCCTTCAGCCTGTGAATCTGCCAGTAGCGGTCCCGGCTGACCGGATTGTAGACGGCCGTGACGAAATCGGCTTCAGCCGCCGCCCGGATGCGCTTTTCGATCACCTCCCACGGCGTCATGAGATCGGACAGCGAGATCGCGCAGAAATCGTGGCTCAACGGAGCCCCGAGGCGAGCCGCGGCGGACTGGAAGGCGCTGATGCCGGGCAGCACCTCGATCTCTATCCCAGACGACCGCTCACGGGCGGCCATTTCCATCACGAGGGGAGCCATGCCGTAGATGCCGGCGTCGCCGGAGCTGACGACGACCACCCTCCAGCCTTCCTCGGCAAGGGAAAACGCCTGTTCGGCCCGCGCCCTCTCCTGCGTCATGCCGCTTGAAATCCGCTCCGCGCCGGCCGGAAGGATATCCTCGATCGCCTTCATGTAGCCGCTGTAACCTACAACCGCGTCGGCGCAGGCTATCGCCCGCCGTACATCGGGAGTCATCATGCCCTCGCCGCCGGGACCGAGCCCTGCCACCGTAAGCCGGCCTTTCTTCATGAGATCCCGCCTCCTTCCGCTCCCGGCCGGGAAAGGCAGTGGCGGGAGCATATCAACAGTGAAAAATACGGGATGTCGCGACGGCGCAACCGCCCGATATCCGATGTCACGAACTCTCCCTCCATCCCCACTTTCTCGGCATAGAGAAAAGCGGTCCCGCTCTTCTCGAGCCACGACACCAGTTCGTCGCGCACGGTCGAGAGCTTCATCACGACAACCGTACCGCCGTCGCCGAGCGCACGTTCTATCTCGTCCGTACCGCCGACCATGGCGAGCACCCGGACGCTTTCGTCGTTGCTCGCGACCGGAATGCCGGCCGCCGCCCCCGCCGCGAGAAACGCGGGCACGCCCGCCACGACGGAAAACGGCACGCCCTCTTCCGCCGCGCGTTGCAGAAACGGGGTCACGGTGCTGTAGAATCCGGCATCCCCGACGGTCACGACCGCAAGGCTGCGCCCCTTGCGGACCTCCTCGCGCATGCTTTTCCAGTGCCGGTCGTAGGCCTCCGCCGCCTTTTCCCGGTTTCGCGACATCGGTATTCCGATCGCCCTGAACTTCCGTCGATCGAGACCGCACGAAACCAGAATATCGAGCGCCACGCTTTTGTCGCCCCCGCCATCGGCGGATGTCGCCGGATACCAGACCGCATCGGCCTGTTCGAGAACGCGTAGCGCACCGAGCGTAACGAGTTCGGGATCGCCCGGCCCCAGGGATACGCCGTGCAGGCGAACGGTGTCGTTCGTTGTTTCCATCAGGGAACGGCAATATGTTCTTGCGGCAGAAGATCGATGTCGTGGTGCTCCGCGGTCTGCCTGATTCTTTCCGCGAAAAGGCGGGCGAAGGCGTCGTTCGAACCGAGCCCTTCCATCTCGGTCACGACTTCGTAACCGGCCGCCTCCAGCCTGCCGCGCCAGGAATCGGGGTCCCTGTTGTCGATATCGTTATGGGCGTGATCTCCCGCCGTAACCATTAACGGCTTCAGAAACACCCTCTCGGCACTATCCCGCCGCACATCCTCCAGGACATCGTCTATGCCGGGGTACCCCTCTACCATGCCGATGTGGATCGGCGTTTCCGGATTTTTTCTTCGCAGCGTGCAGCGCATCTCGTGGAAAACCCCGGACGAGAAAAAATCGTTACCGTGCGCCACGTACAGGAGCGCCGCCCCCATCGCCTCCGCCCTCCGGACATCGTCGTCCAGAATGCCGGTCACTTCCTGGAGATCGTCGAGGTAGTCATGCGTTATACCGTAGGTTCCGAGAGCGGGCCGGGAAAGGGCGATGCTCTCGAACGGCGCCCAGACCGGCTTGATCGTGCGGATGGACCGCAGGGCGTTGACGCAGGATTTGAGATCCTCGTACTGCTCCCCGTGGTAGACGTGGGTCGGCTGTACGATAATGGTCCGGTAGTTCTGATCCTGCAGATTGCCGACGGCCCCGAGGAACCCCTGAACGAACAGCACCTCTTCGGGTATCCCCCGTTTCAGCCACTCTTCCGCTTTCCGCCGCCGCGCAGACCAGATATTGCGAATCATGTTCGAAGTAAAGCAGATCCGAACCTCGACTCCGGGAAAGGCCTGCCGCACATGCTTCGCGATGTTATCCAGCGAAGCGAGCGCCGAAGGAACGCTTGTCCCGAAGTGCGCCAGAAGAATCGCCTTCCGGTTGATCTGCTGCCGTTTTTTGTACGTTCTGCCCATTCTCTCTGCAATTATTTATTACTTGAAATTAACGATTTTCATCGATGGAAACCGTGTGCTCCCCGATCAGAAAAACCACGGGAAGAGCGGGCTCCTTGATTTGCATGAGCTTGCAGATTGTGTCGAGCGTTCCGCGTATCAGCCGCTGATCGGGCATGGAGACCCTCGAGGCCGCACAGACCGGAAGATCGGGAGGCAATCCGCTGGCCAGCAGACGCTCGACAATGATCCCGAGGTTTTTCAGGCCCATGTAGAGCACGAGAGGCGTCCCCTGCTTCAGGAACGTGATAACCGCATCGAACTGTTCCAGCGAATAGGAAGCCGTATGACCGGTACAGAACAGGACCGAGCTCGTGGTGTTGCGTTCGGTAATCGGGATATGAAAAATGTTCGCCGCCGCGATGCCCGCGCTTATGCCGGGGATGACCTCGACATCGATATCGTTTTCCAGCATGGCCCGGACCTCCTCCACCCCGCGCCCGAACACAAACGGATCGCCCGCCTTCAACCGGACACAGTCCAGGCCTTCCCTGGCGTATCGAACCATGAGGCTGTTTATGTTCTCCTGGCGCGCCGTCTGGTCCTGACCGTCGCCGTACCGCTTGCCCACCGGCACCTTCCGCGCTGTTTCCGGCACAAGCGCGAGAATTTCGGGGGATATCAATGAATCGTGCAGTACGACGTCGGCGAACTGCAGCCGTTTCCGGGCCTTGATCGTCAGCAGTTCGGGATCTCCCGGACCCGCTCCGGCCAGGGTTACCCTGCCCTTCGGTTTATCCATGACATACTTCGGTTCTGAAAAGGTTCACGAGCTTCCCGCCTCCCCGCCGTTCAACCCTGGAAACGGCGGTTTTCCGAGAAGCAGCTCATAATCCAGGCGGTCGTAAAACCGTTTCCGCCGCAGCCTGGAAATATCGAGTGCGGCCGCGCAGGGCTCACCCGTTCCTTCGGTATACGCTTCGGGCCAGCGGTCATGACCTTCGGGAGGCTGACAGAGAAACGCGCGGTCGCTTCCGCTCGCCGCGACGGCGACCTGTTCGATCGAACGTGCACCGAGAACCCTGCGGTCGTGTTCGTCGAGCTTCACGGACGGCACGACAACAAGATCGCAACCCTGTTTGGCAAGAGCGAGTGCGACTTCAGGATGGTAGAGCTCTCCCCTTCCGGCAAGCGCGATTCTTGCACTGTCGAGATCGATCCGGCAGGGTGAGGGGTCGGCGCACGATCTCACGGTTACCGCCCCGTTTCTATCAACACAAGCGATCCGGAGACCGTCATCCGTGGCTATCCCCGCGCATACGGCGCACTGCAGGGTCCCAGCGGTTTTAACGAGCTGTTTCACGGCTGCGCCCGCATCACAGGCATAACCCGTCGGAAAAACCAGCAGATCCGCCCGGGAAACGTCGCCTCCGGGGGCCGGCAGCCCGCCGTCGGCGAACATCCCGGAAGAATCGGCAGGCTGACACACGACCCGGAGCTTGCCGGGGGACGGCAGCCGGCAGTATTCGGTCATGTCCGCGGCATAACGCATGTCCAGATAGATGGGGGAATAGTGTTCGGGGCTTCGCGAACGCATCCGTTCGGAAACCATTGATCGCAATCGGCCTTTTTCAAGAGGAAGCCCGACGGTGAACACTCTCGACGGACAGCTCCTTTCCGCGAGAAGTTCTTCTCCTTCCGGACCGTAGACGCAGGAATACGCATCCTCGCAGGACATGGTTTTGTCGTTGCCGCCCCGGTTGCACGCCGCCAGATAAAAACCGTTTTCCCTGGCTCGAACTCGCCAGAGCTCCTTCGGATCCAGTGATCCGCCGGGCCAGTTTGCGGGAACCAGGAGAAGATCCGCTCCGCGAAGTGCAGCCATTCTCGGAATGGCTCCGTAGTAGGTGTCCGAACAGATCGCCACCCCGACTCTTCCCCACGGAGTATCGAAGGTATTGGGCCGGGAAGGGGAACCGGCGCAGGCCCAGCGGACCTCCGCCGTTATTTTGCGGTAACCCAAAAGGAGCTTCCCGTCCGGGCCGACAACCGCCGCCGCATTGTAGAATATGCCGGTACGCCTCTCCTCCTCGGCGTAGCCGAGAACGATGTAACAGCCGTGGGAAGCGGCGATGTCCGAAAGCGCTTCGATGGTCGGGCCGCTCTTTGTTTCCACCATCGGAGCGATCTCCTCACGGGAGCCGAAACTGTAACCGGTGAGTCCGAGCTCGGTGTTCACGATGATCTTCGCACCGCTTTCGGCCGCCTTCCGGTTGAGAGAGACAAGTTCCCGCCTGTTCCTCCCGATCTCCCCGTGCCGTACATCGAGGTGAACGAGAGCGATGTTCAGTTTTTCCATTTTTCACCGTACCCCAGCGCGCAGCACGCATAGACGAATTCCAGAAAAGCCCGATTGTCCAAGCCTGAAAGCTCCTGTTCGAGCTGAGCGGCATAGTCCGGGAAACGATCGTTCCGATGGGCGATCGCCGCAACGAGCAGGGCCCCGTGCAGGACGATATTCTCTTTTATGCAGGATTCGGGCAGAATCCCCCAGGCAATCTTGTCACGAACATGGACCAGAGCGCAGGCGGCTCCGACAGCCACGGGATCGCGATCCAGGCTGAAAAAATTGCGCCTGAAAACTCCGGCACTCTCCCCGTCGAGCCGGAGGGCGACGGCCTCGGTCATCCGCTCCCGGTCTGTGCCGAAACGCTCGATGTGGGCGAGGATGGAACGCCGGCTGTCAGGGGTGAGGGAGTTCTGGAGCGACAGCGTCTTTCTGACGGCCCCCGCCACCGAGCGACCGATCAGTTCGCCGAGTTTGGCGTGTTTCCCGGCACTTGTCAGGGGTTTTTTTCCGTCGAGAACGCAGGCGACGGCGACCTGGTCGGTCCCGGTCCCGGTGGCGAGCCCGTCCGAATAACGCGACGAAACCGCCAGTTCCTGCAGAACGGCGGTCTTGGCCTCGGTCGCCGTGACGATCGAGCGCACCATCGCACCCCGGCTCATCTCCCGGTTTATGAGCAGAATGGTGTTGATCGTGCCGTGAGGCTCCTTGCCGATGCGATCGAGTGGTTCGAATACCCCTTCGTTTTCATAAACGGATGCCGGATCGCCGACTCTTCCGGCGTTGCCTTCAACGCCGCCGGTACAGATTGCGGTCACCTCCAGATCCCTGAACGCTTCCGTTTCGATCGCGGCGTAGTTCATGTTGGCCGCCGTTCCGAGAGACGCGGTCTTCTCCGGCAGGTCGTAACTGCGACAGAGACCGAGCAGGTATTCTCCAGGATCGGAAATGATCGTTTTCAGTTCCTTTCTCGTATGGCCGGCGGGCTCGCACGACTGGTGATTGAAAACGCATTCCAGATCGTCATGGAGCCCGCCGTTCACCCTGCATGTCGAAATGACCCTGTGCGGTGCATTCAGCCGCACAACGAGCATTTTCCCGACCCGGTGAACGTCGACCGCTCCGTAGGTTCCCAACTTCATACCGCAAACCCCCTGTTGACTCATTGCCCGACGCCCGGCACCTGCCCCACACCCTGCAACCGCCGGTAGTATTTCAGGTTACGTTCCGGAAGGAATCCGGGATGAAAAATACTTACAAGATCCCCCAACACGACGTGCGGTTCTGTCATGCCGGTGTCCCAGAAACGGTTTCTTCCGTTCCCGAACCGGCAGTTGTTGTTGTTGTACACGGTTCCGTTCCTGACGGAACGGAAGAGGTCGTAACGCCGGTCTTCCCGGATCAATCCATCGAGATCCGTAACTCCGAAATGGGTATTCACCCAGAAATCCGCCTCCATTCCCGCAGCCATTGCAACTTCATGACTCAGTACGTGCCCCCTGTCCAGACGCTGCCCCCTGAAAAGATAGTCGGCTCCCGCATGTTCGAGCATCGTGGCAAACCAGCGCGAGGAACCCATGGTCGACCAGGCGCCTTTTCTGCTGTAACCCGCGATCACCTTCGGACGGTGCCTGAAGTTACCGGCTTCCTTCACGACATCGAGATACGCTTTCTCCCTTTGCCTGAAAATTTCGGCCGCAAGACTGTCTTTGCCGAAAAAGGCCCCCACGAACTTGATCCATTCCAGCGCACCGAGAGGATGTTCCTCGAGCGAAGCGCAGAAAAAACCCGGCCTGAGTCCGTAACCGATCATCTTCTCGAACAGATCGGTGGAAACGCTCGTGACGTTGACAAAAGCGAGATCGGGATCGACCTCCAGCATGGTCTCCATATTAAGCCCTCTCATGAAACCCGTCACGGGAAGATCGCCCGAATCTATCAGCCGGTGCACCTTGTCCTGTCCGACCCGCATCTTTCCCGATACCGCCCTGAGGGCACCGAAGCATCCGAGCATGTCAAGCAGCTCGACCTGAAAACCCGTTTCACAGGATACGCTTTTCACGGGCGTTCTCACAACCCTTGCTTCACCGCAATCTTCAGGTATCTCCCTGTGGCCCGGAACCAGCAGATAGGCGTATTCCATACCCGTCTCCTTTTCCCCTGGAGAGAGCACGCGCACGAGAGTGCATCCGTCACCCGCTCCTGTTATGGAAAACCGTTTCGCATACCGTACCGGTTGCCCGGTGTTTACGCCCTGAGGGCCGGAGGGAAGCTCCCCGGCGTCGATGGAACACCCGAAGCAGTGCAGAGAGACCAGAACAACGATGCCGGCCATGATTGCCCTGACGGAGGTCCCGTTGTTCATGCGACAACACCCTCCTCCCCGGCCGCCCTGACGCAGTGTATAACGCCGCCGATATCCTTTATTTCCAGAGGCATCCCCCCCCTGCCGTCATAATAGCGCCAGCATCTCCGGTTGTCCGAAACCTCCACCCTGAACGGGAGTGACGGATCGCCGACAACCCGGTACCCAATCCTCTCGAGAGCTCTTTTCGTCCAGAAAGCGAGCATTCCTTCGCCGACCAGACCGATGGCGCCCCGATAATGGTTATGAATCCTGAACGACCCTGATGTCCGGTCGAACTCGATGCCTTTACGCATGAAAGCTTTTTCAAGACGCCCGTCGAGAACAAGCTCTTCAGGCATACCGGAGACCATCTCGACAGCCTTGGGGCCCGTATCACCGGGACTCATCAGCCATATCCTGTCGGCGGCCTGGATGGCGAGGTCGAGCTCGTGCGTCGACATGACGATAGACTTTCTCCGTTCCCAGGCAAGCCTTTTCAGGAGACGGACGATCTCGATGCGGTTCGGAAGGTCGAGGTGAGCCGTGGGTTCGTCAAGCAGGATCACAGGGGTATCCTGGGCCAGCGCGCGCGCAATCATGACTTTCTGACGTTCGCCGTCACTCAGGTCGCCGATGTGCCGGTGGGCTAACGCTCTCGTACCTGTAGCTTCGATCGCCTCCCTGACAAATGCCTCGTCGTCAGGAGAAAGATTTCCCATCCATCCGGTATAGGGATATCGCCCGAGAGCGACCAGCGCGTAGACCGAGAGGTTGCCGGTCATGACCCTGTCGGTAAGCACGATGCTCAACAGCCTCGCCGTCTCTCTGGCCGAAAGCTTGTCGAGCCGCCTGCCATCGAGCGTCACCCGGCCACCGAGCGGTTTCTGCACTCCGGCGACGGTCCTCATCAGGGTCGACTTTCCCGAACCGTTGGGTCCGAGCAGACAGACCATCTCCCCCTCTGCGAGACCGAGGGAAAGATTCTCGGCAACAACCTTTCCGGCATACTTTGCGCCATGTTTCCGGGCTTCCCGTGCGAGGCGACTGCTATGGTAGCCTATTGCAAGGTCCTGCGTCTGTAACACTTCCCTGTTCACGCAAACGACGACTTGAGATTTCTGTTTTTCATGATAACCCAGATAACGACCGGAGAGCCGATGAGCGCCGTTACCGCATTGATCGGCAGAGCCGTCCGGCTTCCGGGCATTTGGGCGATAATATCACAGGCAAGCATCAGAATCGCTCCGACCAGACAGGAACTCGGCATCAGAAAGCGGTGATCCGAGGTATTGAGCACCGAACGGGTCAGATGGGGAACCGCAATGCCGATAAAACCTATCGGACCGCAAAAACCGGTTACACTGCCTGCGAGCAGGCTTGTGGCCGCTATAACCGTAATGCGCACGGAGAGCGTACTCATCCCGAGGCTGCGCGCGTAATTTTCTCCGAGCAGCATCACATTGAGGGATTTCGAGGCCGCGAAAGAGATGACGAGACCGAGAGCGACGACAACACCAAGCACGGAAAGTTGCGTGCCGAAAACGCCGCCGAGGCTTCCGAATGTCCATATCAGGTAATCCTGAATCTGCTCGGGCTCGCTGAAATACTGCCAGATGCTGATGATGGATATGGTGATGTTACCGACCATGATGCCGACTATGAGCAGCACGACATTGTCTTTTATTCTCACCGCGATGGCAAGCACGATAAGCAGAACGGCCGCCGCTCCGGCCGTGGACGCGGCAACGATCAGCCAGCTCCCTTCGAGACCGAGCTGGCGTATCGCAAAAGCGTTCGCGGCCGAACCGGAGGCGAGCATGACCATGGCGACACCGAGGCTCGCGCCGGCCGAGATGCCCAGCACGGAGGGTCCTGCAAGCGGATTGCGGAAGAGCGTCTGCATCTGCAGGCCGCTGACCGAAAGGGCCGCACCCGCGATAACGGCTGTAATCGCTTTCGGAAGACGGATATAGGTTACGATTTTTTCCCAGGCCGCATTGTCGGAGCCTTTTCCGGAAACGATATCGATAACGGATCCGAAAGGAATGTCGACCGAGCCGAGAACGAGGTCGAGCACGAAAAAAATCACCAGAAGCACGCACAGCAGAAGAATAAGGCTGTTCCGCGGCGAAAGAAGAGGCCAGGAATGCGGAGCGTCCGGCTGTTGTAACGGTTGGGAATCGTACATGCTACTGAAGATGACGGTAAAATGTCAGGGAATCCCGGTCGATGCCCGCCTCGGCCGCGATATCGGGATGGAGAATCAGAATGAGATCCCTGAGGACCTTCTCCGGCCTGACAATCCCCATCTCCCAGTATGCGTTTCCCCCTGCAGGATTCAACCACAGATTGTTATTGTGTACCTTGCCCGACCGCACCGGTCTGAAATCGGCGAACCGGCGGTCTTTTGCGAGCAGCTCTTCCAGCGAACGCGCCGTTCCCGGATTCAGCCAGTAATCCGCTTCGAGCGCTACCGGATAGACCGTTTCGATATCCTGTTTGATGCTTCCGGTTTTCGGATTGTCGCGCCAGTGATACGCTGCACCTGCGTCCCGGAGAAATTCCGCGACATAACTGCCGCCTCCCGGCACGAACCACGCATCCTTGTAAGGAATCCCCGTTATGACCGACGGCCTCCCCACGGCATCTCTGGTCAGCGCCGCAAGTTCGATATAGGAAGCTTCGATCTCTTCGAACGTTCGGCGGGCCGAGTCGTCCTTTCCGAGCAGCGCTCCGTACATTTTCAGCCACTCGGCCCTTCCCAGAGGCGACGATTCGAGCCACTCCGACACCACAAGAACGGGAACCCCCGCATCGACTATGGCATTGTATCCCGTTTTTCGTGTTTTCGGCAGGGCGGTCGCAACAAGCAGATCGGGATCGAGGTCCAGCAAGACCTCGAGATTGGGGCTGAACGACATGCCTATCTCCGAAACCGCACCGGCCTCGATACGTTTCCTGAGGGCGGGCGTGTTGACGTACTCCGGACGGGCGATCCCGACGATCCGGTCGCTGCAGCCGAGCAGATCGACATAGCCCACATGCGTTGTCGAAAACAGAGCGATGCGATTGACGGGTGTCCTGATTGTCACGTACTCATCAAAGCCGTCGGGCCGAGACGATTTTCGGGGGAGCAGCAGATAGCGCAGCGTGTCGCGGTGGCCATCGAGATCGACAGTAACACGCAATGTCTTGAAACCGTCATGATCTCGCAGAGAGAAGCCTTTGGCATGATCCAGGGGAACGTCAACAGATACAAGCTCCGGTTTCGAACGAACATCAATCCCTACCTCTTCCGTTTCCCCGCCGCATCCACCCAAACCGGTTGCCAGAATCACAACGGCAAAAAGGGTGACAACATATCGCACCACACCGGAACAACAATGGCGCGTCAACCCTGTACAAGAAGAAAGAAATATATCCATACGTATGGTCAAGTTGCTTTAACCCGAAGCGATAGCGTATTACGGCAGGTCTTCTGACTTTTCCGGCTCCGACAGCCTTCCCGTTCCGGTGGCCCGGAACAGTGACATAAGGACATCTCTATTTATTAGTCATAAGCGATTCAAGTGCAAGGCGAACGGAGCGCAGAAACCGGAGTCCCGACAGGTCGGGATGAGGATTTCGATCCCGACTCATCAGGACAACGAAGCACTTGAGGCGCGAAATAAATAGAGGTACCCATAATTATCGAAACACATTCATCGGCATATACCAATGCGGAATTACAGCAGCGGGTACTGTTCCGGATTTTCACCGGCTTCCCTTTTAAGCCCGGCCCAAACGGCACAGGGCACCATAACGTCGAACAAAGTACTGAAACAATCTATCGTTTCAAATAACAAACACCCCCATCAAGTTATCATGAGTGGCCTGAAAACAGGGCGGACGGAGAAATCCCGACGCATCGGGACAGTGAACTATCCGGGGACCGCACAGCAGATCGATAGAGACACCCGAACGCATCTGTTCAATGAGCTCGACCATCAGTCGTAATACTCCACATATCGCTCAAAATCTTCACGTTTCGGCAACGAGATAGCCCCTGCTGCACACACCTTTTCGCACGCGGAACAGAGCACAATACAGTTATACGGCTCGGCCACTTCCATTTTCGGACGACGGCGCAACCCTTCCTCCGTCTCACCGGATGCAAAGACTCCTTTGGGGCAGAAATCATAACAGGAACAACAGCTGTTGCAAGCTTCCGGATCGATAGTCGGGTACCACGCAATCTCCCTGCGGGGAACGGTCAGGCGCCCACGCCTTCTTTTTTTTGTGCTATCGCTCATCGGTTTCTTCTTTCGCATTTTCAGTCGAGAATACCCGTCAGTCCCCTTCTTTCGGGAAGACGTACTGACGGAGAGCAACACAGCGATCAGAACGATATCGTATATCCAAGTCTGGCAAGGCGCCCTGGCTCGTAATAAACATAACGGCTGCTTGCATCCTCGACGAGATTGCCCGTCGTCTGCATTTCGGTGTCGAAAATATTTTCCACCGCACAGGTAACATGGCCTTTGCCTGCCTTCACTTTTCCGGTCATATCGAAAGCAGCGTAATTCTCGAGGTCGTCTTCCCTGCCGGCAAGTATCCGGCACTGCAGGTCGAGATTGAAAGGCACGGTTGCATAGGAAATCGCAAACGTGTTCTGGAACTTCGGTCCCGGCTGGTACTCGTCTCCGTCCGGATTTTCAGCTACCGGGTATGCCCAGTAACCGGTGGCGGCAAACGAGATATCCGAAAGGAAATCGTGCCTTTCGGTGAAGGGATAGAGTCCCAGCTTCCATTCGACTCCCTGCGAATTATAGGATCCGGCGTTGAAATAGTGATAGGGTCTTCCCTGTGAGCGATCGATCTCGATCTTGTCGTCATAGGTCATGTAAAATCCGGCAATTCTGGCGGATACCGCTTTGCAATCCCATTTGAACCCGGCTTCATAGGTCCAGCCGGATTCGGGCTGCAGATCAGGATTGCCAACGACCACACGGCCTTCATAATAAAGCTGCGTGAATGTAGGAGCCTTGAACGCCTTGCCTGTATTCGCGAAAAGATTCAGGTTTTCATTGACCTTCCAGGTAACCCCCGCGCTTGGAAGAAACGAGTCGTAATCGGTAGTGCCCTCTTCATTGTCTATGAACTGCTCACGCACTCCGAGCGTCAGCAGAACCTCCTGATTGAAATCCTTTTTGAATTCGGCGAAAATACCGTAATCGTCCCGTTTTTTTTCCCCGTAGTTGTTTTTGTAATCGGCAAAACGATGAACATAATCCGCACCGGCTACCAGTTCAAAACCGTCCTCCAGGGTAAAGCGATAATCACTTTCGGCACCATAGTTGTAGTTCAAACGTTCTTTTTCTTCATCGAATACGTTATCCACATAATCTTCCGTAATACGTTTATCGTGCATACCGAACAGCTTGCCCCGGAACCGCTCACCCTCGTAACGAAGGTTGAGAAAGTGAAACGCGCTTTCCTGATCGGTTCGTTCGACCTTGCCCGAATCGTACAGATCGATGAAAGCTGTCTCATACCACGAGTATTGATAATCGATAGAGGTGTTCTCGAAGGGTGATGCATTGACATTCACCATATACTTATCCGTTTCTCCGAGAGCGTTCGTATACTTTTTCGAAAATTGCCGGCCCACGTCGTCCAGCTCACAGAGATGCTGATAGCGTATGCCTGCGGTAATACCCGGAAGACTAAGACTTATACCATGATTCATCCACTCCTTGTTGCCGAATTCCACAGACGCCGTTCCTGATTTTTCCGAAACCGGCTTCCTGGTAACGACATTGATCACCCCGGCCATTGCATCGGCCCCATAAAGGGTGGAAGCCGCACCTTTAAGCACTTCAATACGCTCGATCTGCTCAACGGGTATGTTGCTCAAATCATATCCCTTGCTCGACGCCTGCTGAACCGGTGACCCGTTAATCAGAATGAGCTCACCATCTTCTATACCCCGAACATACACGGCGCTGTTCATTCCCTGCTTGTTGATTCCTATGGGTGCAAGGGATTTATAACCCAGTCCCCCTATTCGCCCAAGTGCTTCCATTACGTTCGTCGCACCGGTTTCTTTCAGCTCTTCACTGTCGACAACCGTTACAAAACGGGAGCTTTCCTTTTCCTTTACCGGAAATCGGGTAGCGGTGACAACCAGCTCATCACTCGTGCAGGAAGAGCCGAGGCCGCTTTGTGAGAGATTTTCCGCCTGAAGCGTGTATTGGGAGAAAACACACATCATCAGAAAAACAACTGTTTTTTTCATCTGTTGACCTGTTATCAGTTTTAAAAAAACAACTGAACCACAGGGTTGTCCATCGGCAACAAACAGACAGGATGAGGAGTGCAACACTGCCAAAAACCTCAATCAGCCCAAAAAGAGCGCATTGACGTTCGGAGAATCTCCGGTTGAAAGCAGAGAACCGGAAAAAATTATGCGTTGACAGTTCGATACATCGTGAATTTCAGTGCCTGAAGACTATAAACCCGTAGTCTGATTTTTATGCAAAAGCATAACTGGCAGGTCTCCTGACTTTGGCGGCAAACATCCATTGTCAACCTTCCCACGTTTTCCGGGCGGAAACATCGCAGTGATTGACAACAACTGTTTCTTTCAACACATGAAGCCATGCATTGTCAAAACAGTAAGCCGCTTTACAGTTGCGGGTACAGTGTACGAATTTCACGTACTTCCCTATTCTCCGGCTTTTAAACCGGCACCAGTTACAAGACAAAGAACAATGCTGTCGCTAAGTTACAAAAAAAACGTTAACCGGCAATCGCACCTTGACGGGCCTCGGGCATCTCCCCGAAGATCTCCCCTATTCTTTTGCGCCGGTAGGCAAAGACTTCGTCGAGCCGCCTGCTCACGATCAAGGCGTTGACCAGATCGCCGAAAGCGCCCATAGGCATGACATAGTCGATCCGGTCGATCATCTCCACGCCTCCCGGTATCGAACGGAACTCATGTCGGTGCCGCCAGCTCTCGTAGGGGCCGGACTTCTGGGCGTCCTCGAAAAAGAACGGGCGCTCGACCCTCGTTATCTCCGTTTCCCAGCGAACCGGAAGAAGCATGAAAGGATAGAGCGTATAGGCGACCACCATTCCCTCGTAAATGCGCTCTTGGCCGGTGCCGTTGGTTATTCTGAAAAGCATTTCGGGCGGCGTGATCCTTGCGAGGTTCGCCGGAGAGGAAAAAAAATCCCAGGCGTCCTCCATCGAAACCGGCATACGCTGCCTGAAAGTAAGGATACTCTTGCTCATCTCATCTCTTCGTTACATCTTTTAGGGCAAGTATAACCTGAACCGAGCGTTTCAACAAATGCCCGACAATCGCTCAATTCAGGTATAACCAACCGTCCGCAAGGATAAAAAGTATTCGCAGCCCGGCCCGGCCCGCGGCTCATTTTTCCGGACAGTGAACGACAGGCGAACCCCGAACCTCAAAACGCGGGAACATCATTATGGACACGATGGTAAAAGCAACCGTCGCGGCGGTCATAAGCCCCTCCGGCAAAGACCTCCGAACCGTTCTCCTGACAAGGAGGAGCATAGACCCCTTCAAAGGGCACTGGTGTTTTCCCGGAGGCCATATCGACCGCGGCGAAACGGCCGAAACCGCCATCTTCCCCTCACATTCAATCACCGCGAGATCCTCGACCGCCATGAGCGGCGCGCCGGTTCATCCTGACACCCGGAAAGATTCCCGCCGTTTTGCGGCCGGAGAGCCCGAAAAAGCGGTATTTTTTTTATCTTTGGGGCCTTAGTGTAACCAAACGGTACGGCCTGCATGAAGAAATCACCTCTGGCGATACTGTTTCTGACAGTCCTGCTCGACCTGATCGGATTCGGCATTGTCCTGCCGCTGCTCCCGACCTATGCGAAGGACCTGGGTGCGAGCCCGTTCATGATAGGACTGATCGCCGCGGTGTACTCAACGATGCAGTTCCTGTTTTCGCCGGTGTGGGGAAGACTCAGCGACTATATCGGACGCCGGCCGGTCATGCTCACGAGCATCTTTCTTGCAGCCGTCTCCTACTTTTTCTTTTCGATGGCCACCACCATCCCGCTGCTCATTCTCTCGAGAGCGATGTCCGGCGTAGGATCGGCCAATATCGCGGCGGCACAGGCATACATCACCGACGTGACGGAAAGCACGGGCCGCTCGAAAGCCATGGGCATGCTCGGAGCCGCCTTCGGCATCGGTTTTATCATCGGCCCGCTGATCGGCGGCCTTCTCAAGACCAATTTCGGCATCGAGATGGTGGGCTATGTCGCCGCCGGCCTTATCGGGATAGATTTCATTCTCGCGATCTTCTTCCTGCCCGAATCGAACAGGGACGCAAAAAGCATCTCCTTCTACCTGCTGCGGGGGAAAACCGGTACTCAAGACAAATCGCTTCTTTCCTCGCTCGGAAAGAGAGCCGCCGACTATCTCGAAGGTGTCAGACAGGCTTTCAGTTCCCGCCCGATAGCCCTTCTGATGAGCACGAACTTCATCTTCACCTTCGGTATCGTCAACATGCAGATCGCCGCGATCCTGCTCTGGAAAGAGTATTTTCACTCCTCCGACCAGCAGATAGGCTACCTCTTCGCCTATGTCGGCTTTCTGTCAGTAATCGTACAGGGAATCCTGATGGGAAAAATGAACACGCGTTTCGGGGAGCACAGGCTGTTTCTCTGGGGACATCTTCTGACGTTCGTCGGGGTCTTTTTCATTCCCTTCATCCCGGCGAGCTCACTGTTCAGCCTGGGGCTTCTGATCCTGTTCTTTTTCGCAGCCGGCACCAGCCTCGTGAACCCGATCAACATCTCGCTGATCTCCCTTTACAGTTACAAACAGAAACAGGGCCAGATCCTGGGATACGGTCAGTCCATCAACTCCCTTGCGCGGATACTCGGCCCCTTCAGCGGCAGCATACTCTACGGCCTGGAACCGAAAGCCCCCTTTGTCTTCGCGGGTCTTCTCATGCTGGTCGGAACAATGATCTCGATGAGTTTGTTCAAGTACGGAATCGAAGCCCTCGAAACACCCGTGGAAACCCTCAACTGACGGCACGCACGACCGACGAAGCCATTTCAGAGACGAGAGATACACCATGCCTCACGACGAAAAACCACCCCTGCCCTCACTGCCCCGGGTCTTATGCCGGATCGGAGACATAGCGGACAGGAAAAGCCTTTCCTGCTACCTGGTCGGCGGCTATGTGAGGGACACCCTGATGAACAAGGAGTGCAAGGACATCGATGTCATGGTGATCGGAGACCCGGTCGGATTCGCCCGTGAGGTCGAAAAGGGGCTCGACGGTCGTCACTTCGTCGTTTTCGAACGCTTCAGAACCGCACGGATGGAGATCGACGACCCCGAAGCGGGAACGATGCTGCTCGAAATCGTCGGCGCGCGAAAGGAAAGCTACAATCCCGGTTCCCGCAAACCGATCACGCAGATCGGCTCCATCGAAGACGATCTCTCGCGGCGGGACTTCACGATCAACGCACTGGCTGTTTCCCTGAACGAAGCCGATCGGGGAGCGATCGTCGATCTTTTCGGCGGTCTGCAGGATCTGCGGGCCGGTATTCTCAGAACCCCTCTCGAGCCGGAACGGACATTTTCCGACGATCCCCTCCGGATGATGCGGGCGGCCAGGTTCGCGAGCCAGATCGCCTTCAGGATCGACGGCCCCGCCCTGAAGGCGATGGAAACCATGGCCCACAGGCTCCCCATCGTTTCCAGGGAACGCATCAGCCAGGAATTCCTGAAAATCATGCGGAGCGACAAGCCCTCCGTCGGTCTGTTGCTCCTCTTTAAAACCGGCCTTCTGAAAGAGATCATGCCCGAACTGACCGACATGGCCGGCGTAGAACAGGTCGACGGGCTCGGCCACAAGGATGCGCTCCTGCACACCTTTCAGGTCGTCGATACGGTAGCCGGAAAAAGCGACAAGCTCTGGCTCAGGGTAGCGGCACTCCTGCACGACATCGCCAAACCGCAAACCAAGCGTTTCAGCAAATCCTCCGGCTGGACCTTCCACGGCCATGACGCGGTCGGAACGAAGGTGGCCGCAAGGGTTTTCCGTGCCATGCGCTGGCCGCTCGAGCCGTTGCCCTACGTCCGGAAAATGATCCGCCTGCACCACCGGCCGATCCCTCTCTCGAAAAGAGAAATCACCGATTCGGCGGTCCGGCGTCTGATGTTCGAGGCGGGGGAAGACATCGAGGACCTGATGACCCTCTGCAAGGCCGACGTCACCAGCAAGAACCCGCGCAAGGTCGCCAGGATCATGAACAACTTCAACATCGTCGAGCAGAAGATCGCGGAGGTCGCCGAGAAGGACCTTCTGGCGAAATGGCGCCCACCCATCGACGGTTGCGACATCATGCAGACGCTCGGACTGCAGGAGGGACGGGTCGTCGGCGTGATCAAGAAAAAAATGGAGGCCGCCGTTATCGAGGGAAAAATCCCCTACGAACGCGAGGCCGCGATCGAATACGTCCGGACAGTCTACCGCGAAATGCAGGCTGCCGGAAAGGCCGGGTAAGAATAGCCGCCGGCTCCAAACGATTTTCCACAGACTCACTACCATCCGCAACTAAAACCAGCGAGCATTGATACCACGTTACTCACCGAAAGACATGGCGGCCATCTGGACGGACGAAGCAAAGTTCGAACGATGGCTGCAGCTTGAAATCGCCGCCGTCGAGGCGCGCGTCGAAGCCGGTATCGTTCCGGCGTCCGCCCTTGAAACCATAAGAAAAAACGCGCGTTTCGACGTCGATGAAATTCTCGAAATCGAAAAAGAGACCCGGCACGACGTGATCGCCTTCCTGACGAACGTCAACAGCTACGTCGGCCCCGAATCGAGGTACATCCACGAGGGCCTCACCTCTTCCGACGTGGGCGACACCTGCCTTGCCATGCAGATGCGGGATGCCGGCGAAATCCTCCTGCAGGACGTCGAGTCCCTAGTCGGCGTGCTGACCGAAAGGGCGGTGGAATTCAAGTACACGCTCGAAATGGGACGCACCCACGGCATTCACGCCGAACCGACTACCTTCGGCCTGAAGCTGCTGCTCTGGCGGCAGGAAATGCTGCGCCATCTCGACAGGCTGAAAAGGGCCGTCGAAACGGTTTCGGTCGGAAAGATTTCGGGCGCGGTCGGCACCTACCAGCACCTCCCCCCCGAAATAGAATCCGCCGTCTGCAAAAAGCTCCGCTTGAAGCCCTCGCCGATTTCGACGCAGATCCTGCAGAGGGACCGCCACGCAGAATATCTCACGACGCTGGCGCTCATCGCCTCGTCCATCGAGAAATTCTCCGTCGAACTGCGGCACCTTCAGCGCACGGAAGTACGCGAAACGGAAGAGTTTTTCGGCAAGGGACAGAAAGGCAGTTCCGCCATGCCGCACAAACGCAACCCCATTACTTTCGAGCGCTTGACGGGACTCGCGCGGGTGGTTCGCTCGAACTCCCTGGCCGGCATGGAAAATGTCGCTCTGTGGCATGAGCGGGATATCTCCCACTCGTCGGTCGAGCGCGTCGTGATGCCCGATTCAACCATCGCCCTCTGCTACATGCTGAGAACCTTTACCGACGCCGTGAAAAACCTCCTCGTCTACCCCGAAAGGATGCAGGAAAACTTCGACACCTCCTACGGTCTCACGCTTTCCCAGACCCTCCTTCTCGCGCTCACCGGCAAGGGACTGACCCGCGAGGAAGCTTACCGGCTCGTTCAGCGCAACGCGATGAAAAGCTGGGAAAACAAGGTACCCCTGAAACAGCACGTTCTCGGGGACGAAGACATCCTCCGGCACATCGCCGAAGAGGAGATCGAACGGCTTTTTTCCCCGCGGAACATCCTCGAAAAACTGAGAAAAAGCGTCGACGCCATCTTCGCCAGAAACGGCCTCTGAGACCACCCCGGTCGTACGAAATGCCCGGACAGGACGTCCGGGCATTTGTTTATATCCGTGAATATTAGTAGATTGACAGTCATTTTTCCCGAAGGAGATGACTGGGGGTGCGCCCGGTTTGGGAAAAAGGATACATCTCACGTGTAAAGCCACCAGCAACAGAACATAATCACTACGTGGAGAGGTTATTATCAAGATAATAACACAGGGGACGATTGCGCTGTATGAATGCCAGAGTACTGAAAACATTCGACGGAAAAGCCGAAATTGAGCTGACCTGTATGGAGGCATCGAAGGACGACGTGCATTGCGGGGCCTGTACCATGAACCAGAAGCCTTCGGCAAAGCCGGAAACGGTCATCGCGGACAATTCGACCGGCGCGAACGTCGGCGATCTCGTCTACTGCAAGCTCAAGGAACATGCGGAGGTGAAATCCGCTCTCGTGCTGCTTATCGGGCCGCTCGTGCTGTTCATGATCACCCTCGGCGTAGCCGGCGCGGCGGAAATGGAGCTCTGGCAGTCGTTTCTCGCGGGAGTGGGGGTCCTTGCCCTGACCTATGTCGTGCTGCGTCGTGCACTGAAAAACAAGACCTATTACTATATAGAACGCACTAAATAGGACCCAATGATCATCAGTGAAGCATTCATACCGGCAGTAACGAGTCTCGGAGCCGTGGCGCTGGCGCTCGGAGTCATCATCCACTATGTCTCGAAAAAGTTTCATGTGGAAGAGGACCCGACCGTCATGCTTGTCAACGAGATTCTTCCGGGCGTCAACTGCGGCGCCTGCGGCTATCCGAGCTGCGGTCAGTTTGCCGAGGTCCTCGTCGAAACCAGGGATTCGAGCATGTCCTGCCCCGTCGGCGGCAGCGACCTGGCGGCCAAGCTCGGAAAAACGCTTGGAATAACCATGGCCGAGCCCAAACCGCAGATCGCCGTCGTGCTCTGCCAGGGCAACAACGACAACGCACGACAGACCGCCGAATATCTCGGCATCCAGGATTGCTGGGCCGCGACCCAGGCGTTCGCCGGCCCGAAACATTGCCGTTACTCCTGCCTCGGACTCGGGTCGTGCATCGCGTTCTGCGATTTCGACGCGATGCGGCTCGAAAACGGCCTGATCGTCATCGACAAAGATCTCTGCACGGGCTGCGAGGCCTGTATTTCGGCCTGCCCGACAGGGGTGCTCGTCATGCAGGAAAAGAAAGCGGAACGATACGTCATCGCCTGCAACTCGCACGACAAGGGCGGGCCCACGAAGAAGGCCTGCGACGCAGGCTGCATCGCCTGCCAGAAGTGCGTCAAGGTGTGCGAGGACGACGCGATCGTCATCGACAACTTCCTTGCGCAGATCATTCAGGAAAAGTGCACTTCCTGCGGCAAATGCATCGAGGTGTGCCCGGCGAAGGTCAACTGCATCCGTCTCGAGCACGACCTGGAAGAAGTGAAACAAAAAAACGCCTCGTAAATGAAGACATTCAAGATCGGAGGCATTCACCCTCCTGAAAGGAAACTAACGGAGAGTTCCGCTATCGAGGTCATGCCTGTTCCCGCCGAGCTCGTGATATCGATGAACCAGCATCTCGGCAAACCCGCCAAGCCGCTGGTCAAGATGGGGGAACAGGTAAAAAAAGGCCAGTTGATCGGTGAAGCCGACGGTTTCATCTCGGCCAACGTCCACGCGAGCACCAGTGGAAAAGTCAAGGGAGTCAAACCGCATCCCCATCCGGGCGGCCAGTACGCTATGGCTGTTTTCATCACTCCCGACGGAAAGGACGAATGGGCGGAAGGACTCGACACGGAACCGGCGGACTGGCGGAGCTTTTCACAAGAGGAGATCATTGCGAAAGTCAAGGACGCGGGCATCGTGGGAATGGGAGGAGCCGGGTTCCCGACCAACGTAAAACTTTCACCTCCCCCGGACAAAAGCATCGACACCATCATCCTCAACGGCGCCGAGTGCGAGCCCTTTCTGACGGCCGACCACCGGCTGATGGTTGAATCGCCCGCGAAAGTCGTGGCGGGCCTCGAAATCATCTCCTCCCTCTTCAAGGGTGAGGCAAAGGCCTGGATCGGTATAGAATCGAACAAGCAGGACGCCATCGATGCACTGAAAAAGCACGCCTCGCCGAAAGGCATCGAGGTCGTCTCACTGAAGACGAAATACCCGCAGGGAGCCGAAAAGCAGCTCATCAACGCCATTACCGGGCGCACGATCGGACAGGGTGAACTCCCGTTCGACAAGGGGTGCCTCGTGCAGAATATCGGAACCGCCGTCGCCGTCTACGAAGCCGTCTGCCTGAACAGACCGCTCATCGAACGCGTCGTCACGGTCAGCGGCATGGAGATCTCCTCACGCAAGAACGTCCTTGCACGGATCGGCACATCGTTCAAAGATATCGCCGGATTCTGCGGCGACATTTCGGAAAAAACCAACCAGGTCATCTGCGGCGGCCCGATGATGGGAAAAGCGCTTTTCACGCTCGACGCTCCCGTGGTGAAGACAACTTCCGGCCTGCTCTTCATCAACAACTCCGCTGTCGAAAAATCGAGGGAACGCACTTGCATCCGGTGCGGCAAATGCGTCGATGTCTGTCCGCAGAGCCTCGAACCCTGGCTTCTGGCAAACACCGCCCAGCTTCGCAAGTTCGATGAAATCCTTGACCTCGGCCTGATGAACTGCACCGAATGCGGGAGTTGCACCTTCGTATGCCCGTCGAAACGCGAGCTCGTTCACTGGATCAAGTATGCGAAGGTCCTCGTCAACAACCGTCAGAAACGCAAATCAGCCTAAAGGATCATCACGCTGTCATGGAATCAGTAAAACTCAAAGTTTCATATGCGCCATTCGTTCGCTCCAGCGACTCGATCGAATCGGTGATGTACAACGTCGCCCTGGCCCTGGCCCCGGCGACCGTCATGTCTGTCTATCTGTTCGGAATGTACGCCCTGGTGCTGAACGTGGTCGCCATCCTCAGCTGCATCGGCTTCGAATGGCTGATGGACAAGGCCAGAAAAAAACCGGCAAGCTGTCTCGACGGCAGCGCCCTCGTAACCGGCCTTCTGCTCGCCCTGAATGTCCCGGCCAACCTGCCGCTGTGGATGATCGTCGTCGGCTCCTTTATCGCCATCGCGGCCACCAAGCACGTTTTCGGCGGCCTGGGTTACAACATCTTCAATCCCGCGCTGGTAGCGAGGGTCTTCCTTCTGATCTCCTTCCCTGCTGCAATGACGAGCTGGCCCGTGCCCGCGCCCTTTTCGCTCGGGCTGAACGTCGATATGCAGACGGCAGCTTCGCCGCTCGGCATTCTGAAAACCGACGGACTCGAAGCCCTCGGCTCCTTCACCCTGATGGACGGGTTTTACGGCACCATGAACGGCAGTCTCGGGGAAACGTCAGCCATCGCCCTGCTCGCCGGCGCCGCCTGGCTGCTCTACAAGCGCTACATCACGCTGACGATCCCTCTGACGCTGATCGGTTCGGTGTTTCTCTTCACGGGAATCTTCTTCCTGATCGACCCCGGCACCTACGCCTCGCCGCTTTTCCACATGGTCACCGGCGGCCTGATCATCGGAGCGTTCTTCATGGCGACCGACATGGTGACGTCGCCGATTTCCATGCGGGGACAGCTTATTTTCGGACTCGGCTGCGGTCTTCTGACGGCCATCATCCGCCTCTGGGGCGGCTACCCCGAAGGGGTGTCGTTCGCCATCCTGATCATGAACGGCTTCGTTCCCCTGCTCGACCGCTGGGACCAGAACGACCAGAAAGCCAAATATCAAAAGAAGTCTGAAAAAGCATGAGACCCATCATTACCCTGACCGTCGTCGGCCTGCTCTCGGCCGCACTCCTGGCCGTCGTCGACGACTTGACCCGCGAACCGATCGCGCTGGCGAAAGCGGAGATGAAACGCAAGGCCATCGAAGCGATCTTTCCATTCGCCTTCGACAGCCTGAAAACGGTAAAAACAGAGGAAACGGCATTTTACGAAGCATACGACAAGGACATGAACATGCAAGGCGTTGCCGTGGAGTCCTCGACGAACCTCGGCTACAGCGGCCGGATAGAGATACTCCTCGGCGTCTCACCGGAACAGAAGATCTACGACTACAAGGTTGTCTACCACCTCGAGACCCCGGGTCTCGGCGACAAGATCGACAAACCGAAATTCAAGGAACAGTTCAGAAACCGCACCCTGGAGGACACCGACTGGAAGGTGAAAAAGGACGGCGGAGAAATCGACGAGCTGACGGCCGCCACGATTTCCTCCCGCGCCATCTCGGATGCGGTCGTCAGAGGACTGGAATACGTCAAGGAACAATACCCTAAACCCACAGAAGAATGACTGAAGCCTTAAACATTCTCACCCGGGGGTTCGTCAGGGAAAACCCCGTAACCAAGATGCTGCTCGGCCTCTGCCCGGTGCTCGCCGTCACCACCTCGGCGATCAACGGCCTCGGCATGGGGCTGGCCACGACATTCGTGCTTCTGGGTTCGAACATCGTCGTCTCGCTTTCGGCCAAGGCGATCCCCAACACGGTCAGGATACCCTCCTTCATTCTCGTCATCGCGACCTTCGTGACGATTGTCGACCTTCTGATCAAGGCCTATTCGCCGGAACTGAACCAGGCACTCGGCATCTTCATCCCCCTGATCGTGGTGAACTGCATGATCCTCGGCAGGGCCGAAGCGTTCGCGAGCCGCAACGGCCTGTGGTACTCGTTCATCGACGCCGTCGGCATGGGACTCGGCTTCACCTTCGCCCTGCTCCTGCTCTCGGCCTTCCGGGAAGTCCTGGGTTCCGGAACGATCTTCAACATTCCTATCGTCGGCGAGGACGCCAACACCCTGCTGGTCTTCGCGTTGCCTCCGGGAGCGTTCGCCGGGCTCGGACTGATCATCGCGGGCCTCAACTCGCTCGAAAAGAAACGGGGGGATAAATAATGACCGAACTACTGCTTGTCGTCGTCAGTGCGATATTCGTCAACAACGTCGTTTTCGCCCGCTTTCTCGGTATCTGTCCCTATCTGGGGGTTTCCCGCAAGCTCGACACGGCCATTGGCATGGGCTTTGCCGTCACCTTCGTCATGACGATCGCCACCGCGATCGGTTACGTACTGCATCACGGCGTGCTCGTCCCGTTCAGGATCGAGTTCATGCAGACCGTCATGTTCATTCTGGTGATCGCGTCCCTGGTGCAGCTTGTCGAGATCATCCTCAAGAAAGTGAGCAAGTCCCTCTACAACTCGCTCGGCATCTTTCTTCCGCTCATCACGACTAACTGCGCGATTCTCGGCGTGGCGCTGATTTCAATCCAGGAGGAGTACTCCTTCGTAACCTCGGTCGTTTTCGCCTTCTTCTCGGCCATGGGCTTCATTCTCGCAATCGTGATGTTCGCGGGCATACGGGAGAAGCTCGAAGAGGCAGATGTCCCCAAGCCCTTCAAAAACGTACCGATAGGCTTCATTTCAGCCGCGATTCTCTCTCTGGCCTTCATGGGCTTTTCCGGCCTGGTGAAATAGCGGCGCATCCGTGAAAAGAGCAGGTAAAGGCCGTTTCCCGTGTATCAGGAAACGGCCTTTGCGTTACGGACGTCTTTGACCATGGCCGTCGAACCACCGAACCCCAGCAGCCATCGCAAATACGGAAAGTGTTCTGTCCCCAGTGCCCTGAAGCCAACGCGCTCATACAGCGCTTTCGCGCCAGGATTGCTGTCGATCACGTCCAGCCGAAGCCGGTCGAAGCCCTCCTCACGCGCAAAGGCCGCCAACGCGTCGAGCAGCAGTCCGCCGATCCCTCTTCCCCTGTACTCCCGATCCACCGCGATGCCGTCCATCAGGAGCTCTCCCGGTTCGGGTTTTCTTTCATAAAGAGCGAGCAGCAGTGCCGCCCTCGTGCCCCTGAGAAAGCCCAGCTTTGAAAAAAGATATCCAGAGGAAACGCCCCCGGTGAACGAGCCGCTCTCCGTGTGAAAACCGGCTATGCCCATAAGTCTGTCACCCTCCGTGGCGACAATTGCGTACCGCGGATCGATGCAATCCTGCAGGAGCGCGTATCGCTCCTCGTCCGACGTAACCGCTGCCGACAGCTTTTTTCTGAACGCCTCGTCATACAGACGGGCGGCGGATGCGCGGTGGGTTTCCGGCAAGCCCCGGCGGCAGTACACCCTTTCGATCCGGAAATCGTTATCCGTCCCTTCCCCGGACATCTCCGCTCCTCACTTCCCGACAGCCAGGCAGATGTCGACGAGATGATGCTTTTCGGGATGTTCGTCGGGATTGTTCAGATAGATCTCGTAGCCGGGTCTCGACACGCCGGTCTCGAGCTTCTTCCCTTCCATCCATTTGACCAGAGCCTCCCATGCCGGTCCGTACTCGCTCGGGCCCTCCAGCTCCGCACGCATCACGGCGTAGCTACCCCCCGGCAGAGTCTTCACGCCGATATCCCCTTCAGCCTGGATATCGTCGGGGACGAACAGGCAGCAGTCGAGCTTCAGTTCATCGGGGGGCGTGACGGCGGGATCGCCGTAGTACACCGAAAGGAACACCGTTTGCGGCCCGATCAGCCCTTTCGGGCCCGCCCATTGGGAAAGCATCGTGAACAGGTCGGCGAACAGCTTGCTGTTGCCGATATAGTTTCCGGTAAAGGAGACACAGGCGACGCGCCGTTCCTCCAGTTCTCTGATCTCGGGCTCTTCGTATTTCATACAGTCACTCCGTTTTTTTGTTGGACAACCCAGGAATTCGATATCGCCGGCGAAAGGCCGCTTCCTGCCGTCTCAGTTTTTCTCGACGGACAACGGCACACCCTTGTTACCGGCGTAGAACATGATCAGCTCCGCGGGCTCTTCGCCCCGGTTCTCACCGTAATGCCATGTTTCGACAACCTCGACGATCGGCTCTCCCGCCCGAAGCTGCAGGACCTCTCCCTCGTCCGTCACGACGGTCAACTGCCCTTTCAGCAGCACTCCGGCGTTGATGACCGGGTGCTTGTGTTCCGGCAGCCGCACGCTCGGAGGAACGACGATTCTCAGAATGGTAATCTCGGGAGAGCCCTTACCGTAGTGCGGAAGAACTCGGCCGTTCCAGCTCTCTCTCGACTTGGCCACGACCTCCACCGTCACGGGTTTCGGCTCCCTGGCTTGCAGAGCGACGGGAAAAAGGATCGAGAAACAGATGGCCCGGGAAAGGATTCCGGTTCTTTTCATGGCATGGGGGATTGTTGTTCAAAAGGCAGGCGGCCGATGTAAAAACATTTCACCAGAAGAAACCGGAGACCCCATCGCCTGAAAAGGGAGAGGCGCATCTTTCCCGCGGCGTTCAGATAGTCGCGGAAGGTTTTGCGGTCCTTCGAAGGGAGGTCCCTGAACTCGCGGTAGAGCGCGCCCGGCGAATCGTCCGGGATCGCGCAGTCCCGGAAGAAAAACGCCCGTACACGCCGGAATCCCTCCTTGTATCTTTTCACCTTCACGGAACAGTCGTCGACCGTGTGGGAGTAGTTCGTTTCGTGAATCGTTCGCAGCATGAGAGGTTGCGCAAGATAGTAACGGTAGGACCCCACGATCGTCGACGCCAGCTCGATTACCGTATCGACCCTCGACTCGAACTCCCAGTCATAGTGTTCCGGCAGCGCCATGATGCGCCGCGCAAGTTTTCTGCGAAGAAAAATGGTGGAAGTGATCGACCAGAAATGACGGCCGGTCAGCGCGGTCATCATCCTGGTGCTGCCGATGTCGAAATCCCTCTCCGCCTTGAGCACGACCTCCTCCCGCTCTCCCACGTCGCGGTAACCGGTGTAAACGAAATCAACTTCCGGCCGTTCGCCGAACACCCGGACAACCTCTTCCAGGCAGCGGTTCTCGTAACGGTCGTCGGGATCGAGAAAGGAAATGACATCACCCCTCGCCATGCCGATGCCCGTGCGAAAACAGGACAACTGTCCCCGGTTCTCCTCGTTGAAGACCAGCCGGACCTTCTCGTGATCCGCGTAGAGGCGCTGAAGGACTTCACGGGAGTCGTCGGTGGAACGGTCGTCGACGACAATGATTTCGCGGAGCAGTCCGCCTTCGTTACCGAGAACGCTTGCAACCGCGCCTTCTATCAGATGTGCATAATTGAAATTCGCAATAACGACCGATACGTTCATAACTTCACTTTCTGTGTACGAGTTCTCCGAACGCGGTGGAATATCCGTACGGAGAGCACCGTTCCGGCCGGCGTAACCGGACAGTCGGTCTGTTTGCCCTTTGCAATATAACACCGTATCGGCGCAAAAAACCCGTTTTTCGCCGGCGGAGACACACAGTCGGGACGATCGGGAAAGCGGAATTCCTTTTCCGGGTCCGGGTTGGAAAATCGTCCGGATCAGCGGTTTTTCGGACCGAACAGGAACCAGACGAGCAACCCGAAGACGGGCAACAGCAGCACGAGCACCACCCAGAGCACCTTCGCACCCGTTCCGACCCTGCTCCGCACGATGCTGATGATGGCCCAGACATCGAGAACGAGGACAATAAGGCCGAACAAACCGCCCATTCCATGTCCTGGCATGTCGTTTCCTCCCTCGTAAAACCGTTTGAACTGTTTCGATCTCTCTTTCTGAAATCTACAGAAAAAAGAGTACCGAAATTCCCTATCTTTTCTATTCTCGAAGCAACATTCCCTCAGGCCCGGCGCATCCCGTTTCCGGCAATGCGAAAGAGATGAACGCGCAAATGAGAATCCGAAAAAGAGCACATCCGATGTACCGTCTCGCGCTGGCGCTGTTTGTCGTCCTCGTCTCCCTTACGCTCACCGCCGGCAGCGCATCCGGCTTCATAACCCCGCCGAAAAACGGAAACCATGCGTTCACCGGCGGCCGGAAGAACGACTGTTCGGTGCGGAATGCCGATTACATGGATACCATCGAAAAAGAGGTCGTCCTGCACCTGAACATGGCCCGGACCGATCCGGTCGGCTATGCGCGGAAGTACATCGAACCGCGACTGCGTTATTTCGCGGGAAAAGTTTACCACGACCCCTCGAGCCCCCATTTCCAAAGGGGGCAGAGGACCCGCGAAGGAGAACGCGCCGTCCGGGAGTGCGTCAGCGCCATGCGAAGCGCAAAGCCCGCGAAAGCCCTCTGCCCGTCGAAAGAGATCTTCCTCGCCGCGAAAACCCACGCCCTCCACCAGTCGCACACCGGCAGAACCGGGCACAGAGGACCGGACGGGTCAAAACCCGCCACCCGCCTGCGTCGATCCGTCAGATGGAGAGTCACCGGCGAAAACATCTCCTACGGCCTGAACACCGGCCGTGAGATCGTCGCAAGCCTGCTCGTGGACGACGGTGTCCGCAACAGAGGCCACCGCGACATCATCCTGGACCCGCGGTTCAGCATCGTCGGCGTCGCCATCGAACGCCACCCCGTCCACCGCTATGTCTGCGTGATCGACTTCGCAGGGGGATAGGCGGAAGGATACCATCACTCGTTGCGACAACGGGTTCCACTCGGCGGCACTCTCCATCGCAAGGGGCGAAGAATCGCCGTAACCGGGCCGTTCCGCCACGATGACGCGCACATCCGCGCCCTCGATCGCCTCCTTTCACTCCGGCCCAAGCCACGAACTGCCCGGCAGACCGTGAAACACAAGAAGCCCATACGCTCCCGAACCGTAAACCCGTTATGCAACGGCCGTATTACCGGCAGAAACAAATCGCTTCTCCACGTTCATTCAATTTTCGGAAATCAGGTAGCATCCCGTAGCGACACCTTCAGGCGAGCGGCTTTTCAGGCTATTGCATGTAATAACCGGACACACGCCATTCACCGCTTTTTTCAAGCATGGGCGTTACGGTCTCCACCGCCTGCCTCCTGTTCTCATACGACGCATCGAACTCAACGATTACGTATTCACCGTCCGGAGCTCCCGGAAGCGGGCTCATGTACTTTTTCGAGCGAACCTCCCTCGAGAGGAGCTTACCCAGAGGAGCGTGAACCTTACGCATCGACTGCTCCCACCTGTCCGCTGTCATTGAGGCTCTGAACACTTCAGAAGCTTCCTGCCAGCTTGTCCGGTACTCTCCGGCATCGACACGCTCCAGCCACTTCTCGGCAGCCGCAACAGCAGCCTGCTCTTTCCCGCCATGATCTTCATCAGAGGCACAACCTGCAACCACGAACACCACACAAACGAAGCACAACACCTTTAATCCCATGTCACCATATCTCATTTAATGTTATAAAAAAACAGTAAAAAAACAGGGGACGTTGTTCCGTAACAACAATAACAAGCCAATAGACTTGCGTTACGTCCTCCTCAGCATGTAACTCACCGCGTTGGTCGTTACACCAAGCTGCCTTCCTGCCTCGGCGAGCGATAAACCGTACTCGTTGACAGCTTTCTTCGCGAGCTCTTTTCTCAGTAACGGCAACCGACCGCTCCTGCTCCCCGACCGCAGAAACGTTACCGTAACTCCCGCTCTCTCGCATGCCAGCTCTATTGCTTCATTGAACAGCTCGAACCGTCGGGCTTCAGGCATCGACACATCTTTTCTCTCTTCGGCCTCTTTCAACACTTCCCTGACGAAATCATCACCTCCCAGGATCCTCTCGTCCGAAAGGGCCTTCTCCCCTCTCTTGCGCATGGACTGCACTTTGGACCAGCCGCCCTGTGACCGCACGAGCCCCCCTCCGGACAGCTCTTTTTCCCGGTCAATCCCCATCTCTTCCTCGAGAAATTCGAGATATGCTTTCCTTGCCGCTCCTTCCCTGTTTCCGAAACCCTGCAAAACGTAATCACAATCCAACCACGGGTAGTGAACATTCTCCATGATGACGGCATGGCCGCTCCAGGGATATAGCGCCAGTTCTTCAAATGTATTGACGAGCCCTGCTCGAATTGGATTGAGATGGATGTAGGCTACCAGTTTGTCGAAATAGGCCTCTTCTTCGCAGATGATGGACTTATAGCGGTTCTGAAAGAGATGGCCTACTCGCTGGTAGCGGCGATTGAAGTATTGCGCATAACCTGAAAGCAAACGGCGCATGAATGTCGACAGACCCTGGTGTCCGCTTTTCAACAGTATATGGGCATGGTTTGTCATGAGTGCGAAGGCGTAGATGCCGGTGCCTGTTCCTTTAGCCAGTTCACCCATTCGACGGAGGAACTCTTTTCTGTCCTGATCGTCACGAACGATTCTGCCTTTCTCGATTCCACGGATAATGACATGGTGCAGTGTTCCGGGGGCATCGAGCCTTGGTCCGCGTGGCATAGGGGATAATGTTTTTAGGGATTGCCCGTTACTGTTCGCACTCAAGCCAATATACGAATTTCAGTCCACTTTTTAGGATACGGAACAACGTCCCCTATTTCTTGAGACGGGCTGTTTCACATCGATAATCCGAGCCGCAAAAAAACAGGCGACATCGTCCGGCCGAAAACACGACCATCCGGCGCTACCGACTTTCACACCGTGAGTTACCCATACCTGTCACTCCCGAATCATTTATGGCACGATAGTTGACCCTGCTTCTGTAGCAATCGTCCCCCATGCGAATCATCACGACCGGGTTTGTAACGGACCGGAACCGGGAAAAGCAGAAGGAGGACAAGATGAAAATGCCTGCAATCTTCGCACTGGCCGCCACGCTCCTCATGCAAGCGGCACCCGTACATGCCGGATGGTACAGCAACGCCAACACCTGGGCTCAGAAAAACGCTCCGCTTGACAAGAATTTCCATATCGGCGCGGGAATCGGCATCTCGCACGTTCTCAAGCAGAACGGCGCAAGCAGTGTGGTCTCCATGGCCGTCCCCGCCACGATCGGCTTCATCAAGGAAACCACTGACAAGAATTTCAGCACATCCGACCTTCTCTCCTGGATAGCGGGCGGCATCGTAGGCGCCATAATCGACAATGAAAGCTTCAAAATGGAGGCGAACCCCGAAACCGGCGGATTGAATCTGCTGGTCTATATCGACTGACCGCTTTCATGGCCGCCTGAAACCTCGAAGCCGGACCTCTTTCCGCACCAGCCATAACAATGGCCGTTTGCGGGAAGAGAGAGAAGAATACCGCCGGCGCGCACAGATGCGCGTTTCTGCAACACCCTCTTCTTTTACGGTAACAGTGAACTCCTGCGAAAACCTGCTCCTCCAACCGCTTCCAGCAAAAAAATCAGACCCTTAACCAACACAGTAAAAACGGCTTAGAAGAAAAGCTCTCCCCTCCCCTCCCGTTCTGGCACGCCAGTTGGAACTCCTCTAGTGGAACTCGAAACAACAAACTCTCACAGCGGATCATCAATCACCGGGCTTGTACAGAACGGAATACCGCAAAAGCAACAGGAGGACAAGATGAAAAAGCTCGCAATCTTCGCACTGGTCGCCGCGCTCTTCATGCAGGCAGCACCCGCGCAAGCCGGATGGTACAGCAAAGCCAACACCTGGGCTCAGAAAAACACTCCGCTTGACAAGAACATCCACGTCGGTGTCGGACTCGGTATTTCCCACCTGCTGAAAAAGAGTGGCGCAAGCACCGTCGTCTCCATGGCCGTTCCCGCCACGCTCGGCTTCGTCAAGGAAAGCGCCGACAAAAACTTCAGCACTTCGGATCTGTTCTCGTGGATAGCCGGTGGCATTGTCGGCGCCATAATCGACGAAGAAGGTTTCAAGGTGGAACCGAATCCGGAAACCGGCGGATTGAATCTGCTGGTCTACATCGACTGACCGACTCCTCCCCCTTGCTCCGTCCCTTGCCCTCAGAAGGCAAGGGACCGGGCATCACAAAAAGAAGTAAAACCTCCTCTTCTCTTTTCCCTTTTTCTGCGTCGCCGCAAAAAACAGAGCAAATAAAAAAGTAAAACAAAGATGTAACAAGCGTATTTTTTTCAAAAAGATCATTATACTTGACGATCGGTAATCGTTTATCGTCTTCCTGACCCCTGAATCCGTAACCACTTGCAACACAAACATCCTATGGAACGAAGCTTCCGAAAAGCCTCGCTCAACCTCCTCCTCCGAACAGCTCGTTGCCGGAAAATCCCCCTTTGCCTGTTCAGGATTGAAGCATCTTCCGAACCTCAATATCCAGCCAATCACGGCTCAACACGTAGCAAAAAAAACAATGAGTACGCATTTCAATAGTGCATTCCTTCTTCATTCGGTCGACGCCTGGGAACTGGACCGCAGAGAACGCTTCGATCTCGATGCCCTGACGAAATCCTTTCACGAATCCGTCCCTGTACTCGACTTCATCGACTGGAAAATCACGGCTGTCAAACGCGGTTATACCGAAACCGTGCTTCCGCTGAACCCCAGCGCCTCCAATCAGTACATAACCCACCAGGCGGCCCTTATGTTGCTCGCAGCCGACTACACTGGCGGTATCGCCCTGGCATCGCTCTTCCACATGATCCCGATCATCGGCTTCGTGCCCTCGACAGACGATAACGCAGCCTACATGTGGGGGGCGAAGGCCACTATCCAGTGGTTCGCCCCCAGTTGCCACAACCTAACCTGCAAGGCTTACGTCGACCAGAACAGATGGGAAATGCTGGCGAAACGCTATGCGGCAAGCAAACGGGTCATCACCACCATCCCGATCATGATGTACAATGGGGAAAAGCTCGTCGCACAGGCAGATTTCACCTACTGGGCACAGGATCTCAAGGGATTGCGGCGCAACGCCTTCGACGTCGAAAAGATCAACGTGCTCTACGAACACAAGACCAAGACCACGGCAAAACTCATCGTCGGACTGCGGGCCATGGAACAGGGAAAGCCCGTCGGAGAACGGCGTTTCGACGACCCGTACGCGTTCATGCTGGCCGGAAAACAGGGCCTCACCCTCGCAAAACGCTTCAGCAACGACACCCCTTATCTGCAGAACATGGTGGCTGCCCGAACATTGCACCTCGACGGAGCCGTCATCCGCTTTGCACAGGAACAGGAGCGAAATGCGTTCAACGTCGTCAACATCGGTGCCGGGTACGACAGCAGGTTCTGGCGACTGAATTTCCCTGACGCGACAATCTACGATCTCGACCTGCCGATCATGCTGAACGAACGGAGGAACATATTCGACAGCAGCAAGAAGAACACGATTCGCAGCATAGACATCGACATCACCGAACAGCCCCTTGAAGAAGTGCTTTTGCCGGCGGGATTCGACCCGAAACGCCCAACGTTCTTCATCTGGGAGGGCGGCTCGATGTATTTCCACCCCGAAGAAATCGATTTCATTTTCAACTCAGCCTCGAAGCTGATGAGTCCCGGGTCCCGGTTCTGGTTCGACTACGTTTCGGAAGACCTCGTTGCGGACGCGACCGGCGTCAAGGAGGCTGAAGATTTCATGCGGAACATGCGCAAGCTGGGCGAGCCCTTTATCAACGGGTACAGCGAAACGGACTCTCTTGCCGGAACCTACGGACTCACCGTCAAAGAGAACACTGCCTCGGGTTCCGTACTGGAAATCGGCGAGGACATCTACAACCACTACAGTTTCTGTATTCTGAAGGGAGAATAATCACCATGCCCCTTAGACACACCCTGAAACCGTCGCTTCTGAAGAGATTCGTGGAATTCCTCAGGAAAGATTACGACCGGAACGAGTTCACGATCGGAATCGCACGGTATGTCGGATTCTGGGCCCACCCTCTCTACTATATCATCTGGACGGCCATACTGCCCCAGCCTTATGAATCCTTTGAACTCCGGTTCGCCTCACTGGCCACCTTCGTTCCGCTGCTCTTCTGCAAATACTATCCGGCAAACTTCAAACCCTGGGTAAATCTCTACTGGTACTTCTGGCTGACTTTCACGTTACCGGTAATTTTCACCTTCCTGACGCTGATGAACAACTTCTCGGGCATGTGGCTTATCTGCGAAACCATGATGCTGCTGGTCTTCATCATTTTCATCCCCAACTACTACATGCTGACGCTTCTTCTGGTCGGTGGTATCGCGATCGCCTACACCGGTTATGTTTTCACGACCGGCAGCCACCTCGTGCTCACTACGGAAATCGTCACCTACCTGCTCCCGCTTCCCATGGCCCTGATGCTCGGACTGCTCTCCGGGTTCACGATCAAACATGGTGAGCTTGCCCAGGAACGGAACCGGGTGCTGAAGTCACTCGCCGGGAGCATCGCTCATGAGATGCGTAATCCCCTGGGCCAAATCCGGCACTGCCTGAACAGCATCCAGAACCTGCTGCCCCGTTTTCACCCCGAAAGACCGGAGAACACTCTCGACAGAAAAGAACTCGAGAGCCTCTATCAACGGGTCTCTCACGGCCAGATGGCAGTCAAGCGCGGCATTCAGGTAGTAGACATGGTTCTCGACGAAATCCAGGAAAAACCGATCGGCCCGGACAGCTTCACGTATCTGTCCGCAGGCAGAATAACCCGTAAAGCGCTTGACGAATACGGCTATGAATCGGAACGCGAACGGGAAAGGATTCATCTCGACGCGAAAGAAAGCTTTCTCATTCGAGTCAACGAGACCTTTTTTATTTTTGTCATTTTCAACCTGCTCAAAAACGCGCTGTTCTATTTCAAAAGCCATCCCAACAGCAGGATCACTATCAAGCTGAAAAAAGGACGGGAAAAGAACATTCTCCTTTTTCGCGACACCGGACCGGGAATCTCGAGGGATGACCTGCCGCACATCTTCGACAGTTTTCATACCCGCGGCAAGAGGGATGGTACCGGTCTCGGACTGACCTACTGCAAGAGAGTGATGAAAGCTTTCGGCGGAGATATCGCCTGCACATCGGTTCTCGGCGAATTCACCGAGTTCAAGCTCACCTTTCCTCTCCTCGGCCCGAAAGCGCTGAAGGATCATAACGAACGTATTCTCGCCAAGGCCCTGCCCGATTTTCAGGGAAAACGGCTGCTTGTCGTCGATGACGAACAGCTTTACCGCACGACCCTGAGGCACTATCTGACCCCGCTCGACGCAGAGATCGACGAAGCGGCCGACGGCCGCGAGGCGTTGAAAATGGTCTCGGAAAACCGTTACGATCTGATCCTCATGGATCTGCAAATGCCATTGATGAGCGGTTACGAAGCAACCGAAAAAATCCGCCGTGGCGAAGCCGGGCTCGATGCACGATCGACTCCGGTCATAGCTCACAGCGCGGAATCGTCGTCCGTCGCCCGAACCCTGACGGAACAATCAGGGATGCAGGCCCTGATAGCAAAACCCTGCAGCCAGAGCGAGCTTGTCAGCGCATTGCGCTCCGCGCTCCATACTATACCGGACGGTGAAACCGGCAACGCCCGACTCGCCGAACGCCGGGCTCTGCTTGTCGACGATTCGGCCCTGAACCGGGATCTGCTCGCCATGAACCTGAGCGACGCCGGCCTGGATGTAACGGTTGCGGAAAACGGGAATGAAAGCTGGGTCATTTTGCAGAAACAGGATTTCGACCTGCTCGTAACAGACATTCACATGCCCGACATGGACGGCCTGCAACTGACACGGCGGCTTCGTCAAAGCAAAGACCCGCGCCTGCGCCGTCTTCCGGTTATAGGTCTCAGCGGATCGGCCGAAGAAGAGGACGCTGCAAAAGCAGCGGGAATGGACGCGTTCCGGCTTAAAACCGACAGTCCTAAACTCCTTCTCGGTTCCATCGCGAAACTGCTGAACCCGCATTGCACAGAACAGCGGGAAACGGCTCAACCAACCCCGGTTCCGCTCACCTCGTACGACCTCTCTCCGCCCGAGAGGGAGCGTCTCATCAGGGCTTTCATCGAGGAGTGCCACACCGTTCCGGCAGAGATGCTCAAAGCTCTCGCCGAAGGCGAAGCCGAACGGCTGCGGGAACAAGCGCACAAGCTCAAGGGCAGCGCTGCGCTTTTCGGGGCCGAAACACTTCGACAGGCGGCCGAAGCACTGGAGCGAAGCTGCCGTTTCGGGTGGACGGATAATCTCGACAGACAGATCGAGCAGGTATCGGCCGAAATGGAACGGCTCCAGAGAGATACGCTCTGACATCCTCCGTCAGTTTGCAATGCCTTCCTTCCCCCTCCCGCTGCTTTATCAGCAATCCCCGGCAAGACGCGAAACACTGTTGCCCCGTCGTGCGACGTTTAACCGTGACCCATGAAAAGGATCATTCGTCATCACGGACGCAACGCACGGAAAAACCGCATTTCCTGTTGAAACTGAATCGGTAGACCCCCTGTTCGGTGGTGGTCAGGCCCCTGAACCAGACCCGGCCGTTCTCGGCTTCGGTAGCTGTCCAGAAGGCCGCATACTTGCCGAAGAAGTTGAACGGACCGTCGTTGTCGCGGTACCCTCCTGCGCGCGCAGCGAATCCGGTTTCGTTCGTCGCCCCCGTGTTGGGTTCGTCCCAGTGCCCGGTCCCTCTCTCCTTGAGTTTACCGCCGACATTCGTCTCCTTGCCGCGGAACTCCACCTCGTCAAGCTCCCCGGGCTTCATGCCGAGATGCTCTTCCAGTTTCCGCCAGTCCTCCTCGGTCGGCACGCGCCATCCTTCCGGGGCGAGCCCCCGGGGATCGCTGACCGCGTACCAGTTGTAGAGTTTGCCGTATGCTTTGCCCTTCTCCGGATCGTTCTCCTGCTCGGACCATGCTCCGGACTCCAGAGTCACCCATTCGTCAAGCTTCTCCACCTCCGGCACGGGGTCCCCGTTGCGGTAGTGTTCGACCGTCAGGTTTTCGGCCATCCAGATCTGATCGCCTATTTTCACGGCCCTGTACTCGTTGCCGTCGATGTCGGTCACGGTGCCTGCATCCACCGGATCCGCCGCTCTCTGTCCCGAACAGTTGACAAGAAGCGGGAACAGCAGAACGGCCAGCGGAAGAAAAACGCTGCGAAGAAAACGATTCATCATGAACTATGGTTAATGCAAAAGTTAACAGGTTGAAAAACGTGAACTCAAGATACGTAAAAATGCCATTTTCCGTTACCGTAACCGTCAACCGCTCCTTCAGAACGACCGCACCGTTCGAAACGGTGTTCGGCCTTCTCGCGGACGTTCCGAGGTCCGGGTCCTTCTTTCCCGACGTCGAGGCGCTCACCCCTCTCGGGGAGGGACAATGGAAATGGGAGCTTGAACGGATCGGCATCGGGGAGTACACCCTCCAGCAATCGATTTACGCCTGTCGCTACGAGTCCGACCGGGAAAAGGGCACCGTGATCTGGACCCCGGTCGCAGGAATCGGCAATGCCGTGGTCGGGGGAAGCTGGACGGTAACGCCCGTCGAAACAGGCTCTGAAGCCGCACTCTATTCAAAGGGCACGCTGGAAGTGAACCTTCCCGGTTTTCTCGAAATCCTGCTCGCGCCGCTCATCAGGCTGGAATTCGAGCGCCTCGTCGATCGCTACGTCGAAAACCTGGAGCAAGAGCTGTCCCGGCCGGAACGGCCGAGTAGCAAGTGACGGCGCCTGACCTTGTCAGGTTTGGTGACGTCGCCCCGGCTTCGCCGGGCGTCGACTCTCGTCACTTATCCTCCTACTCCCATCCGAGCGCTTTTACGACCTCGGACCTGATACTTTCGTAGGGCATGGCTCCGGAACTCCTCCAGGCGACAGTCCCGTTCCGGAAAAGCAGGAGCGCCGGAACGCCCTGGACCTGATAACGCGCTGCGGCTGCGGGCTGTTTGTCGACATCGATCTTCACGACCGTGAGCTTTCCGCCGAACTCCCCGGCAAGCCGCTGTATCGAGGGCGCTATAGAGCGGCAGGGGGCGCACCAGTCGGCGTAGAAATCGACGAATACGGGATTGGCGCTCTCGTTGACGAGCTGTTCGAGTGTTTTCGTCATGGTATGGTATACTTATGCTTTCTGTCAGGATTACGGAACTCGGTCAGACTTTTATAATACATTTCCCCTGATAATTCATTCCCCCGAAGCGGCCCCGTCAATTCGAAAACCGTGAAACTTATTGAACCGGCCGAAAGTTACTTTTGCGTAACCGTGCCGGAGTACGACGTTTTTTTTCACCATCTTCCCCTGTAATCAGTCCTTAGAGCACCGTACCCTTCCTGTAACCCTATGAACGCCGCCCTCGAAAAACCCCGAAAAGTGTATGTGACCCGCACAGTGGAGTTCAATGCGGCTCACCGGCTGTACAATCCCGAGTTCTCGGACGAAAAAAACCTGAAAACATACGGTAAATGCAGCAACCCCCACGGACACGGACACAACTACGAGCTGGAGATCACCGTAAGCGGCATTGTCGACCCTGAAACAGGCTTTCTGCTCGACATGAAGGAGCTCAAGAAAATCATCGAGCGGGAGATCATGGAGCGGTTCGACCACCGGCACCTCAACTTCGAGGTCGAGGAGCTGAAAGATGCCGTTCCGAGCACCGAGTTGCTTGCCGTAGTCATCTGGGACATCCTCGCCCCGACCCTGCAGAATCACACCAACCAGGAGCTCACCCTCCACGAAGTCAAGATCCATGAAACAAGAAAAAACTCTGTCAGATACCTTGGAGAATAACGCAACGGTACCGTATCGGAAGAGTCTCTGCGACGACGACGAATGCTTCGAGGAAGAGCGTGCGAATGAGGACTCCGTTATAGCGAACATGTCGGAAGCCGTCCACGGCTTGCTTCACGGCATCGGGGAAGACCCGAAGCGGGAAGGACTGCTCAAAACGCCGGAGCGCGTATCGAGGGCGATGCGGTTCCTGACGAAGGGATACCGGCAGGACCCGCGCGAGCTGCTTACAAAAGCGGTCTTCACCGAGACCTACGACGAAATGGTGCTGGTCAAGGACATAGACCTCTTTTCGATGTGCGAGCACCATCTGCTCCCCTTCTTCGGCAAGGCTCATGTGGCCTATATTCCCGACGGAAAAATCGTCGGGCTGTCGAAGCTTGCGCGCGTTGTAGAAGTCTACGCCCGCCGTCTGCAGGTCCAGGAGCGCCTGACACAGCAGATCCGCGACATCATTCAGGAGGTTCTGAGCCCCAGGGGAGTGGGGGTTGTTATCGAAGCCAAGCACATGTGCATGGTGATGCGCGGCGTCGAAAAACAGAATTCCGTGACGACCACCTCGGCGATGTCGGGAGAGTTCCTCTCCTCACAGTCGACACGCAACGAATTTCTCCGCCTGATACGGATGAACGCGTCATAACTTACGGTCGCGAACAGAAACCCCGTCCCGCTCGCATTCCGGACCGCTTCAGAACGCCCCCTACTGTTTTTCAACCCGGTCTTCCGTCCAGGCTTCCAGAATGCTTCTCCCCTCTTCCACCGCCTCGGAAAGCAGTCTTTCCGCCGCCGGGCTGAGACCGCCGCCCAGTTCCAGATTTTTTGGCGGAATACCGACAAGAACGATACTGGAAGGCACTTTGCCGTGCAGACGGGCAACGGAGAGCAGCTCGCTGAGCCCCATCTGGTGGGAAGACATCTTCCGGTGAATGAACGCCGGAAGCTCGTCGTCGCGGTAGACGTAAACCTCGCGGTCGTACTCGGCGGGAATGATCGCGTCGAAAATCAAAAGCGAGTCGGCCGACTCGATATAATCGAGCAGATAGATCCCCTGCGTACCGCCGTCGATGAAACGAACGTCCGGCATGGAAGCCGCGCACTTCCTTTCAAGAAGCCGGACAGCCTCGACGCCGAACCCCTCGTCCCCGAAAAGGACGTTGCCGAGACCGATGACATTGATTTTTTTCATAGGCAACGATTCGACACTTCTCCCGCCATCTCTGTAGGGGCGAAAAATTTTTCGCCCCTACGCTTTTCGTTCCCAAGGCCCGTCAAACCAAGCGTGGCGATCACGGCAATGCAGCGATACTCTTTCTACCAACGACCGGCGAGCGGGCACAGGGGCCCGCCCCCACGGCTACACGATCCAGCAAATCAACAATCCCTAATCCAGCGACGGCTCCTCTTCCACCTCATGTTTGTAGCCCGTGATGATCGACGACGTTACGCTGGTCCTGTCGACGATATCGTGACGGAACACCGCGTAGAGATGCACGATCACATAGAAAGGAAAGATCCAGGCGGCGCTGTGGTGAACGATGTGCAGGTTGTAGCTGCTGCCGAACAGCGGAATCATCCACCCGAACCAGGTATCGGTAAAACCGCCCGGATTGTTCTCGCCGTACATCGCCAGCCCCGTCGCGATCATGAACAGCGAACCGCAGAAAATGAACGCGAAATGGGCCAGAGCAGCGACCGGGTTGTGCCCGATATAGTTCGGTTCGTCCCGGCGCAGGAACAGATAGGAAGAGATCTGCTCCCTGAACGGCTTGCCCCACCACTTCGGAGACCAGGGCCTGAAACCACCGAACCGGGCGTACTTGTCGCCGCCGAACAGCGCCCAGTACATCCGGAAAAGAAAGTTGGCGATAAACACGAACGCCGTGGCGAAGTGCAGGTAGCGGAACCACGACATCTGGTGGAACCAGGTCGCCTCACCGTAGGGCTCGCTTAGGTACGGGTTTGCGATAAAGAAGCCTGATGCAAGCAGCAGGACTATGCAGAGGGCGTTGATCCAGTGGTAGAGCCGGACCGGCAGCCTCCAGACATAGACTTCCTCGATAATTCTGCTCATGATGTCCTCCGTTTAAACGATGGTGACCCTGGTGATCTCCTCACCGTTCATGTCCAGCACGTGAGAAGCGCAGGCCAGGCATGGATCGAACGAGTGTACAGTCCTGAGTATTTCGAGCGGCTTTTCGGGATCGGCCATCGGAGTGCCTCGCAGGGCGGACTCGTAGGCGCCCACCTCTCCCTTGCTGTCCCGGGGCGAAGCGTTCCAGGTGGAAGGCACCACGATCTGGTAATCCTCGATCTTCCCGTCCCTGATGTGTATCCAGTGACCGAGAGCGCCCCGCGGAGCTTCGGTATAGCCGAAACCCTTGGCATCCTTGGGCCATCTCGAGGGGTCCCACAGTCTGGTGTCGGCCGTCCTGTAGTCGCCGGTCTTGACGTTCTCGATGAGCTGGTCGTAAAAATGCCTCATGAATCCCGCCGTCTGCTTGCATTCGATACCGCGCGCGGCGGTTCTCCCGAGCGTCGAGAAAAGCGCTTCCGGACCGACCTCGAGCTTGCCGAGCACGGCGTTTACGGTCTCCGTGATCATGGGGTCGTTCTTTGCATACTGCAGGAGCACACGGGCCAGCGGCCCCACTTCCATGGGATTGTCTTTCCATCTCGGGGTCTTGAGCCAACTGTACTTCTTCTCGGTGTCGAGGTGCTCGAACGGCGGTTTCGGACCGGTGTATTTCGGACTTGTCTCGCCCTCCCACGGGTGAAGACCTTTTTCGTCGCCGTTGGCATAGGTATACCAGCTGTGGCTGACCTCCTCGGTCACTTGGTTCATGTCCCTCGGATCGACGTCATGAACGGTCGAAAGGTCCTTGTCGAGAATCGCTCCCCTGGGCCAGAGCAGCGACGATGCGTCGTGGACGCTCTGCTCGGGAAAATCGCCGTAAGAGAGGTAGTTGCCGAGCCCCCCTCCATAGAGCCAGTCCTTGTAGAATCCGGCGATCGCGATGAGATCCGGAATGTAGACCTGATCGATAAAGGTGATCGTCTCGTCGATGATCCTGCGGACCATGCTCAGGGTCTCGATGTTGATGGCGGTGTTCCTGTTCGGGTCTATCGCACAGGCCATCCCGCCGACAAGATAGTTCGGATGCGGATTCTTGCCCCCGAAAACGGTATGGATCTTGACGATCTCCTTCTGGAATTCAAGCGCTTCGAGGTAGTGCGCAACGGCTATCAGATTGACTTCCGCAGGGAGCTTGTACGCCGAATGCCCCCAGTAGCCGTTGGAAAAGATGCCGAGCTGTCCGCTTTCGACGAACCCGACGAGCCGCTGCTGGAGGTCCTTGAAGTAACCGACCGATGACTTCGGCCAGGGCGAAATGGCCTGGGCTATCGCCGAAGCCTGTTTCGGATCGGCCTTCAGGGCGCTCACGACATCGACCCAGTCGAGGGCGTGCAGGTGGTAGAAATGCACCAGGTGGTCCTGCGTCTGCTGGGTGGCGTTCATCAGGTTCCTGATGATTCTGCCATTCGGCGGAACCTCGATGCCGAGCGCGTCCTCGACGCAGCGCACCGAAGCGAGCGCATGCACCGTCGTGCAGACACCGCAGATACGTTCCGCGAAAGCCCACGCGTCACGCGGGTCGCGCCCCTTGAGAATGATCTCGATGCCGCGCCACATGGTGCCGCTGCTGAAGGCGTCCTCGATGACGTTGTTTTCTCCGAGCTTCGCCTCTATACGAAGGTGCCCTTCGATCCTCGGAATCGGATCGACAACAATTTTTTCTGCCATTGTGATTCTCCCCTTTTACTTTTCGTTATCGCTTCCGGCCTTTCTCTTTTTTACAGCCGTAACCGCTGCATGCGCTGCGGCTCCGGCGGCCGCCGCGCCGACCGCAACCGCTCCTATCTTGTCGGCGTTCGAATCGGTGCCGAGGAACGACACCTCGGCCAGCCTGGTATAGAACGGGCCGTCATCCCAGTATCCGGGTGCAGCGCAACCGAAACAGGGGTGACCGGAACCGATCGGGAAACTGACCCCCTCGTTCCATTCCGTCTTGGAGCAGGCGTTGTAGGTCGTTGGCCCCTTGCAGCCCATCTTGTAGAGGCACCATCCCTTGCGCGTCGACTCGTCGTCGAAGTCGCGCACGAACATGCCGGCATCGTAAAAAGCCCTGCGATAACACTTGTCGTGAATCCTGGTGCCGTAGAAAGCTTTCGGACGCTTCATGCGGTCGAGATCGGGAAGCTTGCCGAACGTATGAAAATGGGTAATGACACCGGTCATGACCTCCGCGATGGGCGGACAGCCGGGAACGTTGACCAGGGGTTTGTCCGTGACCAGTTCGGAAATGGGCACCGCCCCGGTCGGATTCGGATCGGCGTTCTGTACGCACCCGAAGCTTGCGCAGGCGCCCCACGCGATTACCGCCGCGGCGTCCTTCGCCGTTTCAAGCAGCACATTCTTGTAGGAATCACCGGCAACAAGACAGTAAACGCCGTCGTCTTTCACGGGCGCGTTGCCCTCGCAGGCGAGGATGTACTGTCCCTTGTAGTCCCTCATGACCTGTCTGCGCACCTCCTCGAGCTGATGCCCGGCGGCGGCGCTGAGGGTGTCGTCGTAGTCGAGGGAGATCATGTTGAACACGATGTCTCCCATCGCCGGATGCGAGGACCGGATGAAGGATTCGGTGCAACAGGTGCATTCAAGCCCGTGAAGCCAGATGACCGGAGTCCTGGGCTTGGTCTCCATTGCATGAATGATTTTCGGAAGAACGGAGGGCGCTAGACCCAGAGAGACGGATGTGAAGCTGCAGAACTTGAGAAAGTCCCTGCGACTCAACCCGCTGGATCTGAAAACATCTGCGTAGGTTTGCTTGTTATCCATTGATGACTCCTGCTTTTCCGGACACCACGCCTCAGAGAACACGGCGGTCCGGGATGTTCGGATGATTTCAGAGGAGAGAACGCAATAAGGAAAGAACAACTCTTAAATTTAACAATTGTTTACAAATAATCCACCCCTCCGCCCCGTTCCTCCCCTGCGAAGGAGAAATCCGCAGAGACGCCCCGCCCTAACAGGCGCGCACATTGCCGAACAAATTGACGCAAAACCCTCCCACTGGGGCCGAAGTCAAAGTCCTCAACACTTTATTTTCCCGCATCTTTTACTTTTAGATTATTTCGACAAAACGTAAGTTCCAAGTAAGAATGAAATAATCGACCTACGAACGATTGATTCAAAACAGTATCCGGTTCGTAAAGAAGAGAGCAATTATGGACACGTTCAGGGAAAATTTTAAAGCTATTTACCTCCCTTCGGTGGGACTTCTTTTTACCGTTGTTTTTGGAATAGTAGAGAGCCTGAACCGCCATGCCACCCAGAAACTATCTGAATCGAACAACAGGCTTGCCGAATCGAACGTAAAGGTTTCTCTGCTCCCGTTCCTGAACAGTCCGGATCCGGGGCAAAGAAAAATGGCATTGCTACTTGCGGATGCACTCGATCCGGTATTTGCGGCTGACGCTGCTTCAATTTTATCAAAAAATGATCCGAACCAGACTGTCCGTTTTTCAGCAAGAAGTACCCTCGAAGTCTTATTATCAAGCCCCGAAAAAGAAATACGGGAGTTAGCAAAAAAGAGCCTCGACCAGACAGACATAATGAATGAACTACGCAGGGAGAACCTGCTTCAAAGTCTGCAAGATGCTCAAAATTATATTGATGGCGGAGGACCCGATAGATTCGATAAAGCACTTGAGCTCTATCAGACGGTAATCGAAAGGTTGTCAAAAGAATCTGTCGATAACCTCAATCAGAAACTCTTAACTGAAGCAGAAAAAAATTATCAGAAAAACAACAAAGAGCTGGCGGCTACCGCTTATCGTCAATTGTTCGCTGATTTTAATCACTGATCGCCTTTATCAACACGGAGGGACTATACCATGCTGAAAAAAACCATCATTTCGTATTTATCCCTATTGCTTGCAGCTCTTTTTCTCTTCGGAAGCACCGCAAAAGCGCAAACTACGGAATACGATATCACAATTACATCCCCTGCTGATTCAAGCAATGCAGGGAGAACTGTCACCGTTGAAGGAACCGCCATTGTACCGACGGGAACCCACGTTTGGGCGCTTGCTCGTCGCTCAGATTTCAAGCCGCTCTGGTATCCCCAGCGGCATGTCGAAATCAATGGGGTAACAAATGAGTGGAAAACAACCGTCAATTTAGGAGAACCGCGTGATATTGGATGGAATTTTCACATCGGCATCGTTACCGTTGACGCTACCGGACACAACACCCTTATGAAGTACTGGCTAAAAGCGATGGAAACCGGAAACTGGTACCCCATCCAGATACCCGAAACAACTTCTTCTCCCGAAATAATCACTGTCACCAAAACAAGCGATCCATAAAAAACTCATAACCATTAATTGTGCGATTCACAGACATTAATAACCAACCTACCCGTCATTCAGCACAGGAATAACATTAAAACCAAATGTCTGGATCTGCTTTTCTGTAAAACCAACTTTCATAAAAATCTTTTTCCACTCTTCTCTCAGCCTCTCTCTTGAAATATACTGATTGTTACTCGTAGCAGGTGCTTTTGAAGTGAGCACAACTTTTACGTTAGCATAACTAAGGTCAAAACCTGGCGAATAATCATTCAGTCTTTTGATAGTACTCTTCCTATCGTTTCTAAATGATACATTCCCATAAGACGCACCCTCACACTCTTCCATCATATCGGATAAATAGTATATATCATAACTATAATCAGAATATTTTTGACTCATTTTAAACAAAGAGAAAAAATCATGTGCCGCAGACAATGTCTTTATCAAACAACTTAACGACCTTACTTGCACCTCTTCATGCATATACACCGTTTCATACAAATAAATAATTTTTTTATATAACAACTTCGCTCTATTCTTATTCCATAAATCACACATTCTCTTTTGAGAGGGTTTTCTTGCAAACTTTTTTTGAAAGTAATCAATAGGAGCAGTTTCTGTTGTGGAATCTATGGGGAATACATAAACTCGAGAACCCGAAGGAATCGATAATGCAATACGTGCTGCCTTAGCAGCAAATCCACTAATTCGCTGCCCCTCACTTGCCGGAACTGAAGTTAAATCACAGAATATAATAGATATAGATTTCTTAACATAGCCAAACGCCAAATTTGGTGACAACAATAATAATAGCAATAATGTATATCTAATAAAAAAATCCATTTGTTCACCAAAATATTAATACAAATTATTTCTGCATATCCGAATACATCTTCCTTTTCACAATTATCCCCCTTATTTTGACCGCCCTTTCGTACATAGCGTCATCATACTCATCACCCAATGGGACTATTAATCCTCTTTGATATCCATGATTATAATTATCCAAAAAAAGATTTGTCGTATGCAACAAAAAATCTCTACCTTCAACCCAAGCCAATAACTGACTTTTATCTTCGTACGCTTTTCGAGACATTCTGTACTCTTTAGCTGTCTTATGAAATAAATAAGAACACTTTTTTAGCTGACGCCTTGTTGAAAACAAGTTCTTATAATTATGAAGGTAATTAAGGCCTTTCGAAGAAGTTATACCTGCAACAACCGGAAAAAGAAGAGTTATCAAAATAAAAGACAGCTGTGTGATTATTTTTGTGTACGGAGATTTATTTCCCCTCTCACTATTAACGTCACCTGGATTATCGAATAATGTAGATTCGTCTCTTAATGATTCATCAATCACATTGTCATTTTTAGGAAACTCAATGTTTTTCGAATAATCATCCATAATTAGCGAATCAAGATAAAGACCGAAATCAGCATCTTCTTCTACTAATGCCTTTTGCTTTTCTTGTTGTTCGATGGCTTCAAACCTAAATAAACCAAGTGCAAATATTGTGCCCAACAAAAAAATCAACAGCGCAGTCTTAACCCCATTTCTTTTTGAATTAATTTTTTTTGCCTGACTAATTTCTTCATCGGCAAGACCTTCTTTTTTAAGTTCATGAAACTGCGTAAAATGTCTTGCCAAAGGCTGTTCTATTTTTTCATCAAAAAATATTTTTATATAAATCGTTGAAAGCGCTATACCAATTGCAAGCACAAACACTTCCCAATTTTGCTTTATTGTGTCTATCGGACGCTCAAATAGATCTGCAATCACAACAACGCCCAAATCCAAATCAAAACCAATCTGTGTCAACTTTAAAGCTAAAGGTATATCAGCTATAATAAGAGACAAAGCGACAAAAAGATATAACAAACCTAAAAAAATCGAAAAAGCTTGCGGATAATTCCTAAATTTCTCCATCAAAAGATCGTATGTTTTTTTATGATCACGGTAAAAGTTTTTTGAATCTTCATAAACCTCTTTTTTCAACTCTTTAGCATTTTCTAGCTTGGCAACCTCACCAACAATCTCTGTAGTTATATCATATTGAACCAAACGAGCCCTATTTTCCGCTATTGCATTTATCGATTTTTTATTTTGAGCAAACCTACCATCTTTAAAACCATCACGCCAAAAACCACGAGCTATTTCTGACAATTTTTCTCCCAGAAAGCTCTCCTTACTATAATTATTATTATCCGAATTAATCACAAAATTTGGCTCATTTTTTTCAATTTCCTCACCCAATGCATCCTTAGCATTTTGTTTTTTTTTATAAATGAATGCCATAAAGGCATTTTTCAAATGTTTAAACTTTTCGCTCCACATCATCATGTTAAACATGCATTGAATTTTCTCAACAAAAAAACCCTCTTTTATTCAAAATTTTTCTTCATATACCAAACCCCCAGATCAAAACCTTCTTTTAGTTCTGATATATTTTTCTGTAATGTCAAAAATGCGGCCTGCTTATATCTTTCGTATTCCTCTTTCACCCTAACCTTATTTCTCATATACTCACGTATACGCGACTCATTTTTTTCTATATCAGAAATAATCTTTTGCCACAACAAGCTATCATGATTTTTTATATCACGAATATCTTTATTTATTTGATTCAAATCTTTATTTTTTTGATCTAACATTTCATGTATATCATCAATTTTGATTTTATAATGTGGAAGAAAATTCTCAAAAAACAGATCATAAAAAGCAGAATCAGAATATTCTTTATCCGTCGAATGTTTCTCAAAATTAGTTTTATATGGCCATTTAAAAAAACCATGAAGTTTTCGATTTTCAGAATCACTCAAAGACTGTTTAATCATCCTATTTTGAACTGCTGGCAAATCCAAAACATCAGAACAACACTTATGATATTTTTTTCTAAAATCGGGGGAGTCGACAGTATGCAGATCAAGCATTTTAGGCCTAGAACTCTGCTCTATGGCTAACGATATGTTTTTTAATCGCTCATCCAAACGCTCTTTCTCCTTGTATATTCCTCTATACCGAATTCCATATCCAAGAGTAAAACCTATAAACAAAACCATAAAGAGAAAAGAAGCCAAAGATATCAACGGGTCCACATATACAAAAGACTTTATATCCCCCGAAATGAAACTATAAACAATAAGAGTAATCACCCCAAGAACAAAAACAACAACAATAAAACTAAGCTCCCAATTATTCATTAATGCAGAAAATCGTCGTCCCTCTTTATACTGAAATTTATTCAACCTCTCATCAATCACAAAAGTTATATAAAGCATAACAACCCCTGTTGCCACAAAAGCTATAAGCGTACCAATCATTTGTCCTGATAATGATTTAAAAAGAACATCTAAATCGCCATCATTTGAATCAAACATTGAAATAAGAATAAAACCTATTCCGGCCACAAAAATAAACGGCAAAAGTCCTATCCACAACATAAATGGCGACCTGCTTCTAATATCAGCAGTTGCAAGTCCTCCATCTTCATTAATATTGATTCGAAAATTCGCCCTATAATTATAACCGTCGTGCCTTTTAATAATTTCATGAGAAAACCATGCCACAACCCCAACTAACACTAATATACCTAGCCAGACACCAATTAACGCCAAAAGAACTTCAAATGCAGTATCTCCTTGTTTAAAGCTCACCATTCCAAAACTCAATATCCTCTTCATTAAAAATGAAAGAATATCCTCACTAATCATCTCCCTTGATGCCGTAAAAACAGAAAAAAACCACCCTGCAGCAAAAACAGAAGCCATGCCAACCACAATAAGAAAACCAGTAAAATGCTCTGTTATCCCAGATTCATTAAGTACTTTAATTTTTTCATTAACCTTTCCACTCAACTCTTCCACTTCTTCTTTTAATGCCGTAAATCTTTTAATTTTTTTTTCATTAGCAATTTTATTTTTCTCATAAAAAGCTTGACTTGTCTTGTATCTTTTCTCATCTAACTCACGATAAGCATCTATCAAGGAAGACATTTCATTCTTAAACTCTAGCAATCTCCCATTAACCCTCTCTTTTAATATCTTGTCTTTTTCTTTGGCCGCATCTTCATAAAGAAGATACATCTCTTTTTTTATCTCTTTTATTTCACCCAACACTTCATGTTGTTCTTTTTTCAAAGCCTCGACCTCACCCTGATGCTCATTCAAATCTTTTTTACACTCTTCTATTTTCTCTCGAGATTTATTTATATGAAAATCAATATTTGAAATATTCTTTTCATATACATCAAAATATCCCTTTATCTTCTCTTTATTCTTTTCCTCAATCTTTTTTATAACCGAATCAACTTTTTCCTTTGGCTTTTCATTATTCTTAACAGCATAATAAAAGCCTATTCTTTTATATAAATCATCATCAATCCCCACAAGAGCATTTTTTATGTCATCATCCACAAAATCAAAATCTTTTTCCTTTAATTCCTCCACATCTTTTTCATAATCACTTTTATCCCCTGAATAATCAGACATTTGATCGCTATCTCCCCTTTGTCTAAGTATTTCTTTTAAGCTCGCAAACATTCTTATAATATTTTTTTATAAACTATTTTCACTCACACCCAACTATCAAAAAATTAAATCCTTATGATATCTTAAAAATAAATAATATACAACTGCTTTTGATGCCGCCGACTTAAAAAATCTTGCCATCTTTGATCACTTCATAATTCTTCAACAAGGAATGATCGATGTATACAGGGAAAACTTTTTTGCTCAGTTTGTTGAACGCTTGCTATTTTATCAATGCATCAAGCAACGCAAGGTCAATTACAAGGTTCAATCGTTCACTTACCTCACCCACTATCTTTACCTATTCTTTGCACAACTGATCTATTGAGAAAGCATTTGAGATATTGCTATCTGTCTACTCGAAATGCAAAATAAACTGTATCATATGGGCATTTGGAATAAGATTTTCCGAAGTACGCTACCGATACCAATAATTTATTTGACATATAACCTGACACTACTAACTCAATTAAAAAGCAACAACTCTAACTCATTACAAGCTTTGTAAATATTATTCGACAAAAGCTTAAAGGGTCAAGTACCAACTCAGGTATTAGTAGAGCGGTATGTGAATCAATCAGGAAATTTCGAAAAAATCACTCAAATTCTTTCTTCCAATTCTTTAGACTCAATCCGCACTTATGGGGGGAGACACTAGCGGAATTTTGATCATCTCGTCAGGCACTCATTGAGGCGGGAGATAATGCCATAATGATCATCAGCGTACATTGAATGTATTTACATGTACAAAATAAACATAATTTAAAGCAAAAAAAACAGTAAAATCATTCACCTTACGATTAGTCCAGTTCTCAAAGGAAAGGGCAGACAAGCGCGTAGTAGCCACCAACAAAAAAACCCGACCTGTAGGAACAGAGGCCGGGTTTTGTGGACCGGTATGTAAACCGTAGCGGTCAGTAGAGCTGGTTGCCGAACACCCGGATGGCGTAGTGCGCGAAATCGGAAAGGGGCGTGAAGAAAATGCCGAAGTAGAGTGTGAGCAGCATCAGCCCCGCGGTCACGACCTGCGGGAGCACACCGGCCCTGATGGTGTCGGGCAGAGGCTCGCTGGACTCACGAAGGTACATGTTGAGCGGAATCAGCATGTAGTAGTAGAGCGAGATGACGCTGGTGAGAATGCCGACCAGCGCAAGCCAGAGGAAGATCGATCCCTTTGCGAGCAGGGCGGAAAAGATCATCAGTTTGCCGATGAAACCGACGGTCGGCGGCAGGCCGACGAGCGAGATCAGAAAGACGGTCATGGCCGCCCCGGCCAGAGGCATTCTCCTGCCGAGCCCCCGGTAGTCCTCGATGTTTTCGCTCCCGGTCTTGTTGGCGATGATGACGGCGACCAGAAATGCGCCGAAATTCATCAGGAGATAGGAGAGCATGTAGAAAAGCGTGGCCTGGGTGCCGAGCTCGTCCATGACGATGATGCCGAGCAGAATGTAACCGGCGTGAGCGATCGAGGAGTAGGCAAGCAACCTTTTGACGTTCGTCTGCCAGAGAGCCACGACGTTGCCGTAGATCATCGATGCTACCGAGAGGATCATCAACAAGAGCAGCCATTCCGAGCCGGGAGAAAGGGGCTCCGCACCGCCTCCGTGGGGTACGGCGACATAGAAAAAGCGGATCAGAAGCGCGAAACCCGCCGCCTTGGATGCAACGGAGAGAAAAGCCGTAACGGGAATGGGCGCGCCTTCGTAGACATCAGGACTCCAGAAGTGGAAGGGCACCGCTCCGACCTTGTAGCCGATGCCGGCGAGAATCATGATCGAGGCCGTCATGAGGGTCACGGGATCGTATCCCCTCTCGCCCAGAGCCCTGCCGATCTCGATAATGTTGGTCTCTCCGGTCAGACCGTAGATGATGGAAAAGCCGTAGATCATCAGGCCGGATGAAACAGCCCCGTAAATGAGATATTTCAGAGCGCCCTCGGTCGAACGCGGCTCGCGTTTCAGATATCCGGTAAGCACGTAGGCCGAAAGACTGACAAGCTCCATCGAGAGAAAGATCATCAGGAGATCGGCCGAGGAGGCCATCATGACCATGCCGATCACCATGCCGATCACGAGCGCGTAATACTCGCCGAGTCCCGACGCCCTCTGGTTAAGCTCGTCCGACGCCATCGAAATCAGCACGGCGATCACTCCGGAAAGCACGAAGAAATACTTGAAGAAGATCGCGAACTCGTCGATCACGTACATGCCGAAAAAGATCTCCCGGCCGGTCATGGCGTGCTGCTGCCAGATGAAGTACAGGCTGGCAAGAAGACCGGCGAGCGAGGTCAGGGAGAGCGGATGGTGTTTCTTCGGCCTGAAGATCAGGTCCACCATAATGACCACCAGAAAAAGCGCCGAAAGGAATATCTCCGGGAGATAGTACGACACGCTCGACTTCAGGGTCTCGATGACGCTCTGTATTTCAGCACCGGATGGTAGCTCGTACATATGCTTTGTTTCTATCGTTTAGTCTTTAACAACCTTTTTCCGGTCCTCGCTCAGTTGACGGCGGCCGATGCGGTGAGTACAACCGGCGAAAGCACCTCGACAAGCTGGTTGATGCTTGTCGTGATGAGGCCGAGCACCGGCATCGGATAGACGCCCAGAACGATGATGATGACCGCGAGAGGGGTCAGCATGAGCAGTTCCCTCGCGTCGAGATCGTTCTTGCCGTTCCAGTCATGAAAGTGGATGTGCTCCTGCCCGTCTGCGCCTTTCCGGAGCTCGTAAACCGCATCCGGATTCCTCTTGCCGAGGAACATCCGCTGCAGCGACCAGAGAAGGTAGGCTGCGCCGAGCACGATGCCGAGCACCGAAACGATGGCGATGTTGCGGGTAACCTCGGAGCTGAAAGCACCGACGAAAACAAACGCCTCGGAAATGAATCCGCTGAGGCCGGGAAGACCGAGGGAGGCGAACCATGCGACCGTCACCACACCTGCATAGACCGGCATGTAGGAGGCCAGGCCGCCGAATTTGTCGATCTGGCGCGTATGCGCACGATCGTAGATGACACCGACCAGAAGGAAGAGCATGGCGGTGATGGTGCCGTGGTTGAACATCTGGTAGAGCGCACCGGTCATCCCCTCGCTGTTGCCCGCCGCGAGACCGAGCAATACGTAGCCCATATGGCTGATCGAGGAGTAGGCAACGAGTTTCTTGAGATCCGACTGCGCCAGCGCGCAGAACGCGCCGTAGATGATGTTGATCGCGCCGAAGACTCCGATAACGTAGAGCGACGCCTGGAACACTTCCGGGAAGAAAGGGAAGTTTATCCTCATCATGCCGTAGGTGCCCAGCTTCAGAAGCACGCCGGCAAGAATGACCGAGATCGGCGTAGGAGCCTCGACGTGTGCGTCGGGCAGCCACGTATGGAACGGGAACATCGGCACCTTGATGGCAAAGCCGATGAACAGCACGATAAAGGCCGCGTAGCGCCAGACGACGCTTTCAGGCCCGAGAATCGCATCCGGAATGTAGTTCTCCTGGCTCGCCATGGCGACCAGGCTGAAGGTATGGTTTCCGGTGAGCGGATCGATAACGCTGAAGTAAAGCCCGATCATGACCAGAAGCATGAAAACCGAACCGAAAAGCGTGTAGAGAAAGAACTTGATCGCCGCGTACTCCCTGTTGGGACCGCCCCAGATGCCGATCAAAAAGTACATCGGAAGCAGCATGAGTTCCCAGAAAACGTAGAAGAGGAAGAAGTCAAGGGCGACAAAACAGCCCATCATCGCCGTACTGAGCACGTTGAACAGGATGAAGTAGCCCTTGACCTGCTTCTTGATCGTCCAGCTCGAGAGCACGCCGATGATGGAGATCAGGGCCGTGAGCAGCACCATGGTGATCGACAGGCCGTCGACGCCGAGAAAGTACTCGATGGTGAGCGAACCGAAGTTGCCGAGATCGAGGCTGATCCACGGCAGGCGCTCGATAAGCTGGAACGACCCCTCGGGCGATCCGCCGGGCGAAGCGATAATACCCGGAAGAGCGGGATCGTATGCCTGCCAGATGAGTACGGCGAGCACGCCCTGCCCGACCGCCGCCAGGAGAGTGACAAGCCTGATGATCTGCTTTTGCGATGACGGCACCGCCAGAATGACCAGGGCGGCGACGATTGGCAGAAAGACAATTAAACTCAGCATCTTCAGTTATCCGTTGGTTTCAGTGTAAAAAAATTCCTTGTCGCTCCGGACTATGAGAGCAGCTGCACGAAGTAGTAGAGAACATATCCCGTCACGGCGAGCAGCACCATGACCACGTAGGTCTGCACCTTTCCGGTCTGGAACTTCTTCAGGGCAGCGCCGGTGGTCTGTACGAAAAAGGCCGTGAAATTCACCATCCCGTCGACCACATAGCGGTCCATGTTGCCGCTGGCCGTACCGAATTTCCGGACCATTGCTCCCACGCCGTTGACGATGCCGTCGACAATGTTGCTGTCGAACCACGCCATGATCCTCGACAAGAGCAGCGATCCCCTGATGACGGTCGCGTCGTAGATCTCGTCCCAGTACCATTTGTTGAAGGAGTAGAGATAGAGCGGCCGGATGCGCTGCGCGGTCTTTTCGGGATCGATGAAGCGGAAAGCGTAAACGATCAGGGCGAGACCGATGCCGATCGCGACCATGACGCTGGAATACATGATCGCCCTGTCGTGAGCGGCATGAGCCTCGTGGCTGATTGCCGCCTGCCGGGGATCGTCGTAAACGGGACCGTGATGTTCGCCCTCTTCCTCTCCGTGAGCGGGCGGGTGTCCTTCGGCGGTGTCGCCGTGAGAGTCGTGCGTGCCCGTACCCGCTTCGACTGCATGCTCTCCTGCGGCCCCGGCGCCGTGCGCAGCCGTTTCCACCGGATGCTCCGCAGCCGACGCACCGTGAAGCAAAAAGGCCCCGGCCGGAGCCGAAACGGCGGTCGGGGGCGTCTGCACCAGATGCATGAACCAGCCCTTGCCGCCATCGAGCGGATCGGGCGAATAGACCGCAAAGACCGACAGCGCCGCGAGAATCACGAGCGGCAGTCGCATGTTCCACGGCACTTCGTGCACTTCATGGTGCCCGTGATGGTCGTCGTGACCATGATGGTCGTCATGATGCTCGTCGGCGGGCTTGAGATGGGTGCGGCTTTCGCCGAAAAAGACCAGCCAGATCTGGCGGCCCATGTAGAAAGCCGTCAGCATTGCCGAAAAGAAACCGAGCACCGGTATCAGGTAGTAGATGCCTCCGCCCTCGACCTCGGCAAATCCGAGCGCTCCGGCGAGAATGGCGTCCTTACTCATGAAACCGCTTGTCAGGGGAAGTCCTGCAAGCGCAAGCGTGGCGAGCGTAAAGGTCGCGAACGTCCAGGGCATCTTTTTCCACAGACCTCCCATCCAGCGCATGTCCTGCTCGTGGTGCATGGCGTGGATGATCGCGCCCGAGCCGAGGAAGAGACAGGCCTTGAAGAAGGCGTGGGTCAGAAGATGGAACAGCGCGGCCGAGTAGGCGCCGACACCGAGGCCGAGCACCATGTAGCCGAGCTGGGAAACCGTCGAGTAGGCGAGCACGCGCTTGATGTCGTGCTGGGTTATGGCGATGGTGGCCGCCATGAAGGCTGTGACCGCACCGATAAAAGCTATGATATGCAGCGCATCCGGCGTCAGGATGACGAAGATCCTGCCGACGAAGTAGACGCCCGCCGCGACCATCGTGGCCGCATGAATCAGGGCTGAAACCGGTGTCGGGCCCTCCATGGCGTCGGGAAGCCAGACGTGCAACGGAAACTGCGCGGATTTACCGACGCAGCCCATGAACAAGAGCACGCCTGCAGCCGTCAGCCAGGCCTGCGACATGTGGAAGTCGCCGTTTTTGATATGATCGTAGATCTCCTGGTAACCGAAAGTGTGAAACTGGGAATAGAGAATGAGAATCCCGAGCCACATGCCGATATCCCCTACCCGGTTGACGAGAAAGGCCTTTTTCTGGGCGTCGGCGGCGCTCTGTTTCTCGAAGAAAAAACCGATCAGGAGATACGACGAAAGGCCGACGAGCTCCCAGAAGATGTAGATGGAGAAGAGGTTGTCCGAAAGCACGATGCCGAGCATCGAGAAGGTGAAGATGCCGAGATAGGCGAAGTAGCGCCCGTAATACTTTTCGCCCGTCATGTAGCCGGTCGAATAGAGATGCACCAGCAGGCTGATCAGGGTAACCATGGCGAGCATGATAGCCGTCAGGTTGTCGATCAGGATTCCCATCCTGATCTGCAGGGGCCCGACCCCCGGCACGTCGCCGAAATCGATCCAGGTGAAGTCCCAGGTCAGCCTGAATGCCGGGTCGTAGTGCAGAACGATGACATCCCAGAAAATCCACGCGGAAAGGGCGAACGCCGTGGCGAGAATGCCCACTCCGAGAAAGTCGCCGCTCCGCGGCAGCCGCCTGTTGAAAAAGATCAGCAGGACGAACGACAGCAGCGGAAGCAGCAGGACGATAACCGATAACTGAATGAGAGTGTGCATATCTGGTGCTCTTTACAGAAAAATTGGATCGGGTTTCCGGAAACGGCTCACTCTTTCATGGAATCCACACTCGGCAGATCCACGGTGTTGAATGTCTTGTAGATGTTGATCACGATCGCCAGCGCGATAGCCGCTTCCGCGGCCGCCAGCACGATGACGAACAGGCTGAACATGACGCCTTCCATTCCCCCGTTGTACTTCGAAAACGCGAGCAGGTTGATATTTGCGGCGTTAAGGATCAGCTCGACCCCCATCAGGACGACAATGGCGTTTTTTCGCGTGACGACCGCGAAAAGACCGAAACCGAACAGGATCGCCGAAATGATCAGAAAGTGGTCGAGGCCGATGGTGGTTAAAAACTCCATGATTGCAATCTGCGTTATTGTTCACTTTTCCCGGGCTTGTCGAACCTGGCCAGGAACGCCGCGCCGATCAGGGCGAGAAGCAGGAGAATCGAGGCCATTTCGAACGGAAGCACGTAGCGGGACATGGTTTCGAAGCCTATCCGTTCGACCACGCTCCCCTGAAGCCGCTCGGAGGTGACGAACCAGTCCGCCCGGTTCAGAAAGATGTAGCCGAGGCCGCCGATGGTGGCGACGAGGATCAGGATGCCCGGCACGATATTGAGCACGTCGGTTTTGAGATCGGTCATCATGATCCTGTTGGTGAACATGACACCGAACAGCAGGAGTACCAGGATGCCGCCGACATAGACGACGATCTGCGTCACGGCGATGAAATCGGCGCTGAGAAACACATAGAGCGCCGCCACGCCGAAAAAGGTGAAGAGCAGGGAGAAGGCCGAGTAGATGACGTTCCTCGAAAAGACCACGAACGCGGCGGAAAAAACCGTTATCGCCGCGAACAGGTAGAAAATTACGGTATAGGTCGTGCTCGTCATGGTTGATGGTACACGCGTTAGAGTTACAGCTTACCCTTCGGCTCCGCCGGGAGCGGCTTTAGGAACCGGCTTCGGTTTGGGTTTAGGCTTCGGCTTGGGCTTCGGAGCCGCCTTCTTTTCTTCCTCGAGTTTCTTTCTTTTCGCCTCGGCTTCGAGTTTCGTGAGATTGCCGAAGTGGTAGATCATGTTCTCTCGGCTGAACTCGGAAAAATCGCTCACCTGGGTATGGTAGAGACAATCCGTAGGGCAGACCGACGAACAGATGCCGCAGGTCATGCATTTGGCGAGATCGATATCGAAAACCGGTATCCAGAAGCGTTTCTGCTGGCCGTCGGAGGTCTTGCCGCATACCGCCAGATCGTCCTTGGTCACCTTGATGGTCTCGATTTCGATACACTCCACGGGGCAGGCCCTCACACACTGGCTGCAGCCGATACAGTCGTCGATGTCGTTGTAGAGACGATAGCGGCCGATTTCGGGAGTGGGAATGACCTCCCTGGGATACTGCAGCGTCACCAGACCGTCAACCTGACGAAAGTAGTTGTCGTCGTCGATACCGGCATCGCCCTTGCGCTTGACGGCGTTGAAAAAGTGGCGGAGCGTAATGCCCATACCCGTCAGGACGGTTGTCACGCCACTCGCTATATCCCTGAAATACTCACTCATGATTCTCGATTGCAGTTTGTCCTACTTGACATAGATCTCCCACACGGCGGTCAGCACGAACGCTACGAAAGCGAACGGAGTAAGCACCTTCCAGCAGAGATGCATGAGCTGGTCGACCCTCAAACGGGGCAACGTCCAGCGAAGCCACATCTGGATGAAGATGAAGAAGAAGCCTTTCATGACGATCCAGAACGCGCCCCATAACGGCCCACTCGTCCAGTCGTTCAGGGCCAGAGCACCGATGTTGGGCAGGGGCGAGGCCCAGCCGCCGAGAAAGACGATCGAAATGATGGCCGACACCATGAACATGCTGCCGTACTCGGCAAGAAAGATCACGGCGAACTTCATGCCGGTGTACTCTGTAAAGTAGCCGGCGACAAGTTCGGATTCGGCTTCCGGTATATCGAACGGCGCGCGGTTGGTTTCGGCCAGCGAGGAAATGAAATAGATCAGGAAGGGCAGCCATGCGATCGGGTTCTGGAACAGGAAGTAGTGCAGAAAACCGTATTCGCCCTGCTGCTGGAGGATTATCTGCTGCATGCCGAGCGTACCGGCCATCATCGCGCCGCAGAGAATGGCGATAGCCGCCGGTATCTCGTAACTCACGATCTGCGCGACGCTCCTGATGGCGCCGTAAAGCGCCCACTTGTTGTTCGATCCCCAACCGGCCGCGAGAATGCCGACAACCTCCAGGGCGACGATACCGATGGCGTAGAAGAGACCGACATTGAGATCCGCACCGATAAAAGCGGGACCGAAAGGCAGCACGGCAAAGGCGAGAAACGCTCCGACAAACAGTACGCCGGGCCCGATGACGAAGAGAAACTTGTCGGCTTCCTTGTTGACGATATCCTCTTTCTGCAGAAGCTTGAGAATGTCGGCGAGCGTCTGCAGGATACCCCACTTGCCTACCTCCATCGGGCCGAGACGGTCCTGCATGAAAGCGGAAATCTTGCGTTCGCCGTAAACGCCGTAGGTCAGGGCGTACAGTGCGATGAACACAAGCGGTATGGCGGCAATGATCAACAGACCGAGAGGAAGCCCGGCGGGACTGAATCCGGACAGAGCGTCCGACCAGGCGTTGAGACTCGTACTCATGACAAAAGGAAAAAAGTTTGGCAGAACTGCTCCCGTGCTCATCGGTCTATCTCCCCGAGCACGATGTCGATGCTCCCGATAATGGCTACGAGATCGGGAATCAACTGTCCCTGAGAAAGCTCCTTCATGGCGGAAAGGTTGACGAAACAGGAGGAACGCGCCTTGCAGCGTAAGGGTTTTGTCGACTTGCCGTCGCTCACGATATAGAAACCCAGTTCGCCCCTGGGGTTTTCAGCGCGCCCGTAAACCTCGCCCGCCCTGGGGCGGATACGTTTCGGAATCGCCGCCCTGGGATCGAACCCCTCCGGCGAGGGCATCTTGTCGAGACACTGCTCGATAATGTTCAGACTCTGCTCCATCTCCATTGCCCTGACGAGATGTCGCGAGAGGCTGTCACCGATATCGGAAAACCTTCCGTCGGGAACGGGGATCTCGAAATCGAGTTCGGGATAGACGGAGTAGCCGTCGGCCCTGCGAAGGTCCCATTCGACACCGGAACCCCGCAGCATGGGGCCGGACCAGCCGTAGTTGATAGCCACGTCGGCCGGCATCATGCCGATGCCTTTCGTTCTTTTGACGAAGATCTCGTTCTCCGTCAGAAGCTTCTGAAGCTCGACGGCCTTCGGCCTGAAGTAGTCGACGAACTCGCCCGTCCGCTCACTGAAGCCTTTCGGAAAGTCGTGGGAGACGCCGCCGACCAGAATATAGTTGTAGAGCATCCTCGCGCCCGAAACCCATTCGAGCAGGTTCATGATGTGCTCGCGGTCGCGGAAGCAGAAAAGAAATGGAGTGAATGCCCCGAGATCGATGGCGTAGGTGCCGATGGCGACAAGGTGGGAGGCGACTCTGTTCAGCTCGGAAACGATGACGCGCATGAACTCCACCCGTCGCGGAATCTCGATATCGAGAAGCTTTTCGACGGCGATCGCGTAGGCGAAATCGCTGTTCATGGCCGCAAGGTAGTCCATCCGGTCGACGTAGGGCACGATGCCGGGATAATCGGTCATTTCGGCGTGCTTCTCGAAACAGCGGTGCAGATAGCCCAGGTAGGGCTCGGCCTCCACGACAACCTCGCCGTCGGTCCTGCATTCCAGCCGGAGCACGCCGTGCGTCGAAGGGTGCTGCGGCCCCATGTTCAGAATCATCTCCTCGCTGGAAAGATCTTTCTCGATCACGATCCGGTTCTCACCGTCCGGAGTGACCCTGAGCGATCCCTGTTCCGCCAATCCCAACTCCTGCATACGTTTAGAGGCTTTTACTCCGTTGAACGAATACTATACTAATATGGTACCCTGATGCCGTGATAGCTCTCCTGCACCTGGTAATCCTTGCGCAGCGGAAAGCCCTCCCAGTCTTCCGGGCAGAGAATCCTCCTCATATCGGGATGGGAACCGAACGTCATGCCGTACATGTCGTAAGCCTCGCGTTCATGCCATTCGGCCGTCTTCCAGACCCTTGCCACCGACGGAATGACGCCGCCGTCCCTGGCGCATTTGACTTTCACCGCGATGGTGTGCCCATGCTCTCCGAGGGATTCGAGATTGCAGACGATGCCCAGCTTCCCTTCGTCCGGATAGTCCATGCCGGAAAGGCAGGCCATGTAGTTGAAACGCAGTTTCGGGTTGTCGCGCAGGAAAAGCGCGATATCGAGCCATGCGTCCGTATCGAGGACCTCGAAAAAAGGCATGGAGGGATTTTCGTCGAGCGGCGAAACGGCATCCGCGAATTTCTCGCGGACAATCGCCCAGACCGTTTTGGCGGCCTCGACCTGCGGAGAGGAAGCCGGTGTCTCTTCCTGGTGTTCTGACATGTGCGATTCGTTATCCATATCTGTGCTATGAAGCTTTAACGCCCTGTCGGGCGACCTCGATCAGAGGGCGCGGATCGGCGCTTTTCTCCTCGAGTTTTTTCAGAGCGTCGGCGCGGGAGATACCGATCTGCTCCATGCGGATTAGCTCCTGTATTTTCATGAGCCCGCCGATGAGCGCTTCGGGACGAGGCGGGCAACCCGGCACGTACACGTCGACCGGAATGACACGATCGACTCCTTTGAGAACGTGGTAACCGTGATGCCAGTACGGACCGCCGCAGTTGGAACAACTGCCCATCGAAAGCACATACCTCGGCTCGGGCATCTGCTCGTACAGACGAACGACCCTTTCAGCCATTTTCATCGTCACCGTACCGGCGACGATCATAAGATCCGACTGGCGGGGCGACGCGCGGGGAAAAATACCGAAGCGTTCGAGATCGTAGTTCGACGCGTTGGTGGCCATCATCTCGATAGCGCAGCACGCGAGACCGAAACCCATCGGCCAGAGCGAAGAGAGGCGCGCCCAGTTCATGACGTTGTCGACGGACGTCACCAGTGCATTGTGCTTCGTTATCCTGGCGTCAAGTAAACCCATACCTGCAGATTTTTTTATTGCCGTATCGGAAAGTCGGCTACCGGTCCTTCTCCCCGACCACCGGCATTTTCGGAATGTTCGGTTGCGGCCTCACCCAGTCCAGATCGCCCTTCACCCATGCGTAGACGAGCCCAAGCACGAGAATACCCGCGAAAACAAGCGCCTCGATCAGAGCGAACTCACCGAGCTGCTTGAAAACCGTGGCCCAGGGGAAGAGAAAGACGACCTCCACATCGAAAATGATGAAGATCAGCGCGACAACGTAGAAACGGATATTGAATTTCACCCATGCCGAACCGACAGCTTCCTCACCGCATTCGTAGATGGCGAGTTTTTCGGGATTGGGTCTGCTTGGACGGAGGAGGCGGGCTGTCAGATACCCTCCGACAACGAAAACGATACCGAGGAGCAGAAAAACGAAAACGGTACCGAAATCACTCAACGTTTGATCCATCAGAGTATTTTATGACGTTGAAATCTCCGACTTGCAGCAAAACTCTTTACGAGCCTGTGACAAGTGCGCCCAATATAAAAAAATTCAGGCTCGAAACCACAAAAAATCATGAGGAAAGACGAAAATCTTTCACGTGGCCCGAAGGCCGAAAACTTACGGAACAATACAAAAAGAGCTGAATACCGAATAAAAAGAGGGGAAATTAATCAGTATTAAAAATTTTTTCAGCAAGAGAAGAAAGCGCGCGGAAGGCAACAAAAATTAACAATAGTGAAGCCGATGCGAGAAACAACTGAACAACCCAGGTAACGGGGACAATCGCTGCAAGCGCCCGGCCCGCCACCGCCGAGAGAAACAACCAGACGATCGGAAGCCAGGCAATCGTGAAAACAACCTGCAGCCCCCTCTTCATCAAGCGGGTTCTTTTTTCCCTGCCGTCACTCATCGCCGGAAAAAAACAGTCCACCTATCTGCGAGGCGAGTGAAGGATCGAGTGTCAGCAGAATATCGTACTCTTTCCTCAGCCCCGAAAAATCCCCCATGCTCAGATGGTACATCGCCATCTTGCAGTGCGGATCGGCTCCGTCCGGATCGAGTTCCAGCGCTTTTTCTATCATGGCTCGCGCCTTGTCGTACTCACCGAGATCGAGGTGCACGTCTCCGAGCAGACAGTAGGCGTCGACGAACTCCGGATCGATCTCGAGAGCGCGCCCCAGCGTTTTCAGAGCATCCTCTTCCCTGCCCATCGTGAGCTGCACGAACCCGAGATTCTTGTAGGCCGAAAGAAACCCCCGGTCGAGCGCCGCCGCGCGCAGGAAGTCACTGCCCGCCTGCCGGTAGTTGCCGCTCGACATGTGCGCCACCCCCCGGGAATAATAGGTATCGGCGTCACCCCCCGATTCGGTGATCAATGCGTCGAGTGTTTCCACGGCGCGCACGAACTGTCCGTCGTCGATCCGGGCGAGAGCCGACTCGTACCGCCGCGCGCGACTCTCCGGTTCTCCGCCCGCTGTTTCCGCGGAGGCGTCATTCTCCTGCATGCGCTTCAATCTCCTTTGTGTTTCCGAGACATTCGAACGTCTTCTGAATATCGCTCAACGACTCGATCTCCGCCGCGACGCGCGAGGCGAGCCATTCGGCAAAGGGAGGGAACCCGTTGACACAACGAATATACTGCTTGTAACGGAAAGGCGACGTCTCAAGAAGCTTCCGGGCCTCGTATTCCGTTTCGCTGTTATCGGCGAAAAAGCCGTAAGGAAACATCACCACGCTGTCACACCCTTCCGCCTCGAACTCCCGGAACGCTTTTTCTATGGTTTCGGAAGTCCACTCCCCGCCGGTCGTATGATTCATGCAACCCTGCCGCACACTGTCGAAAATGTTGCGCGAATCGGAGGTGATGCGCTTCTTCATCATCTCGAAAAACTCTCCGGTCTCGTTCAGGCCGGTAAAAACCCTCGGCGGATTGCCCGCCCGGTCCCGAACCAGGGTACCGTGAATGACCAGCACGAGTCCGGTCCTCGAGCCCTTGCGGATGTAGGACTGATCGACGTGCTGAAAGAGGTAGTCGACGTAGGTCCGCTGAAGATCCGAATCCTGCCAGAGCTTGTTGAGCAGGCGGACATGCTGGTAACGGGTATCGCCGTAGACGTCGGAAACGACCTGACAGGCCACGCCGCACGAAAAGGCCGATTCGACAGGTATCATCGGCACGACGATCACGCCGTCGTAAGCCTTCTTCACTTTCCGCAGGATATCCTCGAGATAGGGAGGCACGAAGTAGTAGGCCTCGTAAACCCGGATATCGGGAGCGTCGGAACGCTCTTCGGTATACCGGCCCAGATTCTTCGATATCAGATCGGTCTGACGCCTGTTCGTGGCGACCAGCGTCGATTCGTAGTTGTTCAGACGCCAGTCTATGTAATGTCTCGTCGAACGGTAATCGGCCACAAGATAGACGAGCAGCCTGGGGAAGTTGACGATCTGACTCGTGATAACCTTGACGATCCTCCGGCTGCTGGGCCAGAGGTTCCGCAGCGTCAGCTTCTCGACCTCACCGTATGTCACGATAATGACGGCATACTTTTTCTTCACAATCCGATCCACCACTTAAGTTCGGCGTACATGGTGAGAAATCCGATAAGGGCTCCCACGAGAGTCTGCATGAAGGTATGGGCTTTCAGATATATCCTCGCCCACATGAGCACCGGCACCAGCAGCAACAGCCAGAACGCAACAACCCCGAACTGAAGGTAGATCAGGGCTATGGAGGATGCCAGCGTCAACAGGTGGATGCTGATCTTCCACTGCAGCGTGATGAGGAGAATCAGCACCGTATTTACTGCATTAAACAGCAAAATACCCGTAAAAATTCTCGGGGCGTCGAGCTGGTCCATCACTTCGTACCCTACGAGGTTGACCCCGACCATAACGAGAAGAGGGAGGAAACGCTGCTCACGAAAGGTTATGTTGTAATCCGATACCTTGCCGATCTTTTTGAGTCCGTAGATCAGAAGCATCGGCACGATGGTCGCTGCAAGGAAAAGAACGGCAAGATACCTGAAACGGGCCGGATCGTCCGCGAAACCGTAGAGAAGTATGACGAGATATGCCGCCGGGGCGACGACAATAGGACTGATCACCCAGGAGAGTAATGAAGCAAGACGTTGGAGCGGCATGAAGTACGGAGCACGGAGCGAAAAAGAGGTTATTGACCGGCGTTTTTGTATTTTAGAAGATAGTTTTTATAACAGAAAAAACCACTATATTCTCAGTTCATTTTGCCGGGCGAGAGTGGTGAAATTGGTATACACGCTAGTCTTAGGAACTAGTGCCGCAAGGCGTAAGGGTTCGAGTCCCTTCTCTCGCACTGCTCGATCCGGTCAGTTCAAAGTCCAGGCTGCTCCGCACAAGGACACCTCTATACATTGTCGTGAGCGGCCTGAGTTCGAGGCGGACAGCGCGCAGAAACCGGAGTCCCGACGCGTCGGGACGAGGATTTTGATCCCGACGTGTCGGGACAACGCAGCAATTGAAGCGCGGAATACATACATAGAGGTGTCCTATGCCAAAGTGGCGGAATTGGTAGACGCGCTGGACTCAAAATCCAGTGGGCGCAAGCCCGTGTGGGTTCGAGTCCCACCTTTGGTACCATCCACCGACGCCGACGGCGAACCCCGAAAGAAGCGATCGGAAATCGGGGTCGGGATCGGGTTTCGGAATCGAACGGAAACCGGTTGGCAGTTGGCAAAGTGTAGGGGCAGCCCCCGTGGCTGCCCGAACTGGCGTTGGTTATCGATACCGATTCCGACGCCGACGGCGAACCCCGGAAGAAGCGATCGGAAATCGGAGTCGCTATCGGGATCGGGATCGAACGGAAATCATTTGGCAGTTGGCAAAGTGTAGGGGCAGCCCCCCGTGGCTGCCCGAACTGGCGTTGGTTATCGATACCGATTCCGACGCCGACGGTGAGCCCCGAAAGAAGCGATCGGAAACCGGAGTCGCTATCGGGATCGGGATCGAACGGAAATCATTTGGCAGTCTTCAGTTAGGAGTTGGCAACAGGCAAGGCGAAAAGGAAAAGAACGATACCGATTCCAACGACGACAATCACACCTTTTGAGCATCCCGACACGTCGGGATGCTCGGTTCAGGATCGAGAAAGAACCTTTTTCAGCATGCGGAAAATGTACTCTCCCTGGAGAGAGGCCTACATGGAGTCCTTCAAGGACGCGAAAAAACCCGGCCGGAAAGGCAAATCCATCTTCGCCGACATCCCTCCGGAGGAGGACGAGGAGCGCTATGTGCTGCACAGGGGAGAACGATGCTTCATCATCATGAACCTCTACCCCTACAACTGCGGTCACCTCATGGTCATCCCCTACCGGCAGACCCCCGAATTCGGCGAACTCGACAATGAAACGAGACTCGAGGTCATGCAGCTTGCCGATCTCTGCATGGAAGCGCTGCGAAAAACCATCAATCCGCACGGCTTCAATTTCGGGGCGAATCTCGGCAAGGTCGCGGGAGGCAGCGTGGACTCGCATATTCACTTCCACATCGTCCCCCGCTGGGAGGGCGATACGAATTTCATGCCGGTTGTCGGCGATACGAAAGTACTGAGCAACGACATGCGCAAACTCTACGCGCAGCTCAGAAAAGCCATCGCGACGCTGCTGCCGGATCCGGAAGGCTGAGCGCCGCACGATCATGGAAACGGTGCCCTGCCCCATAAGCGGCACGACCGAAGCCGCACCCTTCCTGGAGGTTTCCGACCGCTTCGCTCCCGAAAACGGCCCTGCATGGACGCTGGTGCGCAACACCGTATCCGGGCTGATCTATCTCTCTCCCAGACCCGCCGAAGAGGAGATGCGCGTCCACTACCCCGAATCCGGTTACGACCCGCACCTTTCGCCCGGCGACGGAAGAAACCTCCGCGACAGGCTCTATCTCGCTCTCCGCCGACGCTCCCTCGCGCGCAAAGCTTCGCTGATCGAAAGGGGCGGCCCGCCGCTCACTCCCTTCTCGAACATTCTCGAAGTCGGCTGTTCCGGCGGCGATCTCCTCGGCGCGATACTGAAGAGAAACCCTGTCCCCGCCGCGAACTGTCGCGGATACGAAAGCGACGAACGCTCGGCATCCCGCGCGAAAGAGCGCTTCGGTATCGACGTGCGGACCGCCGACATCTCCGAAAGCCCTCCCGCAGAAACCTTCGATCGCATCATTTTCTGGCACACGCTCGAACACATTCACCGGCTGAACGAAACGCTCGGCACCGTCGCCCGCTGCCTGAAGGAAAACGGCGCGCTGATCGTGACCCTGCCGAACCCGGAAAGCCTTGACGCCGCCACCTACGGCCGGCACTGGATCGCCTGGGACGCTCCCCGGCACCTCTACCACTTCACTCCCGAAACCCTCGGCAAGCTGCTCAGGCGGTACGGCCTGAAAATAACCTCGATGCACCCGTTCATTCCGGACACGCTCTACAACTGCATCCACAGCGAGGAGCTCGTGCGGCGAGCGGAGGGCGGATTGCAACCGGCCCTGCAGGCCCGGGGCCTGCTCCGGGCCCTCCGGAGCATCGCGGCCGGAAGCGTGAAAAGCGGAAGATCCTCCACGCTCGTCTACACCGTCGTTCACGAGTAAAAAAAGAGCGCCGACCCGGCTCAGGGCTTTTCGTAGTGAACCAGGCTGAAAAGCCGGTTTTCGTCGGAAAAAACCTGCCTGAGATCGAAACCCGCCGCCTCGCCTATCAGCCGGATATCGCCCTCGTCGAACTTGTGCGAATTTTCGGTATGAATGGCTTCCCCTCTGGCTATCGGGATTCCTTCCCGCAGAACCCCTCCTCCGACCGTCATATCCTCCGTTGCCTCCAGATGCATCTCTATCCGTTTCATGCTCCGGTTGTAGAACGCCCGGTGTTCGAATTTTTCGGGGCGGAAATCCGACCCCAGGAGGCCGTTGAGCACGGAGAGGATATTTCGGTTGAACATCGCCGTGACACCGCGCGAATCGTTGTACGCTCTTTCCAGAAGCCGGACATCCTTCACCCTGTCCATGCCGATCAGGAAACTGTCACCCGACTCCATCGAGGCTGCGATATCCCGCATGAACGCGGCCGCCTCCTTTCTCGACAGATTTCCGATGGTGCTGCCGAAAAAACAGAACAGCTTCCTCCTCCCGCTGGAAACCGGATGCATCTGATGAAAGTAATCCGCGACGACGCCCTCCACCTCGAGGGCGGGAAAGAGCCGGGCCAACGCGGCGATCGACCGTTCCAGGGCGGAACAGCTTATATCGACCGGAACATAGCGGATGCCGCTCAGAAGCCGGGCGGAAACCCCGCCGAGAAGAAGAGAGATCTTGCTGTGATCCCCGCTGCCGAGTTCGACGATATCGAGGTCCGGCGCAGGCGCGATCGCTTCGAACGGCAGGGCTTCGATAAGGGCCTTCTCCGTCCGCGAGAGGTAGTACTCTTCCAGTCCGGTTATCGCCTCGAAGAGCGCCGACCCCCTCGGATCGTAAAAGTACCTGCTCGAAATCCGTTTCGGGCTGCACGCAAGTCCCTCGAGAATCCCGTCGACAGCCGTATCGAGACCGATTTCGGGCAGACGGTTCACGATTCTCGAAGAACCGCATGCAATGACTTCTCTTCTCGAATAATCCATACCGGACAGATGATGGAGCCGCCGAAAGACCGGGCGGGAAAGCCTGCAAGGCGTCAACCGCGCGGAGGCACTCCGGTTTCACAGGGGTTGTCGGGGTCGCTGCTCCACTCGAACCAACCCCCGTCGTAGACCGAAACGCGGGGCCATCCCATAAGAAAGGCGTTGAACCACGCTTCGCTTCCCCGCCAGCCCGTACCGCAATAAAAAGCGAGGCGTTTGTCGGGGACGATTCCGGATCGTTCCCAGATATCGGCGATTTCGTGAAACTCGCGTGTGGTATGGTCGGGGTTCCGGTAGTTCTCCATATGATAGGCGTCGCTTCCGCAGTCGGCGAAAATCGCCCCCGGAATGCGCCCCTTCTTCTTGATATAGTTGTACCCGCTCACCTCACCGATATACTCCGGATAGCTCCTCACGCATACCAGGTCCGCGTCTTCCGCCTGCAGCATCTCCCTGGCCTCGGGGGTGTCCACCGCCAGCTCCGGACGGGCGGGGATCCCGGCGCCGAAGGACGGAACCGGCTTTTTCGGCACATCGTCCGTACTGATCTCGAAACCGGCGTCCTGCCAGGACTGGAAACCTCCGTTCAGCACCCGCACGTCCCGCACCCCGGCGTACATCATGATGAAGGCGAGCCTGATGGCCCCGATATGCCCGGCGGCGCTTCCCGGAAAATCGTCCGCGTTGTCGGGGTGCATGAATTTCCCGTAAAGAACGACCGTTGTGTCGGCGGTGATCCCGTGCCGTTCCAGGGCGGCCTTCAGCTCTTCGGGAGTGCGACGGTTCCATGTCACCGGAGATTCGAGCGCAAGCGTGTCCATGTCGACGGCTCCGGGAACATGACCGCTGAGGTAGGCGTCGCGATTGCGATAATGCGCATGACAGACCACAAAGGCATCATTCCGGTACTCCGGCGGCTTTCCGCCTGAAATCAGCGTTCGAATCCAGCCGGGAGGCACAAGCAGAGAGTACCTGGGGAGCCTTTCCATCGGCAGCGCGTCGTCGGTCGCCCATTCAGAAAGGAAACGGTTGTAGACCGAAACATCGCTGTAACCGTTTTCCAGAAAACGTCCCGCGGCCATCAGACTCTCCTCGGCGGAGTAACCGTAAAGCACCAGACGATCCTGCGGCATAACCCCCCTTGCCCGGAGAATCCCCGGCCACTCCGGTTCGTCCAGACGTTTCAGCGGCAGGGATTTCGCGCCCCCGATGTGGCCGCCTCTCGCTTCGTTCTTCAACCGCCAACCGTTATAGGCGTCAACGGGACGCAGATCGAGCACCTTCGCACCCTCTCGGCAGAGCGTCTGCACCGCTGCGGTTGTCACCTCGTTCCACTCGCTCATATCGTTCACGTTTTTGCGGGTTGACAGCGGACCGGATACGGTTTGCAAAACCGGAGCCCCTTCCGGCCGGAAAGACCATGGGGGTTCTATCCTGTAACAAATCCGGGAGGCCCCGGGTTTCGGCCGCACTGTGTTTTTTCCTTTCCCCGGCAGCGCGACCGTTCCCGCTCCTTTTTCTTCCATACACGCTTTTTCAGGAATCTTTAAAGCCCGGGACCTATTTCATTGAAGGAATAATCGAAAGAAGCTCCCCTGGATGAGCCCAATCGTCCGTCCCATGTTCGACCTGTCTTTCATCCATACCGTTCCGTTCTACGAGATCACCGCACTGCTGGTTCTTGCGGCTGCTGTCGGCTTTCTCAGCCTCATGCTCCGGCAGCCGATGATCGTCAGTTTCATCGCTGTCGGCGTACTGGCCGGACCGTCCGTATTCGATATCGTGCAGTCCTACGAGTACATCGATCTGATGGCGGAGCTCGGCATAGCCCTTCTGCTCTTTCTCGTCGGCCTCAAACTCGACCTTTCTCTGGTGCGGTCGCTCGGCCTGGTGTCGCTGGCGACCGGGCTCGGCCAGGTTCTCTTTACGTCGGTGGCGGGATTCTTCCTCGGCCGCTTCCTGGGGCTCGATGCCGGCACCTCGGTGTACGTCGCCGTGGCACTGACCTTTTCCAGCACCATCATCATCGTCAAACTGCTTTCGGACAAAAAAGAGGTCGATTCACTGCACGGACGCATCGCGCTCGGCTTTCTGATCGTTCAGGACCTTGTCGTCGTCTTCGCCATGATGGTGCTGTCGGCATTCGGCGTCAGCAGCGAAAGCCCTGACGGTTACAGTTCGCTGCTTCAGATCGCCACCGTTTTCCTCTACGGAGGAATCATGCTGCTTGCCGTAAGCCTTTTCATCAGGTTTCTGGCAAATCCGCTCGTAAACCGCTTCGCACGATCCCCGGAGCTGCTGATAACGTTCGCACTGGGCTGGGCGGCCTTTCTCGCATCGGCGGGCGATGTCTTCGGCTTCAGCAAGGAGCTCGGCGGCCTCATGGCGGGCGTGTCGCTGGCCTCGACCCCCATCAGGGAGTCGATCGTCTCCAGGATGGCGTCACTCCGGGACTTCCTGCTGCTGTTTTTCTTCATTTCGCTGGGCATGAATCTCGACATCGCCCTTCTCGGAGCGCAGGCCGGCCCCGCCATGATCTTCTCACTGTTCGTGCTGATCGGCAACCCGCTCATCGTCATGATCATCATGGGAATACTGGGCTACCGTAAACGCACGGGTTTCCTCGCCGGTCTGACGGTCGCGCAGATCAGTGAATTTTCCCTGATCTTCATGGCCATGGGCATGGAGCTCGGCCATGTCCGACCGGAAGCCATGGGTCTGGTCACCCTTGTCGGACTGGTAACGATCGCGCTCTCGGTCTATATGATCACCTACTCCCACACGCTCTACCGTTTTCTGGAGCCGCTCCTGGGGCTTTTCGAGAGAGCCATGCCCGTAAGGGAACGGGAAAGCAACAGGAAACAGCTTGAAAAGGAACAGTACGACATCGTGCTTTTCGGTATGGGGCGCTACGGAACCGCCGTCGCGCACTATCTCAGAAAAGACGGCTACAGGGTCCTGTCCGTCGACTTCAACCCCGACGAGGTCCGGCAGTGGAAAAAACGCGGTTACGACGCGGTATACGGCGACGCCAGCGATCCGGAATTTCTTGCCGGCCTGCCCCTCCGGGGGGTGAAATGGGTCATTTCCGCCGTCGCGCAGCACGAACTCGGGCTTTCGCGGGAAGACCCGAGACTGGTGCTGATCGACACCCTGAAACAGATCGGATTCTCCGGCAAGATCGCGGTTTCGACCCAGTGGATAAAGGAAAAAGAGCTGCTGACGGCAAAGGGGGCCGACTATGTTTTCCTGCCGTTTTACGATGCCGCGGAGCGGGCGGCGGAACGGATCAACGAGGATCTCGCGTAAAGCGGAGCGCCCCTCCGGGTAACAAAATCATAAAACGGAGATCACATGCAGAAACTTCACACCATTCTCGCCGTCTGTCCGGGCGACAACCCGGAACAGAGCGTCGGCATACGACGGGCTTTCACTCTAGCCCGCGACCACAAAGCGGCAGTAACGCTCCTTCTGATCCATCCGGATTTCCCTGAAGAACACGAGAGTTTGAAACTGTCATTCAGGGAGTTTTTGACCGATGCCCTCCGGACGGCCGTCGACGCCCACAGGCACGAACTGGGCCTGAAGGAATCCGACGTTCCGCTGACCGTTCTGGTGCAGGAAGCGGGCCATATCCCACCGGCGATCACGATTATCAGATACGTGCTCGAGCACTCTTTCGATCTCGTGATCAAGGACGCCGAACCTGTCGAAGGCGGCAAGGGTTTCAGGGGAACGGACATGACGCTGCTTCGCAAGTGTCCATGCGCCGTCTGGCTCGCACGGTCCGCAAGGGATGTTGCCGAAACGATGCGTATCGGTGTCGCGATCGACCCCGAAAGCCGCGAGCCGGGTGAGAAAAAACTCTCCCTCAATCTGCTCCGCACTGCAGGGTCGCTCGCCGCCAGCCGTATGGAAACGCTCGACATCGTTTCCTGCTGGGAGTACGAGCTCGAGAAAATCCTGCGTTACAAGGCCTGGGTGAACATCCCCGATGAGGAGTTGCGCCGGAACGCCGAAGAGTACCGCAGGGATAACCTCTCCCTGCTTGAAGCGCTGGTCGGAGAGGCGAACATGGAAGAGGGGTACCATATACACCATCTGAAGGGACGTGCCGAAGACGTGATTCCGGAATTCACCCAACGGCGCGGAACGGATCTCCTGGTAATGGGAACGGTTGCCAGAACAGGCATTCCGGGCTTTCTCATCGGCAATACGGCCGAAAACATTCTCGAAAAAACAGCCTGCTCGCTCCTCGCGCTCAAGCCCCCCGGTTACGTCTCCCCCGTGCGACCCGCATGAACGCAGCACCGGGTACGGGCGGAAACAGGCAACACCGGTACGTTGAACGGAGCAAGGCGCACCAAAACCGTCATGAGCATGATACAGCAACAACCCTGGCACGGCAAATCCGTGGAATATGTCTTCGCCTCGCTCTCGACCTCCAGTGAAGGACTGGCGGAAAACGAAGCGAAAAAACGCATCGACCGCTACGGGTTCAACCGCCTCACACCCGCGAAAACACGGAGTCCCCTGAAGAGATTTCTGCTGCAGTTCAACAATATCCTCATCTACGTGCTTCTTGCTGCCACCGTAGTTACGGCCCTTCTGGACCACTGGATAGATGCCTGGGTAATTCTCGGCGTGGTGCTCGTCAACGCACTGATCGGTTTCATTCAGGAAGGAAAAGCCGAAAAGGCCCTCGATGCGATCAAGGATCTGCTCTCTCCCCGGGCAATGGTGCGCCGGAACAACCGGACCGTATCCATCCCCTCCGAAGAGCTGGTGCCGGGGGATGTCGTCGTCCTTCAATCGGGCGACAAGGTTCCCGCGGACATGCGCCTTTTCTCGACGCGGAACCTTCGCATCGACGAAGCCCTGCTGACCGGGGAGTCGCTTCCCGTGGAGAAAAACAGCGAAACCGCCCCGAGCGATGCACCGCTTGCCGAGCGTTCCTGCATGGCGTTTTCGGGCACGCTGGTGACCTACGGAAAAGGAGAGGGCATAGTGGCCGAAAGCGGTGACCGGACGGAGATCGGCCGTATCAGCTCCATGCTCGACAGAGTGGAGACTCTCGAAACCCCTCTGCTCCGGCGCATGGACGAGTTCTCCCGGACCCTGACCGTCGCGATTGTGCTGTTTTCGGCCATCTTGTTCGGCTATGGCGTACTTGTCAGGGGATATTCCCAAAGCGAAATGTTCAATGCCGCGGTCGGCCTTGCCGTCGCAGCCATTCCCGAAGGGCTGCCCGCGATCATGACCATAGCGCTGGCGATCGGCGTCCAGGCGATGGCGAGAAGAAAAGCGATCGTCCGCCGTCTGCCCGCGGTCGAGACTCTGGGGTCGGTAACGGTCATCTGTTCGGACAAAACCGGAACGCTGACCCGTAATGAAATGACGGTCGGAACGGTCGCGCTTCCGGAAAAGCGCTTCGAGGTCACCGGCTCCGGCTACGATCCGCACGGAGCGTTCAGGCTCGACGGTAGAGAGGTCGACCTGCGGAACCACCCCCAGATGAGAACCCTTGCCCATATTTCGATGCTCTGCAACGATGCTGCCGTCGATTTTCGGGACGAACAGTGGGTGCTTTCAGGCGATCCGACGGAAGGAGCTCTCGCGGTACTCGGCAAAAAAGCGGGTTACGACCCGGAAACCGAACAGCGGAAATGGCCGCGGATGGACCTGATCCCTTTCGAGTCGGAGCACCGTTTCATGGCGACCCTGCATCACGACCATACGAAAAGGGCGTTCATCTATCTGAAAGGTGCTCCGGAGATAGTACTGGAGCGCTGCACGATGCAGCGGCGCGGTGAGATCGACGAGCCTCTCGACAGGGCATACTGGACGGAAACCATGAAGGAGCTGGCCGGCGAAGGGCGGAGGCTGCTTGCCATCGCCAGCAAAAAAACCTCGAGCGACAAAACGACGTTGACCTTCGAAGACGCCGAATCGGGGCTGACGCTCGTGGGCATGGTCGGCATGATCGACCCGCCGAGGGAAGAAGCGGTATCGGCGGTCGGACGGTGCCGCCGGGCGGGAATCCGCGTCAAGATGATTACGGGCGACCATATCGATACCGCACGGGCCATCGGCAGAATGACCGGCATAGGAGACGGTTCGGGCGCCATGACCGGAACGGACATCGAGACCATGAGCGACGAGGAGTTGCAGCGGGAGGTCGACCGGGTCGATGTGTTCGCCCGGAGCAGCCCGGAACACAAGATACGGCTGGTAAGAGCGCTCCAGGCCAACGGTGACGTCGTGGCCATGACCGGTGACGGCGTCAACGACGCCCCGGCGCTGAAACGGGCCGATATCGGGATAGCGATGGGACAGAAGGGCACGGAAGTGTCCAGGGAGGCCGCGGAAATGATTCTCGCGGACGACAATTTCGCGACCATAGCGAGCGCCGTCGAACAGGGGCGAACGGTCTACGACAACCTGAAGAAATCGATCCTGTTCGTCCTGCCGACCAACGGAGGCGAGGCACTCAGCATCCTCTTCGCCGTCGCGCTCGGCTACACGTTACCGATCACGGCGGTACAGATTCTCTGGGTCAACATGGTCACGGCGGTAACGCTGGCTCTCACCCTCGCCTTCGAAAAAGCCGAAAGCAACGTCATGGAGCGGAAACCGAGGAAACCGGGCGAGCCGATTCTTTCGGGGTTCATCATCTGGAGAATCGTCTATGTGTCGCTTATCCTTCTCGCCGGCACGTTCGGACTGTTTCTCTGGTACAAAAACACGGGACACTCCCACGAGATGGCCCGGACAGTGGCCGTCAACACGCTGGTCATGTTCGAAATCTTCTACCTTTTCAGCTCGCGCTTCTTTCTCGCGCCGGTTTTCTCGAAAGCGGGTTTCCTGGGTAACCCCGCCGTGCTCTACGCCCTGGCCGCACTCGCCCTCCTGCAGTCGCTTTTCAACTATGCCCCGTTCATGCAGAACCTGTTCGCAACGGTGCCGCTCGGCCCCGGCGACTGGGCGCGAATCCTGCTGATCAGTTCCTCGGTGCTCTTTCTTGTCGAATTCGAAAAACTTCTCCTCAGAAAGCGCCGGGCATCGACCCACTCCCTATAGCTGGAAAGATTCAGTTGGCAGTTAGCAAACTGCAGGACGGGACAGGACAAAGTGAGGATGTCGGGGAATTGCTGAACCGTAGGGGCAGCCCCCTGTGGCTGCCCGGACGAACGGCCGGCACGGGGTGACGGCGTAGGGGCGAAACATCTTTCGCCCTCATGGATGCAGAGTATTTACCAGTCACTGTTCCTCTTTCGGGGTTCGCCGTCGGCGTCGGCGTCGGAATCGGTATCGATAACCACCGCCAGTTCGGGCAGCCACAGGGGGCTGCCCCTACACTTTGCCAACTGCCAACTGAAGACTGCCGACTGCTTTCCTTTCGATCCCGACCCCGATCTCCGAAAGATAACCGGGGTTCGGCGTCGGGAAACGTTGTCGTACAGTGGCGAGTGACGGCGCGCGTCACCAAGCGTCCGGCGAAGCCGAATCGTCAGGCGCCCCCCGGTGTTTCCCCGTCCGGAGCGGAGGTCCTGCCGAGGGCCTTGTCGTATTCGATGCGGGAAACGAGGTAGTCGTAGACCGCCTGGAGGTAGTTTGTTCTGGCCTTGTTGAGCTGCAGTTCGGCGTCGGCGAGTTCGAGTTGGGAACCGATCCCCTCGCGGAAGCGCAGCCGGGTTATCTCGTAGCTCCGTTCGGCCGTTTCGATCGTCCTCTGCTGCACCTCGATTCTGGTGCGGGACTCCTGCAGCCTGTAGAGCTTCGTCTGCACCTCGGCGCGGATCGCGGCCTTCAGATCCTCCAACTGCCTCATCGTCTGCATCCGGCCGATTTTCGCCTGTTCGATCCTCGAGCTCGTTCCGAAACCGGTGAAAATCGGCAGGGCAACCTGCACGCCGACCGAAGAGGTTACCGGCCAGTCGGTATCACCGACCGCAACGCCGTCGTCGAACTGCGTCAGCGCCTGGAGGCGTCCCACGGCCGTGAGGGCCGGATAACCTTCCGCCCTGGCGGCGCTTACGTTTTCGTCTCCGACCTCGACCTGCAATTCGAGCCGACGCACCTCGGGCCTCGACACGACGGCTTCCGAATACGCCGAATCGAGACCGGCCGGAGACCGGTCGGGCCGGTAAACCAGCGAGTCGGAGAAAGCGATCGGCTGCGAGGGATCGATTCCCACAACGTTCTTGAACTCGGTTCTCGCGACCGCCGCACGGCTGCGGGCCTGGATCAGGTCGGGACGGATGTTCTCTACGGAAAGAAAAGCCCTGAGGGTGTCGATATCCGCCGCTACGCCCTGGGAAAAGAGCGCCCGGCTGTCTTCGAGGGCTTTTTCCCAGCGGGAAACGCTCTGGCGGAGAATGTCGACCTGCTCGTCGGCGATCAGAACATTGTAGTAGGCGATCTGTATATCGGCGATCACGTCGGCTTCGACCTCACGATAGGCCTCACCGCTCATCTTTCCGACGATCGAGGACGCCCTGATGCCCGCGATCGCCCGGTAGTCGAAAAGCTTCTGGCTGAACGAGAGCGACGCGGTCATGGCGTTGTCCGCGCTGATCTCGAGCGCCGTCAGGTTTCCGGAACCGGTCCCCGTTGCTTCAAAGTCGGGAAAGTAGATGACCGCCGGCTTGACATGCCGCGTATACTCGAACTCCGTAGTGAGCTGCGGCAGCACGCCGGACCAGGCCTCGCGAACCTTCTCCGAGGCCATGTCCCGTTCGAGACGGGCGATCTCGAGTTTGCGGTTTCGCTGGAGGCCGGTCGCAACCGCCTCGTCGAGAGAAAGCGTGAGCGATCCGGAAGGCGGGGGATCTCCGGCGGCGAAGAGCGGAAGGGAAACCAATGCGGCACAAGCCGCCAACAGGGTGAAAAGAAGGTACGTTCTTGTAGTGCGCATGCCTGCGGTCGAGCTGTTGTTACTGAAGTCCGGAAAAAATATACTTTAATTTAGCCTGAATAATTCACCGGAAGAGTAAAAAAAGAGAGGGTGCAGGAAGGTGCTACGCGCCCAAACCCCGGTTATCTTTCGGAGATCGGGGTCGGGATCGAAAGGAAAGCAGTCTTCAGTTGGCAGTTGGCAAAGTGTAGGGGCAGCCCCCTGTGGCTGCCCGAACTGGCGGTGGCTATCGATACCGATTCCGACACCGACGGCGAACCCCGAAAAAAGCGATCGGAAATCGGGATCGGGATCGAAAAAGCAGTACACAAGTGACAGCGCTTTCCGATACCGACAGCGAAGCACTTGTCACTAAGCCCGCGAGAGCGGGCGTCGTCTCTAAGCTCGGCGAAGCTCGAGCGACGCCACTAAGCCTGGCTCCGTCAGGCGTCGTCACCAAGTCCGGCACGCCGGACGACGTCACCATGTCACTCATATCACAACCACCGCTCCTTCCACAGCTCCGAGAGGCGTTCCCGGATGAATTTTTCGCGCCCTTCTCCCGTAGGCCGGTAGAACACCGCCTCGACAGCTTCCGGAAAATAGCGCTCTTCCACGAAATGTCCCGGATGATCGTGAGGGTAGCGGTAGCCTTTTCCGTATCCCGACTTTTTCATGAACTTCGTCGGCGCATTGCGCAGATGCATCGGCACCGGTTCGTCCTGGTGCGCGGAAGCGAACCGCTGCGCTTCGTTTATTGCGCGGTAGCTCGCATTCGACTTTGGGCACGAGGCGAGGTAGGTGACTCCCTGACCGAGATTGATTCTCGCTTCCGGCAGACCGATCAGCTCGACTGCCTGAAAAACCGATACCGCAAGCGTTATCGCATAGGGATCGGCGTTGCCGACATCCTCGCTGGCGAAAATAACCATTCTCCGTGCGATGAATTTCGGATCCTCTCCCCCTTCGAGCATCCTTGCGAGCCAGAACAGCGCCGCATCCGGGTCCGAGCCGCGCAGGGATTTGATGAAGGCGGAAATCGTATCGTAATGCGCTTCTCCCTTGCGGTCGTACACCGGCAGCTTTTTCTGCAGAACGCCTGCGAGCAGTTCCCTGGACAGGTGCACGGGAGGATCGGCGTCTTGCGCCACGGCAAGCGCCGCTTCGACCGCGTTGAGAGCCTTGCGCGCATCGCCACCGGAGAATGCGATCAGAAAATCCCAGTCGTCGACAACCGCCTGCATCCGTGCGATCTGCGGATCGCTCTCCAGCGCCCGCCGGACCACGGCCTCGATGTCGTCGTCATCGAGAGGGCGCAGGGTATACACCTGCATCCGGCTCATGAGAGCGGCGTTCACCTCGAAAGAGGGGTTTTCCGTGGTCGCGCCGACAAGCACCACGATTCCCTGCTCGATCGCGTGGAGCAGCGAATCCTGTTGCGCCTTGTTGAAACGATGGATCTCGTCGATGAAGAGCAGGGTCCGGCGTTCGTCCCCTCCCCGCGAATGCGCCGCCAGGTCGAGCACCCGGCGCACGTCCCTGACGCCGGCATCCACCGCGGACAGCGACTCGAAGCGGAAATCGAGCAAGTTCGCGCATATCTCCGCAAGGGTCGTTTTGCCGGAACCGGGGGGACCCCAGAAAATCATGGAAGGCAAGCGGCCCCGGGCAAGAAACCCGCGCAGGGGGCCGTCCGGCCCCACGAGATGGTCCTGTCCGCGCACGTCGTCGAGCGTGACGGGACGAACCCTGTCGGCAAGCGGGCGGAACGACTCGCCGTCCGCCCTGCCTGCACGAGAGCCGAAGAGCTCTTCCTGGTTTTGCCGGTCCGCGTCCATCAATACCCCAGTTCGCTCAGCCACCCCTCGCTGATCCTGCTCCGGTTTCCGGAGGCGTTTTTCAGCAGGCCCTGCTGACGCGCGATGTATTTGCCGAGAATATCGAATTCAAGATTCACACGGCTCCCCTCCCCGAGGCCGGTGATGGTGGTATTGCCGAGCGTGTAGGGAATGACCGCCACGGCGAAGCTGTTCCTCTCGACCCTCGCGACCGTCAGGCTCACGCCGTCGACCGCTATGGAGCCGACCGGCACGATGAACGGCATGAACTCTTCCGGAAACGTGACAAGGATTTCCCGGCTGCCCCCGAGTTCCCGAACGCCCGTCACCTCGCCGACGCAGTCGACATGCCCCTGTACGAAATGGCCGCCGAGGCGGTCGGAGGGCCTCACGGCGCGTTCGAGGTTCACGACGGTTCCCGGGACAAAGGACCCGAGGGTGGTTTTTTTCAACGTCTCGGCGATGGTATCGACATCGAACGTATCGGCGCCCAGCGCCACGACCGTCTGGCACGCACCGTTCAGGGCGACGCTCTCGTCGATCGCGAGATCGCCGAACGCTTCGCGGTCGGTATAGCGGACCGTGAGTCTCACTCCGCTGCCCCTCCTGCCCGCAGCGATGACGGTCCCGACATCCTTGACAATTCCGGTAAACATGGCAAAACGTTTTGTCGGCGTCCGCATCGAGGGACGCCCTCCCGAAAGAGGTGCACCGCACGAAACGCCGCGCTGTTTCACAGGGGGTTCCGCCGGCAAGCCGCTCGCCGGCGGGAACAACCCGCAGATTCAGCTATTATATAGATTTCTCCCTGTTTTACCGAGAACCGGCGAAAAAAACCCGCCGAAAGCGCGGAACTCAGGCCATCGACTGCAAGGCAGCCTCGTAATCCGGCTCCTGGGTGATTTCCGGAACCTGCTCGGCGTAGATGATCTTCCCGTCCCCGTCCACGATAACCACCGCACGGGAAAGAATACCTTTCAGGGGACCGTCGGCCATGGTCAGGCCGTAGGAGAGGCCGAACTCCGGCGAACGGAAAACCGAAAGCGGAACGACGTTCTCTATGCCCTCGATCTCACAGAACCGCTTGTGGGCAAAGGGAAGATCGGCTGAAATACAGAGAACTGCCGTGTCGGGAAGGCTTGCCGCTTCGAGGTTGAAACGCCTCACGGAAGCCGCGCAGACCGGCGTATCGAGGCTGGGAAAGATGTTCAGCACGACCCTTTTGCCGGTGAAATCGGCAAGATTCGTTTCGGAAAGATCGGTTTTGACGAGCGTGAACGAAGGCGCCGCGGTTCCTGCGGCCGGCAGTTCGCCGACGGTCGATACGGGGTTGCCCTTAAGTGTAATCTGTGCCATATGGAATGCGCTCCGGAATTGAAGATTGCGGTGATTTACGGAAAGAAATTCATCCCTGAACTGAACGTTTCAACAATCGCTCAATTCAGGGCATTGTAAGCCCGATGTCTGAGTACGGAAAAACCGGGAACGGACGGCCAAAGTTCCTCCCGGGCAAAAAAAGCTCTCAGACCGGCAGCGCCTGGTAGAAACCGTTTCCCTCGAAAACCCTGAGCCGCATCCCGAACAGTTCCGAAAGCAGCGGCGAGGTGAGAACCCGTTCCTTTTCCCCCTCGGCGAACACGCGCCCCTCCCTGAGCAGCACGACCCTCGATATCCCCGGCGGGATCTCGTGCATATGGTGCGTGACGAGTACGACCGTTTTCCCTTCCCGCATGAGCTGTTGCACGATCTCCATGTAGCGAAACGATGCAGACAGGTCGAGCCCGGTGGTCGGCTCGTCGAAGAGGAGTGCCCCGGGGTCGCTCACGAGCGCCCGCCCGAGAAGAAAGCGCCGCTGCTGCCCGGTCGACATCTCGCCGAAAGAACGTCCGGCAAGTTCCTCGACCCCGAGCCTCCGCATGACGGCCCCGGCCGCATCGCGCTCTTCGCGACTGAATTCCTGATGTTTCCAGGTATCGATGCTCGAGTAGTATCCCGAAAGGATGACGCTCAGACCCTTTGCGCACTGCAGGTACTCGTGCTGAAGGTCGTGGGAGAGAATTCCGAAGCGGGAGCGGAGTTCCCAGACGTTCCAGAGCTCACGGCCCAGAATTCTGATCGAACCACCCTCGCCGGCAACAGGATAGATTTCACGGTTGAGCATTTTCAGGAGGGTGGTCTTTCCCGCCCCGTTCGGGCCGAGAATGACGGTGCTCTCGCCGTCAGGAATTACAAGCGACAACCCGTCGAACACCCTGGTCCTGCCGCGGTATGCGGTAACGTTCCGGAGTTCGAGAAGATGTGTCGCCATAGGAAACCGCGCGCTTTTTCTCTATCCGTGGACATCCGTGCAATTCACGTACTCAAGATTGCCACGTCATCGCCGCAATGACATCGGAATGTCCCCCTGTGACCGGGCGGGCACAGGGGCTCGCCCCTACGGCCACACAAGGGCACCTCTCTGTATTGCCATGAGTCCCGATTGAAGCGCGGAATACATACACAGAGGAGCCCACAATGCAACAGATCAACGATTCAACAGCTCAACATCGAACGATTCAACAATCGACTGGATCAATCCCACACGCCCCGTCCCCTCGAAAGACTGTAGCGGCCGGCGCCGAGAAAGACGATGGCGAGCGACCCGAAGAGATAGAGAAACTGCAGTTCAAGGGCGTAGCCTCCGTGACGGGTCAGCGACAGCAGGTCGCCCGTATGCACGAGATAGATTGCGGCTATCATCACGAAAGCCTCGACAAAGGCCGCGGGCCGCGTCAGAACGCCCAGCACGACCAGCAGCGGTGCGACGATCTCCCCTACCAGCACGCCCCAGGCCAAAAACGCGGGCAACCCTGCGTCGGCGAGGGATTTCTCGATGAAACCGAGACCGTTCTGCAGTTTGTGAATTCCATGGAATATCATCAGCAAGCCCACCGGAAGGCGCAGAAGCAGCTTGCCGAGATCGCTGTTGTGAAGCAGTTTGTCAATCATGTTCTTATCTCCTGAAACGTTGGGGTTCGCGGCAAGATCGAATATCTGCAAGATACGACAAAGCAAACGAAGGATCGAAAAGGAATTTCCATCGCTCTCCGCAAGGGCTGGAACGCCCGAAAACAGCAACCGGACTGCTTCGGGCGACGAGCAGTCCGGCAACATGTGTCCCGCCGGACTCTTACCGGCGGCCTGGATTCCGGGCTATTTCCCGGTGTAGCTGAAGTTGTAGATGGCTCCTACGGCAAAAACGAACGGAGAGTAGTCGGATTCGAGATCGGCATAGCTCGCCATCGCGTAAAGCTGGGCATTGTCGAGCACGTTATAGAACGCGCCGCCGGTTATTCCGAATCCTTCGGCCATACCGTCATCGACCATTCCCACGGAGAGCGAAAGATCGGTGTCTATCTCATCGAGCATGGCGGTTCCCGTCAGGTAGAAGTAGTTGATGTCGGTTCCGTTACGGATGTTTTCGTACGATGCACCGGCCTTCCAGCCGTCGCCCTTGTAGGTTGCGTACGCGCGGACAGCCTCGCCGTCCATCCCGATACCCGGATAGATGCCGACCGTCTCGGGATTGTCGGCATAGACCGCTCCCACGGTCAGACCGTTGGTGGTGTACGAACCTCCCGCGAGGTAGGCAAGCTCGTTATCGTCGGTGTCATCCTCGAAGGCGATACCGCCGACAAACTTGAACCCGGAAAGATTCGGGCTGAAATACTGCAGCGAATTGTCGGTGAATCCGTTGGTTGCCGGCGAGAGGCCGTAGGAAGCGCCGCCGCCGGAAAACATCCCGGCCGAGCTGATTCTCGAAAGGTCGTAGAAGGGATCGAGTGCGAAGCCGGGGAACTTGTAGGCATTGGTCATGCGACCGTAGGTCACCTTACCGAAGCCGCCTTCAAATCCTCCGAAGAAAAAACGCTGCTCGAAAGCGTCCTTGTCGGCGTCAGCGTCGGCGAACGCCCGCACCTGCAGATGAACGAAGGCCTTGATGTCGTCGTTGCCGTACGATCCCTTGATGCCGAAACGGGAAACGTTGTCCGTTCCCTTCCAGCGCTCGATCCCGAGCCCGTCTTCATCGACGTAGTTGAACGAATAGCGAAGGTTACCGTAAACGGTGACGCTCTGCGCGGCCTCTGCCCTGGACGTCGAGGACATAACCCAGACCATCGCCAGGCAGGCCAGTAACAGGATTTTTTTCATGATGCTCCTCCCATTGTGATTTGTGTTGCTTTCTTCCGTCTGCTTTCCCCCGGAGCGGTTTGCTGAACAGGGCTAAAAAAACAAATCGAATAAACATATAATTATATGCTTATATAGTAAGTATAATTAAATCCCTGGAGAGAACCAAGCCCGCAGGCCGGAACGCCGCATGGAACCGCAGCTTCCGGAAGCGGAGAGTTTCGTTCGGGGTAAAAAGAGACCGGAAAATACGGGAACGCGACCTGCCGGAGGCTCCGATCCCCGGAGCGGGCAGGTTGACGACGGGGAAAGGAATGAAGGGAAAGCGAGACGTTCAGCCGAAGTACGCTTCGAGCAGAAGATCTCCTGAAAAGGAAGCGGTTGTCTCGATCCGGAGGGCAAATGCCTGTTCGGGAGCTTCAACTCCCAGCGGCCCGAACCCATCGAGACCGTCGCCGCCGAAAAGTTTCGGCGCAATGAAGAGATAGAGCTTGTCGGCGAGCCTCTCGCGGACAAGAGCGGAAGAGAGCCTGCCTCCGGCCTCGACGAGGACCGAAAGCGCGTTCCTGCCGTGGAGGAGCCGCAGGACCGAGACCAGGTCGAGCGCGCCGTCCCTCTCTTCGATCCCTTCGATCTCCACCCCCCTGTCCCGCAGGATCGCCGCCTTTCCGGAAACCGAAAGCCTTTCGGACGTCACGAGCAGCGTCGGAGCTTCCGGCCCGAACACCGCGGCCTCCGGAGGGACTTCCAGTTCACGGTCGAGAACGACCCGGAGCGGATTCTTTCCGTCGACATGACGCACCGTCAGGAGCGGATCGTCGGCCAGAACGGTGGCGGCTCCCGTCAGGAGTGCATCATGGCCGGCCCTCATCCGGTGCACCTCCTTCCTGGCAGCTTCGCCCGTAATCCATTTCGACAACCCTCCGGCGGTGGCTATTTTTCCGTCGAGTGTTTGGGCCAGCTTCAGCGCGACGAAAGGCATTCGTTCCCGGTGAAATTTCATGAACGCTTCGTTGAGCCTCGCGGCCTCCCCGGAGAGAATCCCCTCGACAACCTCGACCCCGGCCTCGCGGAGCTTCGCGACGCCCCTTCCTGCGACCCGTTCATGCGGGTCCCTGCAGGCGAGAACCACCTTCGGAATCTTTTTTTCGATAATCAGGTCGCTGCACGGCGGCGTTTTGCCGTAGTGGGAACAGGGCTCGAGATTGACATAGAGTGTGGAGCGCCGCAGCAGTTCGTGATCGGTCACCGAGGCAATGGCGTTGACTTCCGCATGCGGACCGCCGAACCGCTCGTGAAATCCCTCGCCTATGACGCGGTCCCCGCAGACAACGACCGAACCCACCTGCGGATTCGGGCTGACGAAACCCGCTCCTCTCGCCGCCAGCTCGAGGCAGCGGGCCATGAAACGTTCGTGCCGCCAGGTTTCCGCCGTGTCGGGCGCCCTCATCGCCTCTCCGTTTCAAATGTTTTCGACATGGACACGCACCAGCTTGATGCCGGACAGACGGAGCAGTTCGGAAATGTGCTCTATCTTGTAGGGCTTGTCGTAGTAAATGTTCCTGATCCCCACGTTGATCAGCACTTTCAGGCAGTGAATGCAGGGACTGGCCGTAATGTAGATATCGGCGTCCTTGATCGAAACGCCGTGCTTGGCCGCCTGCGCGATGGCGTTGATCTCGGCGTGAATCGTGTTGACGCAGTTTTCCTCGACCGTGCCGTCGGGATGGACGCTGCGGTAGATCCTGCAGTTCGTTTCGTTGCAGTGCGGCAGACCGGAAGGCGCTCCGTTGTATCCGGTCGAGAGAATGTTGTTGTCCCTGACGATGACCGCACCGATATGTCCTCTCGTGCAGGTCGCCCTCCGGGAAATGAGATGCGCCACGCTCATGAAATACTCCCGCCATCCAAGCCTTTTCTCCCCGGAACCGCCGTCTGGCGCACAGCACCCGCTTTTTTGCGAATCTTCGGGCATAGTGAAGAGTTTGATACATTCTGAAGGGAGTCCGCCACAGCGCGACGCGCCCGGTGGAGAAACAGAGCCCCGGCGCGATCAGGGCCATGAGGACGGAACTTTCATGAAAGTAAGAAAAAACACTCCCCCCAAGCAACAGGAACGCAATGCTGCGAAACTATTTCACCCTCTACCACCTTGCCCGGGAGCTGCACGAACGCCTATCGGGAGGTTACGTTTTCGAGGTGTTCTCCCAGCGGAAAAACGAAATCGTCATCGCTTTCGTCACGCCGGAGGGCGGCCACCTGCAGGTTCATGTGGTCGCTCACCGCCCGGAGCTCTGCATTTTCACGCGGGAGGGACTGAACAGAAAAAAACGCGACACGGTCGCCCTGATGCCGGAAATCAGCGAAAAGGAGGTCCTCTCGGTTTCGATCGATCCGGGGGACCGCATCATATACATGGAGATCGGGGACGGATCGAGACTCATGCTGCAGCTCTTCGGCGCGACGACGAACGTACTGCTCGAACGGGAGGGCCGGATCACGCCGGCTTTCAGGAAACACTCCGCCGCCGCAGCGGAGAACGAAACCGCAGAGGAACGGAAGGGACCGGAAGTTCTCCGCACCCTCGAACCGATCGCCAACGATCCACCGCTGTTCGTGGCGGAGTATCTCCGGACGAAAGGCCGGTCGGAGTCGGAAAAACTGCGGGAGATGCTGCCCGGATTCGACCGGCGTCTCGTGCGGGAACTGCTCTCCCGCAGCGGAGAAAATCCCTCGCCCGAAAGACTCGGCAACGCGTTCACGGACCTGTTTTACGAGCTGATCGCCCCCTCTCCGTCGGTATACACCGACGCCGGAGGCTCACCCGGCTTTACGATTCTTGGCGGTGCCGCAAAAGGGGCCGCCCTCTTCGATACGGTTCTCGAAGCGCTGAACGCATACAGCCTCGAGACCTGGAAGCATCTCGACACCCGTCGGCTTGCGAGCGAACTGCTCCGGCAGTTACAGAGGAAACGGAAAAAAATCGAAAGCGAACGGGAGAACTTCGACCCACGGGAACTCCGGCAGAGAGCCGGTGAATACGAGCGCTATGGGCATATTCTGATCGCAGGCCTGGGGTGCACGGACCGCGAACCGGAAAGCATCGTGCTCGACAATGTCCTCGATCCCTCCTCACCGCCGGTTACCGTCCCGCTGAAACCGGAGCTCAACCTTCAGGAAAACGCGGCGCGCTGGTTCATAAAAGCGTCGAAAACGAGGGAAAAGCTTCACGGAGCCCTTTTGCGGGCGGCACAAGTCGAAAAACAGCGCGAAGAGATCGAAACGCTCGTGCCGCTCGTCGAAAAGCTCTCCTCTCCAACCGAGGTCGGGTCGTTTTACCGGACACACCGGACCGTACTGAAGCAACTTGGCCTCTTGCCACCCGAAAAGCAGAGCGGCGGACGGCAAGCGCCCTTCAGAAGGATCGACATCGCGCCCAAAGCCGTGCTTTACGTGGGCAAAAACGCGAGGAACAACGAGCGGCTTACATTTTCCTTCGCAAAACCCCGTGACATCTGGCTGCACGCCAGAGGTGCCTCGGGGTCGCACTGCGTGCTCAGGGGAGCGGCCATGCATAACCTCACGGAAATACGGAGAGCGGCGGAAATCGCCGCCTACCACTCTTCCGCCCGGAACTCGGAACTGGTGCCGGTCATGTACTGCGAGAAAAAACATGTCCGCAGATCGAAAAAACTGCCTCCCGGTCAGGTTGTGGTTGAAAAAGAAAAGATTATACTGGTGAAACCTCTTCCGTAACCTCCAGAAAACGGAAACACGCCATGGAAAACCACAAGCTCGTCCTGCCGGAACATCTCAACCATTACGGCTACCTTTTCGGGGGCAATCTCCTGAAGTGGGTCGACGAGGTCAGCTATATCACCGTCACGACCGACTACCCGGGCTGCAACTTCGTTACGGTCGCCATGGACAAGGTCGAGTTCAAGAAAAGCATCGGCAAGGGCACCATACTCTGTTTCGAAACCGTCAGAACGAGAGAAGGAAACACCTCCGTCGAATACACGGTAAACGTCTACAAGGGAAACATCACCACGGGAACGCGGGAACTGGCGTTCTCGACGCGCATCATCTTCGTCTGCCTGGACGAAAACGGGAACAAGAAGAAGCTGTGCGGCTGCTGAAACCGCCGGGCCTCACCGCCCCGATCCGGACATGCCGCCGGATACCCTGAACAGCGCGAACAGTCCGATAGCCGTCATCACGATATTTGCCAGCCACATCGACAGACCCGGATCGAGCAGGCCCCTGTCGGAAATTTTTTCGCCGAAGATCAAAAGAGCCCAGTAGAGCACAAAGAAGAGAAGCGAAAGGCCCGCACCCACGCCGAATCCTCCGCGCCGGGCCATAACGCCCAGGGGTGCACCGACCAGCACGAAGACTATACAGGCAAAGGAGAGCGCGTACTTCTTGTGAAACTCGACCATGTAACGATTGTACATCTTCCGGTTGCTTTCGACCCGTTCTTGTTCCCGCTCGTACTGTCCGGCCAGTCGTTCCTCCTCCGCTCTCCGATCGTCTTCGCCGCCGTTCTTTTCGGTAAAACGGTCCGGAAGCGCCTTCCGTTTCGCATCGATCTCGTCCGCCCTCTCGCGGGAGTCGCTCATGCGCCGGTGAAATTTCATCGCCATCTCGCGGAGCTGCGAAGCCGACAGTTCGCGATCGCCCCGCCGTATCTCGTTCCCGGAAGTTCTCTCGAAACCGTAGCCGGTCGAAGAGAAAACAAAACGCTGTTTCTCGAAGGACATGACGCGGTACTCCTCCTTCGAAACCTCGTCCAGTTCATGCATCTCGCCGTCATGGAGCGTCATGATGAGGTAGTGATAGTCCGGAGTGAAGGCAATGCTGCCGCTCTCGGCCGTTATGACGCTCTTGTAGTCGTCCTGCACTCCCTCGTAGATCGTGATGCCCTCGAGTCTGTCGGAGTGCCATTCGGTCTTCCTGACAAGAATTGAATATCCTTCGACGAGCCCCGAAAACGCGTTTTCCTGCAGGCCGAAACTGGGCTTGGCCTTCGTTATGTCCCGTAAAAGAAGCTTCGCCTTGTAGTTCGCCTCCGGCAGCACCACGTTGTTGAACCTCTCGACCAGTCCGGCAAGCACCACGCCGGCCAGAAGTACCGGCATAATCAGGCGCTGGAGCGAAAGGCCACCGGCCCGCATGACGGCCATTTCGGAACGGTTCGTCAGATTCCCGAATGCGATCAGGGTCGAGACAAGCACCGCCATCGGCACGGCGAGCACCACCATCCAGGCGATCTGGAGGGCGATCAGTTCGAGCATGACAAACAGGTCGAGCCCCTTGCCCACAAAGCGATCGATGAAGATGGTGAGAAACTGCAGGGTGAAAACGAACAGGACGGTCACGAACGCGAAAAAAAAGGGCCCGGTGTGTTCCCTGAGAATATAGCGATAGAGAATCTTCATGCGATCACAGAGTTTCCGGCGGAAACGCCGGGCCGTTTTACCTATTGCAAGAGGGCCTGACGCAGGGCTTTTCTCCAGCCCGACAGGCATACATCCCTCCGCTCCGCCTCCATCGAGGGCTCGTACCGCCGCTGCATCCGGCGGAGTGCGCGCAAGTCGTCGGCGGAGGACCAGACGCCACTCTGCAGCCCCGCCAGAAACGCCGCGCCGAGGGAGGTCGATTCTATGTTGGCGGGCTTGTGCACCGGCACGTCGAGGATGTCGGCCTGGAACTGCATGAGAAAGTCGTTCTCCACCGCTCCCCCGTCGACGATCAGGGCGCGCGGAGCGGCGCCGGAGTCGGCGGTCATGGCGCGGAACACGTCGAAGGACTGATAGGCTATCGATTCGAGAGCGGCTCGCACGAAATGGTTCCTGCCGGTGCCTCTCGTCAGACCGACTACGGTCCCGCGAACCTCCGCTTTCCAGTGGGGAGCCCCGAGCCCGGCAAACGCCGGCACGAGGTAGACCCCCGCATTGGAACCCGCCTGCCGCGCCATCTCCTCCGAATCGCGGGCATCGGCTATAATGCCCAGCTCGTCCCGCAACCACTGGATGGCGGCCCCGCCGATGAACACCGAACCTTCGAGCGCGTAACAGGGGTCTCCCCCGGCGTCGAGCGCGAGGGTCGTCAAGAGACCGTTCTTCGAACGGATTGCCCGCTCCCCGGTGTTCATGACCATGAAACATCCGGTCCCATAGGTGTTTTTCACATCCCCCGGCTCGAAACAGCACTGTCCGAAAAGCGCCGCCTGCTGGTCGCCTGCAAGCGCTTTCACCGGAACGCCCCGCAGCTCCCCGATCGATTCCACGACCCCGAAATCGTCCATCGGGGGCCTCACCTCGGGCAGCATCGACCGGGGAATCCCGAACACCTTCAGAAGATCGTCGTCCCACTCCTTCCGGACGATATCGTAGAGCAGCGTCCGGGAGGCATTGGTGAAATCGGTCGCGTGAACCCTGCCGCCGGTCAGCTTCCAGAGCAGCCAGGTATCGACCGTCCCGAAAAGCAGATCGTCCGCCTTTCCGACGGGCGCGTTTTCGAGAATCCAGCGGATCTTGGTCGCGCTGAAGTAGGGATCGAGCGGCAGGCCGGTTTTCGCGGCGATCGCTCCGGCTTCAGCCTCGTAGCGGCGGCATATCTCCGCCGTGCGCCTGCACTGCCAGACGACGGCGTTGTGAACGGGCGCACCGGTTCGCCGATCCCAGACGATCACGGTCTCCCGCTGGTTCGTGATGCCGATCGCCTCCACACCGCTCTCCGGAAACCCCGCCCGCAGTTCACCGACGGTCTCCACCACGGTCCGCCAGATATCCTCCGGATCGTGTTCCACCCATCCCTGGCGGGGATAGATCTGCCGCAGTTCGCGATAGCTCCCTGCAACCGCTTCTCCGCCAGCTTCGTACAGCATGGAACGCGTCCCGGTCGTACCCTGGTCGATAGCGAGAATCGTCATGGCGGCAACAACTGTAAAGAGTGAATGGAAGGGTGGTTTGCGGGACGGGCCTCAGGAAAGCTTTCCGGCTTCCGCCCTGGCGATCAACTGTTCGAGACAGTTTCTGCAGAGACAGGTTTCATAGTGCCACGCAAGATATTTCCTCACCTCCACCGGAACGTTCACCGAAGCACACCAGCAGTCGACCGACTGTGCGCACTCGAAAGAGGTCCCGCATCTCGGACAGACGGACGCGCCGCCTTTATGGTTCTCAGCGTGATGTTCAGTCATCGTCGTTCAGTCTCGAGGCGCGGTAAAAACTCTTTTCCCCGGCGCCGCTGCAAAATGAAACCGGTGGTTACCCAACGTGTGACACCGGAAACAACGTCCCCTACTGGTGAAGTATACGTAATCCCCCGTAAAAAGAGAGCGCCAGCCCGCCGGGATGCATACCCGGGCGCGTATCCGTTCATTTTTACGTATATTCCGCGAGGCTTCGGGAAAGCCGGCCGAAGCCGCTTGCGAGCGCGACAGCGTAACATGGAAAACGGCTTCATGAAGGCGAAACAGACGTTCCGGCAAATGAAACACCCCTCGCTCATATTTCTCACCGGATTCAGCGGATCGGGAAAATCGACCATAGGCCCCCTTCTTGCGAACTCCCTCGGCTACGACTTTCTGGACATGGACCACGAGATAGAAGACCGTGCGGGAAAAACGATCAACGACATCTTCACGGAGCACGGCGAAGGGTATTTCAGGGAACTCGAACTGAACGTACTCCGAACGATCGTCGATTGCGACCGGCTCGTAGTGTCGCTCGGAGGGGGCATCCTCCAGAACGACCGCTGCTTTTCCCTCATCTCCTCTTCCGGCACGCTTGTCTATCTGCACTCGGAACCGGCGATCCTCGCCCGTCGGCTGAGCCACAAGACCGACAGGCCCCTTATGAAGGGACCCGGTGGGGAACGGCTTCCACACGAGCAGGTAGAGCGAAAAATACTCGATCTGCTGAAAGAACGTGAACCGAGATACCGCTCGGCCGGACTGACGGTCGAGACCGGCAGCAAGCGGCTCGGGACCACGGTGGAAGAGCTTACCAGGAAAATCGAACGCCATGTCCGCAGAAGTGAACAACACCGTCGAACCGGCCGTAACAAAGGCCCGCGGGGCACCGGCTGACGGGAGCACGGGGCGTTTCTTTCTTTGAGCATCGCCCGGAAATCCTATATTCAGCAGACGCATCCCGGAAAAAAACTTCCGTGGGACGAAACGCCATCTTGCAACGATCAACCCAGGCAGACGTGAGCACCATCATAGTAGACACCCCGGTTATCGAACAGGCTGTGCGGCTGTTCAACGAACACGGCCTCGCAAAAAAAACCGTCGTTCTGTTCGACGAAAATACCAGGGAACTCTTCGGAAAGGATATTCTCGAAACACTGCACGGTGCGGGGTTTTCCCTGCTCGAACTGATCGTTCCCGCAAGGGAGACCTCCAAGAGTTTCCGCACGGCCATCCGCCTTTACGGCGAGATGATCGAGGCCGAAGTCGACCGGAGCTGGAATCTGCTGGCCGTGGGCGGAGGCGTCGTAGGCGATCTCGGCGGCTACATCGCCGCAAGTTACTACCGGGGCATTCCCGTCGTCCAGTTCCCGACGACCCTGCTCGCGATGACCGACAGCTCGATCGGCGGCAAGGTGGCCGTCAACCACCCCCTGGGGAAAAACCTGATCGGCTTCTTTCACCTGCCCGAACTGATCCTGATCGATCCCTCGGCTCTCCGTTCGCTGCCTCCCGGGGAGATGTACGCCGGCATGGCCGAAGTGGTCAAGTACGGTTTTATCGCCGACAGTGAATTTCTCGATTACGTCGATGCGCATTTCGCCGGGATCGTCACCGCAGAAGAGCCTTTCACCACCACGGCGGTGCGCAGAAGCGCCGCGATCAAGCAGGATGTGGTCGAAAAGGATTTCCGCGAACAGAGCGGCCTTCGGGCGACCCTGAATTTCGGGCACACCTTCGCGCACGGCCTCGAAAAACTCGCAGACTATCGTCACATCCGGCATGGAGAGGCGGTCGCGATCGGTATGGTCTGCGCCCTGCATCTTTCCCGTCTTTTCGGAAACATCCGGGAATCGGAGCTGCACAAGGGACTCGGCATCCTCTCGAAATTCCGCTTTCCCAGGGGAACGATCGAAAAGCGTTTTATCGCACACAGCTCCTCCGACATCCTCGAAAGCATGCACTCGGACAAGAAAAAAGTCGACAGAAAGCTGCGCTTCGTGCTGCTCGAACGGCTCGGAAAGGCATACCTGCACAACGAGACCGTCCCGGTCGAAACCGTTATCGAGTCGATAGAGCGTGCGAAGGAGACGTTGGGAAAGAGTTGTTGAAGTTCAACACTCCCCCTGGCGATTCAGATTCATATCGAGCAGAATCCTCGCGCCCTTCAGTACGGCGTCTTCTTCGATTTTCGGCGGCTCCTCCATGGCCGAAGCGATCAGTCGGCTGTCGCCCCCGGTAGCGACGACCCGGATCGGACCTTCTCCGTGTTCTTCGGCAAGATGCCGTTTCACGGCGGGAACCAGGCCGGAGACCTGCTTGACGGCGCCCCAGAAGACGCCGCTCCGGATGCACTCCTCCGTCGAGCGACCGAGCAGGGGTGCCGCTTCCCGTACGCTCACCTCCGGAAGTTTCGCGGTCCGCTCGTGCAGGGCGGACGCCATGAGATCGATGCCGGGAAGAATCATTCCTCCGAGATAGTCGCCGGACGAACGGATCACGTCGCAGGTGAGCGCCGTACCGATATCGAGAGCGATCACCGCCTCGCGGGGCCAGGTGTACCGGACGTAGGAGCAGAGCGCCAGGCGGTCGGCGCCGAGCGCCTCCTCCGGACGGTACTCGAGCGTGAAAGGAAGAGAGAGGGCGCTCGAAATCTCGATGAGACGCCCGGAAAGACGACGTGCGAGCAGTTCGGCGAAAAGCGGGTTCAGGGACGGCACGACACTGCATACGGCGGCATCCGCGTCCGGAGGGAGATCTTGCAGAACGGTCTGCACCCGCCGCTCCGCCTCCGCGACGTCCTGAAACAGGACCGTCGGGAACCGGTGCGACGACGTTCGCGAAAATCCCTCGAACAGCGCGAGCTCGGTGAACGAATTGCCGATTTCGACGATAAGCGCCTGCCGGTTTTCCATGGAAAGGTTCACCTTTCGAGTGTCACACCGGCCTGTTCGGATATCCGGACAAGCAACGCTTCGTAGCCGGGCAGGTGTTTCGTCACGAACACCGAGTCCCTCACACCGCCGGCTTCGGCGACGATGAAATACTTCGGCGGAGGATTGAAGGTCTCGGGCTCCCTGTAGACACGAACGATGTCGTTAAGCCTGAACTCCTTGTCCTCCCCTTTTCTGAAATCGTAGAGCAGCCGGTCCTCTTCGACGGTTATGCGGTCGCCTTCCTGGCCGTGATCGCCAACGAAACGGGTATTGTAGGCGCTCGGCACACCGAGAGCGGCCGTGGTCAGCAGCAACAGGAGCGTGCTTTTCCACAGACACCCGAGGTCGATGCCGTAACTGAATTTCCCCCATCTGAAAAAGACACCCCACCCGACGGCGAGCACGATCATGCCGAGCGCCCAGGTGACGAGATAGTAGGAGTCGAGCCACCACTGCGGATAGGTCACCGGATATTCGAAAGTCATGCGCCAACCTGTTTAGAATTGACCGGAACCGCCCGCATCCGGCACCGTGCGGACCCGACGGGCTGGCAAAATCGCCTCCGGTATTGTTAAACCGAAAAAATAAAGCTTTTTATACTTATCTACGCAAGAAAACAACCTCCGGACGCCGTTCTTTCCGGCCGGCGCTCCGTCTTCCCGTAACAAGCAAGCCATTGCCGCCATGAAATCGTTTCACAAGGAACTCTGGATGCATGTCCCGGAACGGATGGGATTCGTCAACATCACCCCTGACGTCGAGGCCGCGCTCGACGAAAGCGGTGTTCGCGAGGGTCTCTGCCTGGTCAACGCGATGCACATCACCGCGTCGGTCTTCATCAACGACGACGAACCGGGCCTGCACAGCGATTACGCCCGCTGGCTCGAGGAGTTGGCCCCGCACGAGCCGCTCAGCCGCTACCGGCACAACCTTACGGGTGAGGACAACGGCGACGCCCACCACAAAAGACAGATCATGGGACGGGAGGTCGTGGTCGCCGTCACCGGCGGGAAACTGCACTTCGGAACGTGGGAACAGATTTTCTACGGGGAATTCGACGGGAGACGGAGAAAACGGATTCTTGTGAAAATCATCGGGGAGTGAGTCCCGCCGGACAGCCGGAACCCCTTTCGGGCGGAGTTAACAAAAAGGGGGCCGAAGCCCCCCTTTTCACCCTGTCCATTGCGGATCAGTGCTCGAAGAGCATTTCGGAGTAGGTCGGCAACTCCCATTTGCTGCGATCGACCATGAATTCGAGCCGGTCGGCGACCTCGCGCACCCTCTCCATCGTCGGCAGAACGACATCGGCGCAATAGTCGGCGGTCTCGAAACCTTCCTCGAGCTCTTCCATCTTCAGAATAACCGCATCGAGCTCGGCAGTGAGATCGATCAACTCCGAAAGGCCTTCGGAAAGCTCCTTCAGATGATCACCCTGGCTCTTGAGCGCCCTGGCGGAAACCCCGATCCTGTCGGACGCCTCGACCAGCGCATTGAACGATTCGGCGATCTCCCCCTGGTACTCCGATACGTTCGGGATCACGAAGGTTTTCAGCATGAGCTGCATGGTGCGCGCTTCGATGTCGATCCCCTTGATGTAGCGTTCGAGGCGGGTGTTGAGCCTTGCGTCGAGCTCTTCCTGCGAAAGCACCCCCTGGGTAACGAACATCTGGCGGACATCCTCGTCGACAAGCACCTTCATCGCCTGCGGGGTGTTCTTCATGTTCGGAAGTCCCCGATCGGCGGCCGCCTGCTGAAGATCCTCGCTGTAGTTGTCCCCCTGGTACCGTATGGGTTTTGTCGCCGCAATCTCCTCACGAAGCACCTCCTGGATCGCACACTCCCTTTCGACCCCGGAATCGATCCTCGCCTGAATCTGGTCGGCCAGTTCGCTCATGGCTTCCGCCATGAGGGTGTTGAGCGCCATGTTCGGAATGGCTATCGGCTGTGAGGAACCCACGGCGCGGAACTCGAACTTGTTGCCGGTGAAGGCGAACGGCGAAGTGCGGTTGCGGTCCGTATAGTCCTTGTTCAGAACCGGAAGGTGAGAGAGGCCGAGGTTGAGCACCTGTTTTTCGGTCGCGAAATCGACCTTGCCGCTCTCGATGGCGTCCAGCACCTTTTCAAGCAGATCGCCGAGGAACACCGTAACCACGGCCGGCGGCGCCTCGTTCGCCCCGAGACGATGATCGTTGCCGATACTTGCGATCGACGCCCTGAGCACGCCTGCACGCTTGAACACACCCTTCATCACGGCGACGAGAAACACGAGGAACTGGATGTTCGACTCAGGTGTATCGCCGGGTTCGAGCAGGTTCATGCCTCCGGCGGTGCCGATCGACCAGTTGTTGTGCTTGCCCGAGCCGTTGATGCCCGCAAAAGGCTTTTCGTGCATAAGAAGCGCGAAACCCTTTTTTTCGGCGACACGGCGCATGATTTCCATTACCAGAAGATTGTGATCCGCCGCGATGTTGGCTCGTTCGAAAATCGGAGCGATCTCGAACTGGTGCGGCGCAACCTCGTTATGACGGGTCTTGGCCGGTATGCCGAGCAGGTAGAGCTCCTCCTCGACCTCCTGCATGAATTCGAGCACCCTGTCCGGAATCGAACCGAAGTAGTGGTCTTCGAGTTGCTGCCCTTTCGGCGGCATGGCACCCAGAAGCGTGCGCCCGCTCATGACGAGATCGGGCCGCATCGAATAGAACTTCCGGTCAACCAGGAAGTACTCCTGTTCCGTACCCGCATAGGTGTTGACCCGACTGACGTCTTCGACCCCGAGAATACCGAGAAGTTTGATCGCTGAACGGCTGACGGCGTCCATCGAACGCAGCAGCGGGGTCTTTTCGTCGAGGGCCTCGCCGTGGTAGGAGATGAAGACGGTCGGAATGCAGAGCGTCAGACCTTTGCCGCCTTTCATGAGAAACGCCGGGCTCGTCGGATCCCACGCGGTGTATCCCCTGGCCTCGAACGTGGTTCTCATGCCGCCCGAAGGGAAACTCGAAGCGTCCGGTTCGCCCTGTATGAGCTGTCCCCCGGAGAACCGTTCGATGGGAGAGCCGTCCCTGTCGATGGTCAGAAACGCATCGTGCTTTTCGGCCGTCGCGCCGGTCATCGGCTGGAACCAGTGCGTGTAATGGGTCGCGCCGTTCTCCATCGCCCACTCCTTCATGCCGTGCGCAACGACGCCCGCAATCTCCTCGGAAAGGCTTTTACCGGATTTTATCGTCTCCTGCAGAGCCTGAAAAACTTCTTTCGGCAGCTTTTTCCGCATGACTTTCTGGTCGAAGGTCATCGAACCGAAATACGAAGAGACCGTTTTTGTACCGTTGTTTTGCAAGTTATCCTCCTTGAGTTGTTTTTTTTCGGATGTGATGTAAACGGGAAAATTGCACCGGGTCAGCCCTGTTTTCTCGATTTTTTTTCCTCGAAGGTCGTCAGCACCTGCCGGTCCTTCAGGTTCCTGCGCACGATGTCGGAACTGATCCGGGTCGTTCTCTTGATCTGGGACAGGACGAAGCTGGTGTTGGTTCCGAGCACGCCGGGCCAGCTCTGGACGCGGGAAAGCAGTTGTTCGAGAGAGGCGGTATTGTGCGTCATGACCCGCAACACGTGCGAACCCTCTCCGGTAACGGCATAACACTCCATGATCTCCTCCTCGCGAAGCACATGCTCCATGAACGGCTTGTAATGTTTCGAGGAATCGATCCTCACCCACACGAACGCCTGAATATCGAAACCGAGCTGACGCTCGTCCACCAGAGTGGTAAACTGCTTGACGATCCCCTTCTTCTGGAGTTTGTCGAGCCGCTCGCTGACGGAAGGAATCGAAAGTCCGACAACCTCGGCGACTTCGCTCAACCGGATGCGGCCGTTCTCCCCGAGAGCCTCGATGATTTTAAGGTCGATCAGATCCAGATGCCCAGACATAAACCTACAATTTTGTATTTCTTAACGAGAGATTACAAAAATAATAAGATCGAAACAAGGAATTTCTGGCAATAACCCCGATAAAAACCCGAAAAACCTAAAAAAATAAGGAACTTCAGGATCAACGCTGCCGAAGAACACCCCATCCCTAATTAAGCCAACCTGAATGATTCACCAAAAGAATAAGTGTTCGGGCTTGGTGAAGAGAGTGACGAGAGGCGACGCCTGACAAAGTCAGGCTTAGTGGCGTCTCCCGCTCTCGCGGGTTTAGTGACGAGTGACGGCGCTTCGGCTTCGCCGGGCGCTTGGTAACGACGCCCGATTGTTATCGGGCTTAGTGACCAGTTGGGAAAAAGATGGATTCCCGATACCGACGGCGAGCTCCGG
>JANQHQ010000040.1 GCA_028282595.1 Chlorobium sp. | reverse complement strand
GCCGCGCCTGATAATCGTCGACGAACCGACAGCCGGTCTCGATCCTCGTGAGCGGAACCGGTTTTACAACCTGTTGTCGGAAATCGGTGAGAACACGGTTGTGATCCTCTCGACCCATATCGTCGAAGACGTCAGCACGCTCTGCAGCGACATGGCGATCATGGGCAACGGTCGCGTGCTTCTGGAGGGATCGCCGTCGGAAATGGAGCGGCATCTCGAAGACAGGCTGTGGATAAAAGAGATCGCGAAAAGCGAGTTGGAGAAGTACAGCCGTGAGCACAAGATCATTGCAAGCCATTTCCATCTCGGCAAGCTGCAGGTGACGGTGGATGCGGAAGGGTGTCCCGGAGAGGGATTCGAGCCGAAGGAGCCGTCGCTCGAAGACGTCTATTTCCGGATTCTTTCGCGGAATGAAGATCCTCAAAAAGCTGCGATGGCCGCAACAGCGTAACAGGAGTAACAGACATGGTGAAAACAATATTTCCTTTCGAACTTCGTACCCGCTTCGCGAGCCCGCTGACCTGGCTCATGCTTCTGATGATGTGTTTCCAGGGCGTCTGGTACACTCTTGCGGTGTACGATTTCTACGTCCACGACCAGGCCCTTATCAACGGAGCCGGAATTTTCTACGTCTGTCTGTCGGGAGGCGGGATGATCCTGATGATCATCATCGCCATGATAACCGGTATGTCGCTTTACCGGGATATCGAAGAGCGGACGGCGTTGTTTCTCTATGCGTTTCCGATCGACGAGAAGCGTTTTTTCCTGGGCAGGTTTTTCGCGGCGTATGCCGTCAATCTCCTGCTGGTTCTTGCCTATGTACTTGGCATGATCATCATGCCGTACCTCGGTGTCGGGCCGGCCGACAAGTTCGGGCCGGTGCCGTGGCTGCAACTCGTGCACGGCTACGCGCTGTTCGGACTGACCAATATTTTCCTGTTGACGGCGGTCAGTTACTTCTGCGTGGTCCGGTTCCGTAACATGGCGGCCTCCTACATAGGGATTTTCCTGTTCGTGCTGATTTTTCTTGTCGCCGAGGCGGTGAGCGGCAACTCGCCTTACATTACCGCGATCATGATTCTCGATCCTTTCGGTTTTGTCTATACGAAGGAGATCGTCGACGGTATGTCGGTAGCCGAGAAGAACAGTGCGTTTCTGCCCGTTGGTGAGATGCTGCTTCTCAACCGTCTGCTGTGGGTTGGTATCGGACTGCTTGCGCTTACATACAGTTATTTCCGGTTCAGCTTCCGCGACTTTATCCAGGCTGCGTTCGGTTCGGCCCGGAGAACGCTACAGGGCGATGTCGTGGCTTCGCATGACGCATCGTTCACCCATGTTGCGGTGCCGCATGTAAAAAGGCTCTTTTCCATCGGGGAGTATTTCCGGAAGCTTGGGCGCTTTGCGCTGGTCGAGTTTCTCAACGTCGTGCGTCCTGCGTCGTTCAAGGTCGTGCTCATGGTGGTCGCCGTCATGTTCTTCCTCTACATGGTTCTGTGGAACCCGGTCTACTATGTGGGCGCCCAGGTGCCGTTGACGTCCGGTATGACCACGACCCGCCTGCACACCGGTTTTCTGATGATCATTCTGCTCATGATCTGGTCGGGCGAGCTGTTTTTCAAGGACAGGACCACAGGATTGTGGCAGGTCGTCGACGCGGCGCCGATGCCCTCATGGGTGACGCTGCTTTCGAGATTTGTCGCCATGTGCGGCGTCGCGTTGATTATTTCACTGACGATGCTCGTTTCCGGGATCGTCGCCCAGGTCGGTCAGGGCTTTTTCGCGATCGACTGGCAAATTTACATCAACGACCTTCTGGGGTTCAGGTTCGGCTGGCTGACCTATGTGCTCTACATCGGGCTGGTGTTTTTCGTTGCCGGATTGACCGCCAACCGCTTTCTTACGCATGTCGTATGCGTCGGATACTTCATTTTCCTCGCGATTTCATTCGACACCGGCATCATCGAGCAGATTCGTTACGGTTATGGGTTTACCCCGGGGATTGACGATTTCTCGGAGTTGAACCGTTACGGAATCTTTTCGATATCGTCTGCCTGGTATTTCCTGCTCTGGCTTTGCCTTGCCGTACCGTTTCTTCTGGCCGGTATCCGCTTCTGGAACCGGGGTTCGGAGAAAGGGGTGTTCAAAAGGGTTTTTTCGTTTCATGGCGAGCTCGGCTGGGGCGGAGTCGCCATCTCTGTCGCGAGCCTCGCACTATTCTTTTTTCTGCAGTCGTTTCTCGTCGCCGAAGTCAATGCGACACGTAACTATGTTCCCGGCGGCCGGGAGGATACTGAAGCCGCCGAGTATGAAAAGCGGTTCGGCGAGGCGCAATCCTTCGCCTCTCCCCGTATAACGGCCGTGGATCTCCGGCTCGACCTCTATCCTCTAGAGCAGGCGGCGGAATGCAGGGCCGAGCTTACGCTCGACAACCCTTCGAGCGAACCGGTTGAAAAGCTCTACGTCAATGCCGACTATTTCACGGAAATCAGTTCATTGCGCATGGACGGCCGGAAACTCGAAAGGCTGGAAGCCGACAAGGTGCTCGGCATGGAGGTCTATGCGCTTCCCGAGGCTATGGCGCCCGGTGACGTCCGCACGCTCGTTATCGATTCCAGAAAGTCCTATCCCGGGCTGTCCCAGGGCGAACCGCGCGCGGATATGGCTTACAACGGCCTGTTCATGGAGCGTCCCGTGTTGGTGATCGGGTACGATCCGGGCAAGGAACTGCTCGAAAACAACGAGCGCAAGGCAAACGGCCTCGACATGCTCGACTCGCGCATGGATCCGCCGGATGATCCGGTGTCGCTCGAAAAGCATTATCTGGCAACCGATGCCGGTCTGGTGAGCGGGACGATAACAGTCAGCACGCCCGCTACCCAGACTGCATTCGCTCCGGGCGTGCTGGTGAAGCGCTGGGCAGAGAACGGTCGCAACTGGTTCCGTTACGAGCTTGAAACACCTTCGCCGCTTCACTGGTACGTCGGTTCGGCCGACTATGCGGAAGAGGTACTGACGGCCGGTGAAACGGAGGTCACGCTGCTCTACAAGGAGGATCACGACTACAATCTCGATCTGTACCGCGAGGCTCTCGAAGAAGGAGTGAGCTATCTGGAAAGCCATCTCGGTGCCTATCCCTACACAGAGCTTCGTGTAGCGGAGATACCCTTCTATCAGGATCCATTCTACGCCTTTGCGAATACAATCGCCGTCTCGGAGAAAGAGGGGTGGTTCGGAGATCGAAACAACGCCGACGTTGTCAGTTTCATCCGGTTTTCCGTCACGAGAGAGCTGTTCCGCCAGTGGGTGATGGAAAACGGTTTCCTGGCCAACGTCCAGGGGGCCGAGATGCTCTGGACGGCGCTCCCCGAGGCAATGGCGCTCGGTTTTCTCGAACAGAGGGACGGAGAGGAGCGCGTTGCCGTTATTCTCGATAAAAAGAGACGCAAGTACGGCAAGGACAGGGGCGCCGAGCCGAATCAGGAGCCGCCGCTTCTCTATGCCGACGGTATAGAGTATCTGGAGGAAAACAAGGGAGCTATCGCTCTCTATCACCTATCGAAGACTGTCGGACATCAGAGGCTGTCCCGGCTTGTCCGGGAGTGGTTCGATTCGCGGAAAGAAGCGCCGCTGGTTTTCAGGGACTTTTACGAGTACCTGAAAGAGCGGGTAGTGTTCGATGAGACGATGAAGGCGCTGTTCGAGTCCGTTGAGAAGGAGGTGCGCGTATAAGCACACAGGAAAAGATGCGGATAGAGGTAAAAAAGAAGATCGATTTCCGATTCCGATACCGACGGCGAACCCCGAAAGAGGGACAGTCGGAAATCGGGATCGGAATCGAAATCAAAATCGAAAGGGAATCGGTTGTCAGTCTTCAGGGTACCTCTATGTGTGTCATGAGTCCCGATTGCATCGGGATAAACTTCGAAACCGGAATTCCGACACGTCGGAATGAGGATTTTGATCCCAGCTCGTCGGGACAACGAAGCAATTGGAGTGCGGAATAAATAGAGGTGCCTTTAACACAAACAGCAGGATCATGTTGAATATAGAATCGATAAACAAACGGTTTCGCGCTTTCGGGGAGTGGGTGCTGAAGTACCGCTGGCTGAACATTTTCCTGTTTCTGCTCATTGTCGCCGGGGCTGCAGGAGGGCTTGGACGGCTTCGGGCGGATGTGGATATGGACAACTGGTTCCTGGAGGATGACGAGCTGCTCACAGCCAAGCTGCGGTTCGAAGAGATCTTCGGCAGCGACCAGTACTGCGCGGTTCTGCTTGAAACCGACGATGTTTTCGCGCCCGAAGCGCTTATGAAGATCCGTGAGATGAGCAGGGAACTGCTTCAGCGAGTGCCCTTTTCGGACGATGTGATTTCACTTACCGATTTCGAGTTCAGCCGGGGGACCGAGGAAGGACTCGAGATCGGCGATCTCGTTCCCGAGGAGATTCCCGCGGACCCCGGCGAGATCGAGCGGATCCGCCGGCTGGCTCTTGCGAAACCCATGATGAAGAACCGTATCGTTTCGGACGACTCGAAGCAGACCTGGGTGATGCTGAGGATGAAGCCGATACCGGATGACTGGCAGGACGCCTTCGATGAAAATCCTGAAATAATTGTCGGCCGGATGGTTAACGGGATCGCGGCGCAGGAAAAGTACAGCTCGCTGAATCCGAAGACCAGCGGTCTCCCGATAGTGAATGTCGAAAAACAGGATTTTCTGAACGGGGAGATCGTCAGACTGTTCGGACTGTCGCTTGTTTTTACGGTGTTGATTCTTGGCTTTGCCCTACGGAGCGTCCGCGGTGTCATCTTCCCTCTGACGAGCGCTATCGCAACCATTGTGATAGTGATCGGGGTGCAGGGGCATCTGGGCGTGGTTTTCGATCCGTCCATGATCTTCATGCCGATTTTTCTCTGTCTTGCCGTTTCCGTCGGTTATGCGATCCATCTGTTCAACCACTTCAAACGTGATTTTCAGAGGACAGGCGATCGTCGCGGCGCCATCCTTTATGCGATGGAAGAAACCGGCTGGCCGCTGCTCTTCAGCGCATTGACCACGATGGTCGCCCTCATTTCCTTTCTTTTCATTCCGCTGCGCCCGATCCGGTTTGTCGGTGTGACCTCGGCCGCAATGGTCGGTGTGACCTATGTGCTGGCGGTCGTTCTCCTGCCCTCGCTCCTGAGTTTCGGAAAAAACCGTGAGCCTCAAGAGGCCGGGAAAGAAAAACGGGGAGGAATGCTCGAACGGCTCATGCGGTGGCTCGGAGACCACGTGCTCTCCAGGCCTCTGCTCACCATGAGCGTTTTCGGGATCCTCGTGGTGGCCTGCGCGGCGGGTATTACCCGTTTCGAGGTCTCGTTCGACGTGCGGCGTACCTTTGGTCTCGGAGTACCCTATGTCAAGAGGGTCTACGAGGTCGGACAGAGCAAGGTCGGATCGCTGTATTCCTATGACGCGGCGATTGAATTCGAAAATCCGGGAGATATGCTCGATCCGGACAATCTGAGAAAGATCGAGGCGCTTGTCGGCGAGATCAAGACGTTCCCCCTGACGAAGAAGGTGACCTCCATCGTCGATATCGTCAAGGACATGAACCAGTCGCTCAACGCCGGTCTGCCCGAGTTTCATCGCATTCCCGACAGCCGGGAGATGGTCGCCCAGCTTCTCCTGCTTTACGAGAACGCGGGCGGCATGGAAGCCGAGAAATGGGTGGATTACGATTACCAGAGGGTACGCCTGATGGTCGAACTGGGCGACTACAATTCAGGCGAGGCGATGAGGGAGCTTCAGCAGATACAGGAGCGCGGAGAGGAGATGTTCCCCGGGGCCAGGGTGCTCTTGGTCGGCGCCGTCTCCCAGTTCACGGTCATGCAGGATTACATGACCCGGGGCCAGATCACCTCGTTCTTTCTCGCCATGGGGGCGATCACCGTGCTCATGTCGCTGGTGTTCGGCAGTCTGAAA
>JANQHQ010000039.1:107500-164608 GCA_028282595.1 Chlorobium sp. | reverse complement strand
GAGCAGGGAACAGATCAATCTGCTCTATGCTTCCGAAGCGGATCTGCTGAACATGGCGCTCTTCGGTAAAACCGCCAAACAGTGGCGGGATGAAAACCCCCGAGAAAAAGGCAATATCCGAGACTTTGCCGATGTTTCTCAGCTCTTATGCCTTGCGAATCTTGAAAATCTGAACGCGCATTTTATCAGGGAAAAGATGAACCAGCCGGACAGACTCGAAAAGCTCAACCGGATCGCCATTCAGCAGATGCGGTTGCTGGTCGAGGACAGAAGGGTGAAGAAGATGGGTGAGGGGGAGTAATGGGTAGAGGAAATATTGGTGATATGAAGAACTGTAAGGTTAAAGACTTTTCCTCTGTTACATCAGGAAGCACACCTTCTCGTTCAAGACATAAGGAATTTTTTAACGAAGGTACTATTCCATGGGTGAAGACAATGGACCTGACGAATGGTCCAATTGTTACTACGGATGAAAAAATAACATTTTTGGCGGCCAAGAATTGCAAGACATATCCTGAGGGAACTGTATTAGTCGCTATGTATGGAGGGTTTAAACAGATTGGCCGAACTGGACTTCTGACATGTGAGGCGTCTATTAATCAAGCTATTTCCGCAATAACTGTCAATAGGGAAAAATGTTTGCCTCAGTATCTTTTGCAATATTTGAATCATAACATTTCGAAATGGCGGCATTTTGCTGCCAGTAGTAGAAAGGATCCAAATATCACAAGTGCTGATGTTAGAGATTTTCAAGTAACGCTACCACCGATTCCTGAACAAAAGGCTATTGCTGATTTGCTCTATACTTGGGATGAGGCTATCGAGAAAACCGAAAGGCTGATTCAAGAAAAAGAGAAGCGTTTTAAGCGGCTGCTAAATGATCTAATTTATATGCCTGGTAAAGGCGGCAAATGGAAGCAGCTTAGGACAAAATCGCTTTTCAAGGAACGTAAAGAAACCAAGCGAGGAGATTTGCGATTGCTGTCTATAACTAATAGCGAAGGTGTTATCCCTCGTGAAGATACGGGCAGGAAGGATACGTCAAACGAAGACAAATCAAAATATTTAAGAATATGCCCAGGAGATATAGGGTATAACACAATGAGAATGTGGCAAGGAGTCTCTGCCCTATCCTCCTTGGAGGGTATTGTAAGCCCTGCTTATACCATATGTATCCCGGGAGAGAAGCTCTGTCCCTTATTTGTCGCTTATTTATTCAAAACACCGTTTATGATACATCGGTTTTACAGGTATTCACAGGGTCTGACTTCAGATACATGGAATCTTAAATATCCTCATTTTAGCGAAGTAAAAATGCCACTTCCTTCAATCGAGGAACAGGAGCGAATTGCCGAGACACTATCCTTTGCTCAAAAGGAAATTGATCTATTAAAACAACTTGCAGAACAATACAAATCACAGAAGCGTGGCCTGATGCAGAAGATGTTGATAGGAGAATGGCGGGTAAAACCGGAAATCATTAACCAATACATGGAGGCGTAATTATGGCAAAAGGAAAAAATCAACATGTGGTCAAGCATCCTGATGGATGGGCTGTCAGGGGTGCAGGTAACAGCAGAGCTACGAAAGTGACCAGAACGCAGAGGGAGGCGATTGAGGTTGCTGAAAATATCGCCAGAAACCAGCAATCAGACACCAAGATTCACGGTGAAAACGGAAGGATCAGGGCTGGTAACAGCTACGGAAACGATTCGTGCCCTCCGAGGGATAAGAAGTAAGGAGCCGCATGGGTGAACCTTTCAGAATATTGAGCATTGATGGAGGCGGGATTCGAGGAGTATATCCAGCTCATGTTCTTCAGTGTATAGAAGAACGTCTTCGAATAGACCTTTTCGATACGTTCGACATGATTGCTGGAACAAGTACCGGTTCTATCATCGCGGCCGGAGTGGCTACAAGTGTTCCTGCGGCTGACATGGTGGCAATGTACAAAGATCATGGTGCTGAAATCTTTCGTAAAAAACGTTTTCTCTTGCCCGGAGAAAAGCTGAAAGGCGTCCAACCCATGTTCGACAGTGTCTATGATGCCCAATATCTGGAAAATGTGCTCACAGGGGTGTTTCAGGATAAGTGGCTGGGTGACATTAAAAAACCACTGCTGCTTCCCTCCACAGATATCAGCAATGGTTGTGTTCACGTTTTGAAGTCTGGCTACTCCTCGGATTTTAACCGTGATAATAATGTGCTGGTTAAGGACGCAGTATTGGCGTCCTGTTCAGCGCCAACCTATTTCGATCCGCATCGATTGAATGAGTATCTCCTCGCAGATGGCGGGCTTTGGGCCAACAACCCTGCGTTGGCTGCGGTAATTGACGCCCAGAAGCGACTTGAGATTCCTCAGGACGATATACAGCTCCTGTCAATCGGTACCGGTCATTCAAAGACCATGTATGGAACGAACGCCTCGCGTAAGTGGGGGCTGATCAATGGTTGGAAGCACAAGGAATTCATCAGCTTCATTCTGTCTCTGCAGAGCCAGAGTGCCCTGAACTATCTGAATCTTATGCTTCGCCCTGGGCAGATCAAACGGATTGATTTTGAATCTGACCGGCCGTTGCCGCTGGATGACGTGTCCATACTGACTGACCTCATCTCCAAAGCGGATCACAAGTTTACCCATGAGTCGAAGGAAATCAGAGAATTCATCTTAAATGGAGACGTGTAAGTGAGTAAAATTGTTACACGGGAAGAAGCCCTCCAGAAAGCGGCACAGCAACTGGATATATCACCATCGAAGTACAAGCATGCCATGGCGCGTTTCGGATCCATGAAATCCTATCTACTGGATGGTGAATATGATGGCGCAACTGCAGATCCTGAAATTTACCTGCAGGGGTCCTTCAAACTTGGAACAGAGATACGGCCCTATAAAGACAGTAAAGACGCCGACTATGACATTGATATTGTTTGCCGTTTAGAGCATGAAAAAGAAAGCACCGCCCCGAAAACAGTGAAACATCAGGTAGGAAATCGTCTTAAGGCACATAGTACTTATGCGAAGATGCTCGACGATGAGGGCAGGCGCTGCTGGACTTTGAATTATGCAGAACAGGATGGCATTGGCTTCCACATGGATATTCTTCCATCAGTTGAAGAGAGCTGGAGTGCTTTAAAGGAAGATTACTGGTATCGCAATGCCATAGCTGTGACAGACAAATTCGGTGACATTGGGCCATACTCTTGGACTACGAGCAATCCAAAGGATTTTGCAGAGTGGTTTTACGATAAAAATAAGGCTGCTTTTGACGATGTGAAGCAGATTCAGAAGCAGATCATTTTTGAAAAATACTGGCAAGAAGGGTTGTTCCTTGACCAAGAAGCAGTGCCTAATATTCACGTTAAGACGCCGTTGCAACGGGTTATCCAATTACTAAAAAGGCACAGGGATATTCGCTTTTGTAATCAGCAAAACGAGAAATACAAACCGATCTCTATGGTCATTACCGTACTGGCAGCTCGGGTCTACCAGAATGAATTGACCATCTATGAGACGCTGAGAAACCTGATAGAAACCCTGTCTCGACATGCCGATCAGATGCAGTCGTCCTTTCGTTTTGATGAAGCAATGGCACAGTCTGCTTATAGGCTGATTACAAAAACGGCTGATGGGAAATGGTATATCCCGAATCCAACAAATCATGGAGAGAACTTTGCTGATAAGTGGCATCAGGAGGAGAACGGTGTTCCTCATGCCAGGGCAAAAGCTTTTTTTCAGTGGGTTGCATGGGCAAAAGAAGATTTTCTTGATATCGCTGAGCGTCTTGATGAAGAGCACTATACTCGATTTCTGGTATCGCCTGTCAACAATAGCAAGAGCTTGACCAACACTCAACCTCGTGGATTGTCTTTCAACGTCGTTCATCGGCAAAAACCATACTGGCCTCTTGACTTGAATTATTCGGCACAGATATTGGCCAAATACAAGGCAAATGGGTTTTGGCAAGGATTCAATTCCGGTGAGTCCTTAAGCAAGCATCTTGATCTGCTGTTTAGTGCCAGCACCAATGTCCCTGCACCATTTCAAGTCTACTGGCAGGTCGTTAATACCGGCCAAGAAGCTGAAGACGCCAGACAATTGCGGGGAGAGATCGTTCTGTCAAAGACCGCTGGAGTCGGTGGCCTAACACAGAAAGAATCTACCTTGTACACCGGTATTCACTGGATCGAATGTTTCATTATAAAAAACAGCGTATGCGTGGCGCGTAGCGGTGAATTTGTAGTGAGGATTGTATGAGTAAAAGCAAAAAGAACATATCCGAGCATATTCGCAATGTGTTTGAAGAGGGTGAACTGGATGAAAAAGTAGTTGTCCGGAAATTCCGGACAACCACCCGTCATGGCGCTATTGAAGGAGTGACTCAGTTAAAAGAGGTTTTGAACTACCCGGCGACTGAAAGAGTTGGAGAATGATGGGGAGAGGAAATGAGTGATTTTCAGATAAACGAGAAGCAGCTGTCGCAAATTCCGGCTTTGCAACTGCTGATCGGGATCGGCTATGACTATCTGACTCCGGCAGAAGCGCTTCGTGAACGGCAGCGGAGGCCCTCGAACGTCCTGCTGGAAAACATACTGCGAGATAAGCTCAAGGAAATCAACCGTATACGATACAAGGGTGGTGAGTACCTGTTCAGTGAAGAGAATATTCAGTCGGCCATCCAGAAACTCAAGAATATCAAGTACGACGGCCTGCAGAAAACCAATGAGGCGGTGTACGATCTCATTACCCTCGGCACGGCCATGGAGCAGACCATTGAGGGTGACTCGAAAAGTTTCACTTTGAACTATGTCGACTGGAGGATTCCCGAACGGAACGCTTATCATGTGACGGTTGAATACAGCGTCGAGCGTTCCCGAAGTACGGAAACGGTCAGGCCCGATATCGTTCTTTTCGTCAATGGTATTCCTTTCTCTGTCATCGAGTGCAAATCTCCGCAGATCGAAGTTGATCAGGCAGTTTCCCAGTCGATCAGGAACCAGAATGACGATTATATCCCGAAGTTGTTCATCTATACCCAACTGTTGCTCGCGCTCAACAAGAACAGCGCCATGTTTGCAACAGCAGGGACCGCTGCCAGGTTTTGGAGTGTCTGGAAGGAACAGGATAATGGAAAGTGGAAAATGGATAATGGAAAATTATTAAAGCTGAAAAATATGCCATTATCTGAAGAGGTGCGACAAAAAATAGAAGCGTCTTTTAATTGTCAATTATCAACTATCCACTCTCAATTAATAACGGCTCAGGATGAGGCCTTGTATGCTCTTTGCCGACCGGAACGACTTCTGGAACTAGCCTGGAAGTTTACCGTTTTTGACGGCGGGTTGAAAAAGATCGCCCGGTACCAGCAGTACTTTGTCATTAAGTCCATATTGAAACGGATCAAGCAGTTTACGCATAATGGTTCTCGCAAGGGCGGAGTAATCTGGCATACGCAAGGGTCGGGCAAATCCCTGACCATGGTGATGCTGGCCCGCAATCTGGCCCTCGATCCGGAAATATTGAATCCTCGTATTGTTCTCGTTACCGACCGGGATGATTTGGACAAGCAGCTGGGAAATACCTTCGTGGCCTGCGGTCTTGAAGCCAGTCGGGCGACATCCGGCAGGAACCTGCTGGAACTTGTGTCCGAAAAGAAATCAGGCATTGTCACGACCCTCATTCACAAGTTCGACACGGCCTATGCCGTCAACAAGTATCGGGACGAGTCTTCCGATATCTTCGTGCTCGTTGACGAGAGCCACCGTACCCAGTTCGGCTCTTTCGCCGCCCGGATGCGTCAGATGTTTCCCAATGCCAGCTATCTCGGTTTTACCGGTACGCCACTTCTGAGAAAAGAGAAAAACAACTTCACCAGATTCGGAGAACTGGTCGAACCTCATTATTCCATTTCACAGGCTGTCGAGGATGGTGCCGTCGTGCCTCTTTTATACGAAGGGCGACATGTGGAGATGACCCAGAACAAGGCTGCTGTTGATCTATGGTTCGAACGTCATACAAAGGGGTTGAGCACGGAGCAGCAGGCTGATTTGAAACGCAAATACGCACGTGCCGAAACGCTGAACAAGGCTGACCAGGTCATTTACATGAGAGCCTTCGACATCAGTGAACACTATCGGACCAACTGGCAAGGCACGGGATTTAAGGCCCAGCTTGTTGCTCCCGGCAAGGCTTCCGCACTGCAATACCATGCCTATCTGGAGGATATCGGTATGGTAAGTTCGGCGGTTGTCATTTCGCCTCCGGATATGCGTGAAGGATTTGAGGAGGCCGAAGACGAGCCAATTGACGAGGTTGTGAGATTTTGGCAGAAGATGATGAAGCGGTATGGAAGCGAAGAAGAGTATACCAAGCAGCTCATCAATCAGTTCAGGCACGGCAGCGATCCGGAAATCCTGATTGTGGTCGACAAATTGTTGACCGGTTTCGATGCCCCTCGAAATGCCGTACTGTATCTGTGCCGCGTTCTCAGAGAACATACGTTACTGCAGGCAATTGCAAGGGTTAACCGTATCCATGAAGGCAAGGAGTTCGGTTTTATCGTCGATTACGCAAATGTGCTTGGCGAGCTGGATAGGGCATTGTCGCTGTATAGTGCGTTTGAAGGGTTCGACGAGGTGGATCTTGCAGGTACGCTGACTTCGATCAACAGCGAAATTGAAAAACTGCCTGATCGATATTCGGACGTATGGGACATTTTTAAAACTGTCAGACATTCCTACGATGAAGAGGACTACGAGCTTTTGCTCGCAGATGATGAAATAAGGGAAGAATTTTATACACGTCTTGCCGAATTTGCAAAAACCCTCGCTATCGCGCTTTCATCCGAAAAGTTTTTGGCCGAAACGGACGAAAAGACGCTTTCACGATACAAAGTGGACCTCCGAAAGTTCCAATCCCTGAAGGCATCGGTAAAACTCCGTTATGCCGAAGCGATCGATTACCGGGATTACGAGCCGAAGATCAAGAAGTTGCTCGATACCCATATTCAGGCAGATGAGGTTATCCAGCTTAACGAACCGGTGAATATCTTCGACGACCATATGTTCAATCAGGTAAAAGAAGAGCAGGGCGTCTATCAGGACAAGAAAACCACAGCCTCAAAAGCCGATACCATCGCTCATGCGACGAAAAAGGCGATTTCGGAAAAGATGGATGAAGACCCAGCGTTTTATCAAAAGTTCTCGCGGCTTATCCAGCAGGCAATCGAGGATTTCAGGGCTAAACGGATATCAGACCTGGAGTATCTGCAGAAGGTTGTCGATATCCGGAACAAGGTTGTCGGCAAGGTACATGATGATGTTCCTGAAAACCTTTCCGGGAACGAAGATGCCATGGCGTACTTCGGTGTGCTGAAACCATTCATCGAAAAAGACGATATGAGTCCCCAACTACTCGAGTCAGCCGCGGCTGATAGCGCGATAGCTGTACACGACATTCTGCTTAAACACAGGAAAGTTCATTTCTGGGATGACGAGGACGCTCAGAAACAGGCAATGAACGAGATAGACGATTTCCTCTATGACGAGGTTAAAACAAAGAGAGGTATTGCATTGTCGCTCGATCAAATGGATGAGATCATCCATAAGGTCATGCAGGTTGCCAAATACAGGAGTTAGATGATGGAGGCGGCAGTTCATAATGACAGGTGTTTTCTTGTCTATGGGCGCAAGACAATTGAGTACCGTCTTCTGTATCGTGAGAGAAGAACGATGGAGATAGCTGTTCACCCGGACAGTACGGTCGTTGTAAAAGCTCCGGTCGACGCCGCTATCGACTTGATCGAGGGCAAGTTGCGAAAAAGGGCTCGGTGGATACTCAGGCAGTTGAACTATTTCAGGCAGTTCGATCCCAGAACGCCTGTTCGCTGTTACGTGAATGGTGAAACCCACCTCTATCTTGGCAGGCAATACCGTTTGAAACTGGCAGAGGGTACTGAAAATTCGGTCAAGCTGATCAGGGGCTGCTTTTATATCACCATGGATTCAACAACGCCGAATTCAGCAAGGAAACTTTTGGACAAGTGGTACCGGAAAAAAGCAGAGTTGCACTTCAGCGAGAGCATGGATCGTTGCTGGAAAAAATTCAGAGAACTCGATATCGAGAGGCCCGACATTTCAATCAGGAGAATGCGAACAAGGTGGGGCAGTCTTTCTGATAATGGAACAGTCACTCTCAATACCGATCTGATCAGAGCGCCGAAAGAGTGCATAGACTACGTTATGACTCACGAACTGTGCCATTTGAAACACCCTGACCACAGTCCTGCGTTTTATAAGTTGCTCGAATCAGCTTTGCCTGACTGGGAAAAGCTGAAACACAAACTCGAACTCGGTTTGGTGTGACACCATTTTAGTCCATTACGGTTAGGCTCCGTAATAGTCTTGGGTCCCTCTAAAAAGTGTCATGAGCGAACAACGTGCAGGCGGAGTCGCGGAGCGCGAAATCTTAACCACCGAAGATGAGTGTGGTGGCTGTTTATCTGAAGGGAGGAAAATGATGAAGAACTCGAACGATCATGACGAAGAAGAAATCCTGCGTTCTTATGAACAGGACGAGTGGATATCAGTCCAGGATTCCAAAAAGCTCAGGGAGGAATATGCGGCCTGCGCACACAATACGTTCAAGAAAAACAAGCGTATCAACATCCGTATATCCGAAAGCGACCTGAACCGCCTGAAAGCAAAATCGCTTGAAGAAGGCATTCCCTACCAGACACTTGTTTCCAGCCTCATCCACCGTTATGTGACCGGAAAAATCCTGTCATGATCGTGAAGTGCTACGCTTTCACGGAAATCCTGTGGCATTTCGTGTGATTGAACCAAAACGTTTTCCCTCCATAGAAAGGGTATCCGACCGGCTGGTCGGACTTTACTGGGATATCGGGCGGATGAAGGCCTTTTTTGAAGCGTACACGAGTCAGGAAAAACTTGCACCACCGGTACGAGCAATCGGTTGGAATTGCAATCCGGCAATTCTTGAACGCTGCAAGGACCCGCTGGAACGCGAATTCTGCATTCGCATGATCCGCGTAAGTTCGGCCGGTCGAAAAACGTGCTCATTCACCAGATAGACAGCCAGAGCTATGAGAACTCTTTGCTGGCCCGGACCATGCTGCACGAAACGCTTGGATTCAGCCCGGACGCTATCGAGGCCCAGCTTGGGCGCCGTGTTCCCGATCGCCTCGGCACGGCATACAACCGCACCCAGCACCTCGAGGAGCGGAAAAGAATGATGCAGGCCTGGGCTGATTATCTCGATGGATTGAGGTGAGTTACGTATCTTTCCCGTAATACGGTGCACATCCTTCTTAAACTCAAAGCGGTAATCCGGCTATGGCGAATCCTGAGCATTTGGAGATCCTCAAGAAAGGAGTTGAGGTTTGGAATCGGTGGCAGAAGGAGAGGCATGAGAAATACCCAATGTTAGTTCCTGATCTCAGGAAAGCTGATCTCAGTGGAGCCCATCTCAGCGGAGCCGATCTCCTTGGAGTCGATCTCAGCGGAGCCGATCTCCTTGGAGTCGATCTCAGCGGAGCCGATCTCAGTGGAGCTAATCTCGGGAAAGCCGATCTCACTGAAGCCGATTTTTCTGGAGCTAATCTTCCTGGAGTGTTTCTACAAGAAGCTGAGTGCACGGGTGTCAATCTCAGAGGAGCTAACCTCAATGGAGCCAATTTTGGAGCAGTCTATCTATACGCTGTAGATCTCAGCTATGCCAATCTCAGTAGGACTCGTCTTGATTTCACTATTTTCATGGATTCTGATCTCAGAAACTCAGCTTTTAGTAATGCGGAATGTTTAATGTCAGTATTCGCTGATGTTGATCTCAGTGAAACCAAGAATCTTGATAGTATTTATCATGAGGGCCCATCGACTATTGGTATCGATACCCTCTATAAATCGAAGGGAAATATCCCTGAAGCGTTTCTCCGTGGCTGTGGCGTGCCTGATCAGATGATTGATTTTGCGAAGTCTCTAACACTTGAACCGTTCGAATACTATTCATGCTTCGTCAGTTACAGCAGTAAGGATGAGGAGTTTGCACAACGAGTTCACAATGATTTGCAAGCTGTAGGCGTCAGGTGTTGGTTTGCACCACATGACATGAAGATCGGGGACAAAATACGGCTGACGATTGACGATTCGATCCGTATTCATGACAAGCTGCTTCTAATTCTTTCGGAGCATTCGGTTGAGAGTGAATGGGTCGAGCATGAGGTTGAACATGCCCTGGATCTCGAAAAGGAGAAAAAACAGAACGTTCTTTTTCCGGTTAGGGTGGATGAAGCTGTCATGGAAAGCAAGACCGGTTGGGCGGGGAATGTTCGTCGGCAGCGTCATATCGGGGATTTCACCCGATGGAAGGATCACGATGCGTATTCGAAGGCTTTCGAGCGGTTGCTGCGGGATTTGAAGGCGGGTTAGATTATGGCGTATGCTATGTCAAGGGACTACAAAATCGGGACGCCAATGCCGCAATCAGGCTACTGCAAATGGTTATTGTCACCTTCATGGTGGTTTGCCTTCAAAAAAGGCCATGCGGAGAGAGGCTGAGGAAGCTTATGCGAAAATGACACCTGAAGAGAGAGCTGAGGCAGATGGTATGAAAGTCGGTTGTATGTTGATAATTATTCTTCTTGCCTTTATTCTCGCATTGATTACGGGGGATATTGATGGTTTTTTTAAATGGATGTCAAGGTGAGGTGATTATGAGTAAAAGCTTGGCATCGTTCCTTGGCTTCTGTATTTTCAGGAGGTTGGAAGGGGGATTAGAATATGCCCGGTTGTGAGCCGGGCTTTTGCGTTTCTGGCTGTTTCGAAAAATTGGCTATAACGATGCAGGTTAGCTTTGCCTTTCGGTTGTGGAGCACCGGAAACAACGCATGAAGAAGAATAGAGATGCGACCATGACTGTCACAAGAGCCCCTGCTACCCCGTTGGCAGCGAGAGGGCCGTAGATCGTAGTGACTTGCAGGGTAGCCATGACAGACCCTGCAAGATAGTACAGGGCAAGTATTGATGCTACCGAGTACATATGATACCGCTCTGGACCTCGATCAGCCGCTTTGGTTTCGAGGTATTCCTCCCATCCCATCCCTTTACAAGTCTTCAACGCAGGCTCAAGATGCACTCTGATGTAGTGTCCAACTCTCATCGCTCCATTGTGCTCGGAAAGGAACATGAACCCGTAGGCAATGGAGAGAACAGGGCATAGAAGACTCAGGGTCAAGAGGTCAAACTTCTCTGCCATTGCGATAAGGACGGGTATTCCAGTGAGGCTGAGTGTAAGCATTTTGACGCGGCGCTCTTTCAAAATCAAGATTTCCTGCCGTAGTGCCTTGTATTGGGCAAGAAGGAAATCCCGTTCACCACTTGAGAGACCCGATTCCATGTGCTCCTTTTCTCAGGTATTTATATCGGCTTTGGGCTTCCAATCTACTTTCTTCACAATTTCGCCACCATAACCTTCCGCTCGAACCTACTGTAATAATATGCCTAAAAATAAGCGTATATTCTGAGCATTGTCAAACTCGAAATAATTGTGACATGGAGACAGTTCGATGGATTTTAGGGGTGCTGTTGTTGCTTGCCGGGCTTGGTGCTTTCACAGAAAATTTTGGACAGGCTCTTGCTTACATCGCCATCGGGGGCGCATTGCTTCCCCCGGTGATTCCGTTTATACAGCAGCGGTTTTTTCGATCATCAAGTGATGAAATAACTACCACGGATGATGACGAGGATAAGCCACCTTATAATAACGATAGTATTGTCGAAAAAGATGCCTGGGAAGCTGACGGGTGGGATTTTGATACAGCCGTTCCTCTTGATGCGACGATAGAGATCAAGTATACTGACGGCAATGGCCTTGAAACCTCAAGAATTGTTGATGTAAAATATTGTTCTTTTACGGGCAATAACGACATGTTCAAAGGTTATTGTCACTTGCGTGAGGCAAACCGGACATTCAGGATTTCCAGAGTACAGCAGGCTGTCGATGTTTCAACTGGAGAGATTATTGATGATTTTTCAGTGTTCCTGCGTGAGAAATATGAGCAGTCGGATCATTTCGCGCTGACCAATGCTTTTGACAAATATTACGATAACTTGCGTGCTCTTCTTTATGTTGGCAAAGCAGATGGTCAGCTTCGGCGCGGTGAACGTGCTGTTTTATATGAATTTATGCAAAAGATCACAGGTCGAGAGAGTATTCCTGAAAACACACTCAAATATTGGGCTGACGGCATTGATCTTCCCTCACTGGCTGCTTTTCGTCAGGTTGTCGGCAGGATCGCAAAACAGGAAAAGGACTTGATTGAGATGACATTACGTGCCGCCGAAGATATGTCAGGAACAAACAAAAATGCCAAACCAGCAGAGCTGGAGGCTATCGAATATATGCGTAAGCGTTTCGGGATTTCTTGAATCAAGCAAAACGCGTTGCCTTTATACTGTTTTCCTCACCACCCACGTTACCACGCCCTGGGTTTTAAAATGCATGCCCTTGGTGATCTCGATAGGCTCGTAATGGCTGTCCTCCGGCATGAGCTTGATTTTTCCGCCCTTCTTTTCCATAGCCGCTTCACCGTCCGTTCCCCGTTAACTAAACGCATGATTAATGGATTTTCTTGATTGTCTCGGTAAGCTTTCCAATTGAATCGTTGATTTCCTTCAGCTTACGGATGAGCGGATCTTCGAGAGCAGTTGCGTTCCTGTAAGGCCTGAGATCAATGAAATGACGCTCCTCGACTTGCTTTGAACCGAATTTGTAGGTTGCGGTTACTGTAAAGGTTGTAGGACAAGTGGTTGGGTCAGCATCCTCAGCAAAGATATCGAAGCTCAGACCTAACCCAAAAATAATTTCCGAATCAGGAGGGAGTGAGTCGATGGGTTGATTGAAGGCAGAGTATGTTGCAAGGTCATAGTGTTCGGTGCGTTTGCCGAACATGAAGAAAGAACGGTCTATTGCCAAACGCAAATCAGTTGCGGCTGTTTTTCCGAGGTTGACTATGCGCAGGTAAAATACTCTGTTGCCTGGTTCGATGAAAGGAGTGGCGGTTACGTATGGACGGTAAACTTTTTCGGATTGTTCTCGCATCGCCTCGACAACACGCTCGTTTGCTTTCAGGATGCGATATGTCACCCACGCATAAACGCCGGTAATAACAACAAGAAGAGCAGTTAAAAACTCGATCATAGTCGTCAAATAATTTACACCGTCTGCCTAATTACCCACGTGACGACTCCCTGTATAGCGAGCTTTGTGTGTTCAGTGATTTCGATGGGGTCATAATGGCCATTGTTTGGCATGAGAGAAACAGGGCCATTTTTAATGTACAGTTTTTTTACTGTTTGCTCTTCATTTACTGAGGCTATCACGACATTCTTTATCCTGAGCTTCGAGGGTCGTGTCAACGATCAATATGTCTCCTTCCTCAATTCCTGAGCCTGTCATGCTGTCACCGGCTGCTCGAACCGCATAGGTTTCTGCCGGATTTTTCATCATGTACACCGGCAGGTCAAGATGTTTTTCTATGGAGACTTTTGGAATCAGTGGGGTGTCCGGCGGCAATGGAGTGCGTGTATATCGGCACAGCGGTGACTTTTCCTTCCGTTTTATTCAGATCCCGGTCTATGAGATACCTGAACTTTTCTCTCATCACCTCGATCCGTTTGTCAAGGTGTTCTTGAGAATCAGCACCTTTTTCCATCGTACCTTCACCGGTCAGTAGCTAGTGGATGGGTTTGCATCGAAATTATGAATAAGGCTGTCAAAGCATTTTATCTGGGGTAGTGTTCCGAACTCTGTCGGCGGAGTCGCGGAGCGCGAAATCTTAACCACTGAAGATGAGTGTGGTGGCTGTATCTTTTTCCTGAGAAAAACCCGACTTCTTGGTGGTATGATTTTTTCAGGGGAGCAAATTGCTGGTATTTTACTGGGTGGGAATTTGCCTGAAAGAAGTAGTTGGCTGATAAAGGGTGCCTCCAGAAAATCTGGAAAATCGAAATAACCGATATACCAAACTATGTCCAATCTGATTCCCCGACACGGCGGTTACAGAAAGCTGAAGAGTTTTCAGATGGCGCAGCTTGTCTATGATGTTACGGTTCGTTTTGTCGGGCGTTACATCGACAGGTACAGCCGGACGAAAGATCAAATGGTGCAGGCGGCACGGAGCGGTGTACAGAATATTGCAGAGGGATCGCAGGCTTCCGCGACATCGAAAAAGACCGAGCTGAAACTAACCCAGGTTGCTCGGGCGAGCCTTGAAGAACTGAAACTGGACTATGAGGATTTTTTGCGTCAGAGAGGGCTTTCAATCTGGAATCAGGAGGAGGCGTTTCGTCAGGAGCTTGTCGACAGACGCTGCAGCTCGGCCGATGAGGTCGCGGAGTGGGTGAAGGAGATGGCCGGAAGTGGACGGAATGGATCTGGTGGACAGGATGGACTGAGTGGACAAGGAAATGATGGGCGGGAAGAATCTACTGTGTCCACCAGGTCCACGTCGTCTACAAAAGATTATTCCGGGCTTTCAGCGAATGCAGCGTTGGTGTTGATAGCGGTTACATGTTCGTTGCTCGATCGTCAAGTTGAGCGTTTGGCGGAGGATTTTGAGAACGAAGGAGGGTTTACCGAGCGTTTGTACAGAGTGCGGAGTGCGAAACGGAAAAGGCTATAATTCAGAGGTCACTCCAGGTTGATCGCGATACGCTGCGGCAGCAACTGGCACGCAAAAACAGGGATTTGCGCTACACGTCGAGCCGGACGAGCTCTCCGGCTGTGAAGAAGTGAATCCAGCAGCTTGTTACCGGTTTTCCGGTCACCTCTTCGAGGGCGTTCCTGTAGTCGTGGAGCTGCCCGCTGTAGGTCATGGCTTTTGCTTCACGTTGTTCCGGTCCGAGCTCCGTTATCTTGTGGTCGATGATAACCCAGCCTTCAGGGGTTTCCAGAAGCAGGTCGATCTGTCCCTTGAGTACCTGCTCCCGGGGCAGCACCTGCTCGACGGGAACCTCGACATGCAGTTTCCCGTCCGGCCATCGTTCGGCGAGCGTCTGGCGGAAAACCCCGAGCTGTCGTGCAAGCGCTTCGGGTTCGCACAAGCCGGCCGCATCGTGCTGTCCGAGGAGCCTTCCGACCGAGACGGCATCGCATATTCCCGGTTCCTGCGTCAGGCCGAAGGCGAGAATGTCGTGAACCACCGTGCCTTTTTCGGTCGGCGGCCTTTCTCCGTACAGGTCGATCGTGCCGCCGTAGGTGATCGTTTCAACCACCGAAGCACCGGGCGCGGCTTCCCGGAGCGACGGCGATACCTGTTCCGGCAGATGCTCCGGGGCGGGCTCTCGCGGAGCGTACCAGTACAACCGGGCGCGCTCTTTTTCCGCCGGATGTTGCGGCATCTCTTCATCGAGCCCATCCCACCGTGCAGAGGAGAAGCGAGCGCCGCCGGGCAGCTCCGCACCGTCGCCGGCCCCGTGGAGAAAAGAGTCCGCTCCGGCCTGCTCCAGCCAGGGAAAGGATTTGCTTTTCAACGATGCGCCCAGAATGAGGCAGTCCCGCGCACGGGTCATCGCCACATAGAGCAGCCGCGCCGATTCGTTGCCGGACAGCACCCGGGCGTTTTGCATGACCGCGCTTTGTGCAACGCTTTCCATATCCGCAAAGGGTCGGGCGGAACCGAACGGCGAGGGCCAGAAACGGATGAAGCGGTCCTTCAGGGGAGAAGCGGCGTCGATTCCCTGAAGACTTTCGGCCGTCGGCGCGGAGATATCGGTCCGTATCTTCCTGTCGAGGTCGAGCAGAATGACGACAGGCCATTCCAGCCCCTTGGACTTGTGAAAGGTAAGCACCCTGACGGCATTGACCGGAGGTTCGGGAAAAAGATCTTCTTCCGAGTCGGCAAGGCTGGAAAACCGGTGGATCAGCCCCCGAAGGGTCGCGGAGTCTCCCCTGGTCGCGCATTCTTGCTCATACTCCCCGGCAAGCTCCACGAGCGCCCGGATGTTCAGCAGGCGCATTCGCGCCGTTTCGGTGTCACGGCACCACGCCAGCACACGGCGGGCGGCACTCGTGATCGCGACAAGCGACTCAAGCGCTCCGGCAGGAGAGAGTTCCGTGATACGCTCCCTGAGGCGGGCGATCTTTCGAAGCAGGGGATGAGCGCCGTCTCCTTCCTCCAGCCACCGGTCGGGATCGTGATCCGTTCGCAGGTGTTCGAGCCTGCTTCGGATCCACTCTTCAGGTTCGCTGCAGGTGGCCAGTGAATAGAGCTCCGCACTGGCGAGCGTATCGGACGGATCGACCAGGCGCCGGAGAGCCGCGATGACAAGAACCGATTCGGGAGAGGCAAGGAGGCCGGGCTGTTCGGTGGCGGCCGGAATCCCGCTCTCTTTCAGGGCGGAGGCTATCTTCTGTACATGCGCGTTGGTTGCCGCAAGAATCGCGATATCGCTGTATCGAGCGTCCCTCCAGGTTTTTTCCTGTTTGTCGAACACTTCGTACCGTTCCCGGAGCAGCCGGTGAATGCCTTGCGCGGTGGCCCTGTATTGCTTCTCCAGGGCACCGTTCCCGAGATTCCAGTGCAAACAGGATGCCTGCGACGGATGTTCTTCCCGCTCCGGTTGAAGGGCGATCTCTTCCGCCGCCATTTCCGGGGAGAAGGTTTCGCCGAACACGGCATTGACCGCGTGCACCAGCGACGGGACCGAGCGCCACGAACGGTCGAGCAGTTCCCTGCTGTCCTGCGGCAGAAAATCGAGCACCGCCTGCATCAGTTGCGCGTCACCCCCCCGGAAACCGTAGATCGCCTGCTTGACGTCGCCGACCCAGTAGGTCCGGCGCGCAAGACGCGACAGCTTGAGAAAAAGCGCGAGCTGGATCGGGCTCGTGTCCTGGAACTCGTCGACCAGCAGAAGGTCGAGTTTTTCCCGCAGTTGTGTCCTGACCGAGGGATTGTCGAGTCCGTCCAGCAACAGCGCTTCCTGGTCGGCGAAATCGACGAAGCCCTTTCTCCGTTTCTGTTCCTGATAGATCCCGAGAGCTTTTCCGGCGATGTCGAAAACCAGTGCGAGATAGTCGCGGATATCCCCGTGCAGGCCGGGATGGGTGTCGACCCGCCGGCACAGGTTGTCGAGCGTTGCCGTTTCCGTCTCCAGGGCTTTCCGGGGCGCGGCCTTTGCCATGCCCAGCCAGTCCTTCCAGACAAAGGAGCCGGTGGAAAGGGAGTTCTCGAACTGCCGGAGCCTGTCGAGATAGTTTCGGGTGTTGTTCAGCGGTTTGGCGGCCAGATCTTTTTCTATAACGGGTTTCAGTCCAGCGATTTCCGCCAGAACGCGCTCTTCGAGCCGTTCGCCGGGTTCGGGAAAAAGAGCCAGCAGTTCATCGGCGTTCTTTCGGGAAAACTCTCCGAACCGCGCCGGATCGATGTTGTTGTAACGGGCAAGGTCGATAACCGCCCTGACATGCTCTTTCCATAACGGTGCTCCTTTCCGGGCGTCCACATGGCCGAGCCGTTCGGCCAGCGCGGTAACCGCTGCGAGGGCTTCCGGACCGACGGCGTTGTCGAGGGCTTCTGAAAGCCGCTCCATCGCAGCGTGTTCGTCGAGCACCTTCTGTTCGATCGTCAGGCCGAGTTCGAAGGCAAAGCGCCGCAGAAGCCCCCCGCACACGCTGTTGACCGTTCCGATCTGCGCATCGAGTATCGACACGGCAAGATCCTGACGGTTCTTTTCGAGCAGCATCGCGCCTGTCCGCTCCCTGAGTTCCGCGGCGGCCTTGTTGGTAAAGGTCGTGGCGATGATGCCGTCCGGCTTCGCTTCCTTTCGCAGCAGCTTTTCCCCGAGGATGTCCGTCAGGCGGGTGGTTTTGCCGGAACCCGCGCCGGCGCTGATAAACGTGATGGAGCTTGTGCTCATGCCGTAGCCTCCCATCCTTCGAGAAAACGGCAGGGATCGTACCGGTCGTCCCGCGGCGTCAACCGCAGTCCGTCGGCGGGAGGGAGGAGTCTCGGGTCATCGTCTTCCACTGCACTCTCAACGGCGAGAATACCCTGTTGCAGCTGCTCCATGCGCCACTCGAAACTTCTCGTTACCCGTCGCCACAGAACGTCGGACGGTTCGTCATCCGGTTTTCTTGTAACTTCTCCGGACAGTGAACGTTCACCACCCGAAGCGAGCAGCCGGGTGTTCTTCACGATGAAGTATGCCAGCAATGGCCAGCATTCGTATGTCTCATTGACCATCGCCGCATAGGCGAGCAACTGGATGTGCATGCCCTGCTGCATGCTTCTGCGCCGATCGTTCAGCCGTCCCCACTTCATATCGATGACGGAAAGTGCGTTGTCGCGGCCGAAAAGCAACAGGTCGGCCCGCCCCTGCATCGGGAAGCCGTTCAGCGAACCTTCGAGGCGATGTTCCGCCTTGACGCCCCCGGAGCCGTACTCCCGTAGCACCGGCACAAGCCTTTCTACCGCACGGCGAAGACGGAAACGGAAATTTTCCAGTTCGGCGCTTTTTCCGGGCATCAAAAGGATCGCGCCCTCCTTCCGCACCAGTTCGTCGAAAGCTGTTTCGAACCACCGGTCGAAGCCGACAATGCCGTCCGCTTTCTCCTGCATGAGGGCGACAAGCTGTTCGATCATCCTGTGGGCAAGCGTTCCGTAAAGCAGCGGACCTGTGGAGAGTTCCAGCACTCCGGAGGGAGCGATGCGGAGGACATGGTCGAGAAACCAGCGTGAAGGCGCGGTGATGAACGTTTCGAGCGATGTCGGGGAGAAGGTTCGGCCGGTATGGGTGATTCCCGGAGGGATCTCCCAGAACGCTCTTTTTCCGGGCAGGTCGCGACGGGGAATGAGTGCCTTCGTTCCCTCTTCGGGCCGGCCGAACCCTTCCTCGATCCGGGTGACGGAAAGGGCGGGCATGAGCGAGGAGATGGTGAGCCACAAAGGGTGCCGTTCCTCTCCTTCCGGCGGAAGAACGAGCAGGCAGCTCTTTTTGGCGGCAAGGAGGGGTCGAAGCCAGTCGGTCGCCTGCCATGCAAGCGCCTGCTCCTCGGAAGGAAAGGGGATCCCCTCGTTATCGAGAAACAGACGTTCTCCTGTCGACCAGGGCGCGCCCTTTTCAACGGGAGGTGCGGCCGCCCACCACCAGATCACATGGGAAAACGGTTCGCCGACCGTCCCCGGATGGGATGTATCCGGAACAGACCCGGCTTCGCGCTGTTCCGGGCTCTTCAGCCCGCTTGAAGCCTGCGCCAGCAGTTGATCGATCTGATAGGCCCCGAGCTCCCGTTCGCCCTGTTCGAGCAAGGTGTCCGCGGCGGCCCCGAAGACCGAGGCCTGATCGAAACCGATGGAACAGAGGGCGCGGACATCCACCGGCTCGCTCTCGTGCTTCTTCCGGGAGAAAAAATCCCGGACCTTTTCCGCGCATGCTTTCAGTTCCCGCAACGGCAGGGGTTCTTCATGGCCGGCCCGATCGCCGTCGATCCATCGATGCAGTTCATCGACAGCTTCCCTTGCCGCCGCACCGTTCCCATCCCGGTATTCGGTGAGAATTTTCAGCCACGCCCGTCCGCCGGTTCCGGGGGAGCCGGCGACGGCTCTCGCCAGACGTTCCGAAAGCACCGGATCGAGCGGACTGAGCTGTTCGGGCAGGGTCAGAAAGTCGAGCAGCGCTTCGACGTCGAGAGGCGTTCGACGGAGCCGCAGCAGAATCGGCAGGAGCTGCAAGACTGGACGGTTACGGTCGTCGTCCTGAAGGGCCTGTCGAGGATAGCCCTCCGCTTCGAGCACCTTGTCGAGTATTCCGCCCTCGCCGCCATCGATCAGGAGCAGATCGCCGCGCTTTGAATGCAGCTCTTGTGCGATGTGGCTGGCGGCTGTCAGCGGTGTGTCGGCGGTGACTACGTTCAGGCTGTCGTCGGATTTCTCATCCCCCGGTGCAAGGGAAGATTCCGGCAGCAGCAGACGTCGCTGGAGTGCATGCAGCGCGGAACCCACGGGTGCCCCGGGAGACTCGAACGATTTGCGCAAACGCCAGGGAAAAAAGCCGATCACCTGCTGCCAGCGCAGGGGATGCCGTTCCAGCGGTTCAAGGAGCTCGATCGAGGCGATCGGGGTTCGAAGCCGCTGCAGCGCATCGGCGACCGCCGCCAGCCGCTCGCCGTTTCCCGGGGGGAAGTCCGTATCCCGCAGGACGGCTTCCACGTCGGTGAGATCCGTCAGCTTGCCCGAGGGGGGAGTGGTGTGAAACGTTCCGTTCCATCCCCGGAGACTGAGCTCGTCCCTCCACTCGAGCAGCTCGGAAGCAACCCCGAAATCATCGACCCGCATGGAACGGCTGTAGAACCGGCGTCCGTTGTCGAGCTGCTTGAGCGCTTTCCTGAAATGAATCACCCGCTGAAGTTTCGACGGACGCCGGGCCGACAGCCCGAGGTAGAGTTCGAGTTGCGACAGAAAGCCCGACGGTCCGAGAAAAAGGCTGTTGAACGCGTTGTGCTTCTTCCCGCTCCGTTTGCCGTCGAGATGTATTCCGAGCACGACCTTCATACCGGTTGCATTACTTGCGGCCTGTGAGAGGACAAGTGTTTGATTGCTTATAACGTATGCATATTCCGCCAAATTGGAAACCGCGAACGCCCGAAGGAGACGTTTGCAGCACTGCATGCGCGTCCGGTGAACCGCGCGACGTGCCAGTGTGACGGAAACTTGCGGCAGAGTTCCGCGAAAGGTGCCGCGATCCCCGCTTTTTCCGTATACTGTTGCGGAAAACATACCCCTGAATTGAGCGATTGTCGAGCATGCCACAGATGCAAGGCACAGGGAATGCCGCTGTAGTGAGCTACCGCAAGTTCCCTGTAACGAAGCAGATGTGGTATGATCGGCGATCCCGAAGGGTTTCAACACATGCGGTTCTTTATCGGTTTTTTCCTGCACCCGACAGGTGACGAATAATCATACCTTTTGAACAGTATAAAAGACTGTTTTTTATAACCTTACTCTTATTAAGCATTTGTTGAAACGCTCATTTTAGGATACCGTAATGAAGCAAATACGCACAGATGGCAGCCATACACAACGTGACTTCCGGCGGGCTCTGGATGGGCAGGCTGAGCAGGGGAGACGACCTGCTCGGCGCGATCTCCGTGATCTGCAGGGAGAGAGATATCCGGCTCGGCCGGGTCGAAGCGATCGGCGCGGTCGAGAGGGCCGTGCTCGGGTACTACCGCCAGCAGAAACGGGAGTACGAATTCTTCACGCTCGACGGTCCGCATGAAATAACGAGCCTCGCGGGCAACGTCTCGCTGCGCGACGGCGAGCCCATGGTGCATGCGCACGTTACGCTCTCGGACGAGAAGGGGAACGTGCGCGGAGGGCATCTCGCGCCGGGCACGATCGTTTTCGCCTGCGAGCTGGTGATCGAGGCGTTCCGGGGGCCGGCCTTCAATCGCGGCCTCGACGACGAGACGGGCTTGCCGCTGTGGGAGCTGTAGGGGAAACGCCGTATATCGGTACGGTCGTCTGCGCCATCATCGAGAGAGGGGGCGGTTTCCTTGTCGCCCGGCGGCCGGAGGAGAAACGCCTCGGATCCTGCTGGGAGTTTCCCGGCGGCAAGGTGCACGACGGGGAAAGCGAGACGGACGCCCTCCGCCGGGAGATCGCCGAGGAGCTGGGGACCGCCGTGCGTATCCTCGAGCGCCTGACGCCCCGTTTTCACGCCTACGCAGATTTCTCCCTGACGCTCGTTCCTTTCCGGTGCGTTCTTGCCGGTCCCGAACCCCGGCCGATAGAGCACAGGGAGCTTCGCTGGATAACGATCGAGCAGGCGGGGGAGTACGATTTTCCCGACGCGGATCTTCCGGTGCTCGCGGAATACAGAGAGAGGGTCAAAAAGGTGAAGGGCGCATGAATCTGCGTGCGGTACAGACCGTTCTCCTGCTTTCGAGCGGCATGACCGTGATGTCGGGTGCGATCATCGCTCCGGCGCTGCCGGAGATCAGCCGCCATTTCGCCGGGGAGGGGTCGGACGTGCTTTCGAAGCTCGTCCTGACGATGCCCGCGCTCATGATCGCGTTTTTCGCTCCCCTGGCGGGACATTTTTCGGATCTTTTCGGCCGGAAAAAACTGCTGATCGGTTCGTTGCTGCTCTACGGCGTTGCGGGTTTCTGCGGTTTCTTCCTCGACAATCTTTTTCTGCTGCTCTTCAGCCGCGCCGTGCTCGGCGTCGCCGTGGGCGGCATCATGAGCGCGACCGCGGCGCTTATCGGCGATTACTTTTCGGGACGGGAGCGGGAACGGTTCACGGGGCTCCAGTCGAGCTTCATGTACGGTGGCGGCGTCGTGTTGCTCCTGCTCGGCGGACTGCTCGCCGACATCAGCTGGAGGGGGCCGTTCGTCGTCTACCTGTCGGCTTTCGTCGTTATGCCGATGGCGCTCTGGTGGCTGCGTCCGGCTGAGGGGCGCTCCTCTCCGGAAGGGTCTTCCGGAGACGGAGCCGAAGGCTCCCCGCGCGCGGTGGCGGTTACGGTGTATGCGCTGGTGTTCCTCCTGATGGTGTTCTACTACATGATTCCCGTGCAGGTGCCGTTCGTGCTCCAGGAGCGGCTCGGCGCCGGGAGCTCCCTCGCCGGTGCGGGAATCGCGTTCGCCGCTTTTTCGGGAGCCCTTTCTTCGCTGTGCTATCCGATGCTCAAGCGCAGGCTGCGCTACGCAACGATCTACATTCTCGGATTCGCAATCGTCGCCGCCGGGTACGCTGTTATAGCCAACGCCGTCGGCTGGTTTCCCATGCTCGCCGGTCTGGGGCTCGGGGGGATCGGCAGCGGCATGCTGATGCCGAACGGCACCCTCTGGCTGCTGGAGTCGGTGCCCGAGCGTATAAGGGGGAAAGCGGTCGGAGGGTATACGGGAATGATCTTTCTCGGGCAGTTCCTTTCCCCCGTGCTCATGGCCCCGGCGATCGGGCTCTTTTCGCTCAGCGGGGCGTTTCTCGTCGCGGCCGCCGTCATGGCGCTTCTTGCTCTCGCTCTCGCGGCGCCGCCGCTCGACCGGATCGTTACCGGACGCTGAAATCTTTTTAGAAGCGCCCTTAAACTATAGGGCACCTCTAAAAAGTGTCATGAGTCCCGATTGCATCGGGATAAACTTCGAAACCGGAGTCCCGACAGGTCGGGATGAGGATTTTGAGCACCGCTTAACGAAGCAATTGAAACGCGGAATAAATAAATAGAAGTGCCCTTATATTTGGTGTATGAACGCACAGTACCTGTTCGACAGCGCGGAGCCCGGCGAGGGCATTTCCTATTCCGTTCGCGAGAGTCCGCGCGCAAGGCATGTCCGTCTGCGCGTCTCTTTCCGCGAGGGCCTCGTGGTGGTCGTGCCCAGAGGGTTCGACACCCGCCTTGTGCCGGGCATCGTGCGGGAAAGGCTGCCGTGGATACGAAGAGCGCTTGAAAAAACCGCCGTGGAGGAACCGCCCGGAGCCGGTACCCCCGGGCTGCTTCGACTGCAAAGCGTCGGCGAGGAGTGGACGGTGCTTCGCAAAAGCGCCACGGGAGCGCGGAGCGTCCTCCGTGAACGGCCCGGGAGAGTCGTCGAAATCCGATCCCTGCGGGACGATCCGGCGGCGTCGCGCGACCTCCTGCTTTCCTGGGTGAGACGCAAAGCGTCGGCGGAACTGCTTCCCCGTCTCGCCGCCCGGGCCGAAGCGTACGGTTTCCGTTACGGCCGCGGTGCGGTCCGCCACCAGAAAACCCGGTGGGGGAGCTGTTCGGCGAAAGGCACGATAAGCCTTAACATGAAGCTGCTCTTTCTGCCGCCGGAACTGGTGGACTACATTCTGCTGCACGAGCTCTGCCACACCGTGCACATGGACCACTCGCGGTGTTTCTGGGCGCTCGTGGAGCGCCATATGTCCGACTTCCGGGAGCGTGACCGGGCCATGAAAGAGGCCTTCCGCCACGTTCCCCGCTTTGCGCTCTGATCGTTTGCAGCGGTGAACCGTCCCGGCTTTCAGTCGGCGGTTGGCGAGCGCGTCGCCCGGTCGCATTACCGGTCTCAGCCGTTCTTGTGTATTTTCCGGTTTAACAGTTCAACACATAAACCAGGTATTGCCAGTGATCATCGGAATACCGAAAGAGGTCAAGGCCGGAGAGGGCCGTGTCGCCTGTACTCCCGCGGGGGTGAGGCACCTTGTCGGCAGGGGGCATCGTGTTCTCGTGGAGAAAGGGGCAGGGGAAGGGAGCGGCTTCGGCGACGAAGCCTTTGTCGATGCGGGCGCCGAACTGCTCGCGGACGCCGCTGATGTCTGGCGGGCGGAACTGGTCGTGAAGGTCAAGGAGCCGGTGGCGGAAGAGTATCCGTTTCTGAGGGAGAACCTGCTGCTTTTCACCTTTCTCCATCTGGCGGCCGAGCCGGCGCTCGCGAAGGTTCTTCTCCGGAACGGCGTCACCGCTATCGCGTACGAAACCGTCGGGTCGGACGGCAGACTTCCGCTGCTCGCTCCGATGAGCGAAATCGCCGGCAGGATGAGCGTCATGGCAGGCGGTTTCCATCTTGCGGGCCACCTGGGAGGAAGCGGAAAGCTTCTCGGCGGCGTACCCGGCGTCCTGCCGGGGAAGGTCGTTGTTCTGGGCGGCGGTTCGGCCGGGATGAACGCGGCGGCGGTCGCGGGCGCCCTCGGCGCCCGTGTGACGATCGTCGAACGGGACCGGGAGAGGATGCGCTTTCTCGATACGGTTCTCGGACCGAACGTCCGTACCCTGTTTTCTCAGGAGCAGCATGTAGCCGAAGAGCTGGCGGACGCGGATTTGCTTGTCGGCGCGGTTCTCGTGCCGGGGGCGAGCGCTCCGAAGCTCGTTACCCGCGAGATGCTCCGGAGCATGAAGCCGGGCAGTGTCTTTGTCGATATTTCCATCGACCAGGGGGGCTGTTCGGAAACGTCCCGTCCCACCACGCACCGGAGGCCGGTCTATCGCGAGGAGGGCGTGCAGCACTTCTGCGTGACCAACATGCCGGGTGCTTTCCCGAGAACCGCCACGGACGCTCTTGCCGGAAGCACCCTTCCCTATGTCGGGGCGATCGCCGACCAGGGACTCGACGGAGCAGTCCGCGCGTACCACGATCTTGGCGAGGGGGTCAATACATGGCGCGGGCAGGTGACCAACCGGGCGGTGGCGGAATCCCTCGGTATGGAGTGCACGAAAAATCCGTTTGCAGGGCGGGGCTGAATGGTTTGCGACAAGTCCTTCTACCGGTAGCGTTTTTTGAGCATCTCGCCGATTCCGGTGAGGATAAGAGAGCCGGCAAGCGCCAGAACCGATGAGCCCAGCGTCACTGCGGCTCCGGTGACGGCGGCGGCCGTTCCGTTGGACAGGTGCATTGCGGCGACCATCGCAAGGCAGAAGAGTGCGCTTCCCGCCAGCGCCGAAAAGCGGATTTTCCGGAAGCATGCGGGAGCGACCGCCGCAGAGAGAGAGAGCCCGAGCAGGCCCCACCACGTCCAGTCGGCAAAAAACTCCATCACTATTATTCTATTCATGCTTCCAGCAGCTTGAAGCCGGTTTCGGGATCGGGGCGGCGGGATGCCGACGTGCCCGTCAGCTCGAACATGATGACTTCCATGACGCGCCAGACCTTCACGCCCTCCCGGATGCACCCGGTAACCGTGTTCTCCTCCCGCCCGCATGCCATATGCAGATGGAGGAGCAGTTTTCCGTTTTCGTCCGGGAACAGGGTTCCCGTGCCGGTCACTTCGTGAGCCTCGTAGAGCTCGTGCTGCATCGGCATGACCGGAAGGGTGCGACTCTCCCGAGGCCCGACGACAAGCGTGCTACCCTTGTCCGCGCCGCCGAGAATGATGAGAGCGGCTCTCGTGATGCCCATGTCGGTCGCGAAACGCTCGATCGTTTCGTGGACGATTTCCCCGTCCTCGAGACGGATGATGAACGTTCTGCCCTGTTGTGCTTCGGAATACTGCATGGCGGATGGTTTCCACAAAATAAGGATTTCCAGCCGCAAATTGTTCCTTCCTGAACTGAGCGTCTCGACTCGTCGGGACTCCGTTCGCCTTGCATCCTTTTCAGGGGGTTTCCGGAACCTCTCCGCTCTCCGTCCGGAGTTTGTCGAGGGCCAGCAGGAACTGGATTTTCGAGCTGGCGGCAAGTCCGGCCGCCCGGACGAGGTCGGTCTGGGCTTCGTTCAGCCGCGTGAGATTCGCCGCGCCGGTACGGTAGAGCAGCTCGATGTCGCGGCGGACTTTCTGCGTCATTCTGTAGGCATCTTCCTGGCGGCGCCACTGTTGTTCGGCCGCCCCGGCGTTTTCGACGGCCTGGCGTATGGCGGATCGGATCGAGAGGATTTTCCGGCGTCTTTCCTCCATGAGCGAAAACTCCTCGGCTTTTTTCTGCTGGAATTCGGCCTTTCTGCGCCCGCCGCCGAACAGCTCCCAGCTTGCGGTGAGTCCCGCATAGCGATCACGATCGATCTGCTCGGGGTCGATTCCTGTCTGTTCGCTGAAATTCATGCCGGCGGTAAGGCCTATAGTCGGCAGATAGGAGCCCTTGACGGCGATTTTCCGCTGTTCGGCGGCGGCGAGCGCGGATTCGACGGCTTTCAGGTCCGGACGCTTTTCAAGCGCGGCGGCAACCAGCGTTTCGTAGGAGGGAATGCTGTCGGCAATCTCGCCCGCGGCAGGGGGCGGCACCAGTTCGGCCGGAAGCCGGGTGTCGGGAAGTCCCATCAGTTCGGCGAGGACCGTAGAGGCGACCGTGTAGTTTCGCGCCGCTTCGATCGAATCGCTTTCGGCCTGGACGGCCCTGATCGAGAAGTTGAGCAGTTCCGAACGTGGGGCCGCACCGACTTCGCGCCGGATTTTCGCGTTTTTTTCCAGGGAGCGGTTGAAGGCCGCGTTCTGTTCGGCGATTCTGACATTTTCCCTCGCGAGCTGCGCCTGGTAGTAAGCCGTGGCTACGGATTCCACCAGCAGGCGACGGGCGTTCTCGTGTGTCTGCCGGGCCTCTTCGACCCCGTAACGGGCGGCGAGCGTCTGCGCCCGGCGGGAGAAGCCGTTGAAGAGCAGCCAGTTGAGCTGCAGGCTGCCGTTCGTTTCCGTCAGGTCGCCCTCGACACGGGGAAATGGCGGATAATCGGTAATGATGTTGATATGGCGTTTGATATAGCCGCCGCTGGCCGAGACGGTCGGGAACCAGGAGGCGTAGGCCTGGCCCAGCACTCCTTTCGCGGCGGTTATCCGGGCGAGCGTCTGCCGCACCCCGGGGTTGTTTTCGAGGGCGGTCCGTTTCGCTTCCTCAATGGTCAGAACGCTGTCCCTTGCCGCGCCGGAATCCGTTTCCGCCGCGCCGCCGAACGCCGGGAGAGAGAGCAGCAGTGCCGTGAGCAGAATCTTTTTCATGGTTTCTCGCGTGTCATACGTGGTTGGGATCGGCCTTGATACTGTAAAAGGTGCAGTAGAGCAGCGGGACGAGACCGAGCGTCAGAAAGGTTGCCGCGAAGAGGCCGCCCATGATCGTGGTCGCCATCGCGGCATAGAGCGGATCGAAGATCAGGGGGATCATGCCGAGAATGGTGGTCGCGGCGGCCATGACGACCGGCCTGAGCCTGCTGACGGACGCGTCGAGCACCGCGGCGTAGGGCGCCTTGCCGGCTTTGAGGTCGAGCCCCGTCTGTTCGACGAGGACGATCGCGTTTTTGATCAGCATGCCCGAAAGGCCGAGAAAGCCGAGGATGGCCATGAATCCGAAAGCTTGGCCGGTCAGGAGAAGCCCGACGGTTACGCCGATCAGGGAGAGCGGGACCGTGAGGAAGATCGCGGTCGCTTTTTTGAAGGAGTTGAACAGCCAGACCAGAATGAAGAACATGCCCATGACGCAGATCGGAAAAATCTGCGCGAGCGGTCCCGTGCCCTTGTTCGACTCCTTGTATTCGCCGGCCCACTCCATCGTGTAACCTTTGGGCAGCTCTATGTTTTCAACGGCTTCGACCATCGAAAGCCGTAGCGGCTCGGCGAGGCCGGAAACCGGGTTACACTGGACGGTTACTGCTTTCAGCCGGTCGCGTCTCTGAACGAGCGGCCATTCCCATTCGGTCGACACGCCGGAAACGACCTGTGCAAGGGGAAGAAAGGCCTGTCGTCCGGAGCTCCAGACCTGGACGTTGTTCAGCTCGTTGATGTTGCGTCTTTCGCTTCGCGGCATGCGGAAAACAACCGGGATCAGCTCGTCCTCTTCCCTCACGACACCCGCCTGCAGGCCGTTGAAGTTGCGCTGCAGCGAAGTGGCGAGGTCGAGACGGGTGATTCCGGCGTTTCTGCCCTGCGCTTCCTCGTACACCGGTCTGATGACCTGAACCTGCTGCCTCCAGTCGGTGCGTACGTCGCGGGCGTTCGGGTTGTTCTGCATGACGGCCATGACCTGCGAGGCCAGATCCAGCAGGATCTCCTCGTCGGGTCCCCGGAAACGGACCTCGACCTTGAAATCGACCGGAGGACCGTTCGGAATACGGGTGATGTAGGCGCCTGCGTCACGGAAGTTCTCACGGATGTAGCGGTCGGTTTCGCGGCCGAGGGTTTCGATTTCCCGGTAGTCGTCGACTTCGACCAGGAGCTGGAAGAAGCTCGTGTTCGGCGTGTTGTAATTGTAGGGCAGCACGAAACGCATGCCCCCCTCGCCGAGGAAAGCGGAGACGTTTTTCACTCCGTCGAGTTTCCGCACATATCGTTCGACGGCTTTCATGTCCGCGCTCGTGCGGTCGAGATGGGTCCCCTGGGTTTTCCAGTAGTTGACGAAGAAGTAGGGCTGGGTCGAATCGGGGAAGAATGCCTGCGGAAGGGCTCCGAAGCCGAAAAGGGCGAGAACGAGCAGACCCAGGGTAATCGCGAGGGTTTTCCAGCGATTGGCTATGCCCAGGTGCAGCATGCGCCGGTAGCGTTTGTAGAGCGGTCTGTCGAAAGGATCCTCGTTGTGCTGGTCCGGGATTTTCAGGAACCAGACGCAGAACAGCGGGGTGATCGTGACGGCGAGTATCCAGCTGATGAAGAGGGAGAGCGCGAGCACGTCGAAAAGAGACCGGCAGTACTCCCCGACGCTTCCCGGTGCGAAACCGATGGCGGCGAAAGCGAGGATCGCTATCAGCGTGGCGCCGAAAAGCGGCCACATGTTCTCCTTTACCACGTCGGTGGCGGCGTGTTCCCGATCGTCTCCGCGTTCGACCCGTACGAGAATGCCGTCCGCGATCACGATGGCGTTGTCGACGAGCATGCCGAGCGCGAGGATCAACGCGCCAAGGGACATCTTCTGCAGGTCGATGTCGAAGACGGCCATGGCGATGAAGGTGCCGAGTATGGTCAGGAGCAGAATGGTGCCGATGAGCAGGCCGCTCTGCCAGCCCATGAAGAGCATGAGCACGCCGATGACGATGAACACCGCCTGGGCCAGGTTGATGACGAAGGCGCTGACCGACGTTCTGACCAGGTCGCTTTGATAGTAGATGGTGTGAAGCTCGATGCCGGAGGGTTTTTTCGATTCCAGCGCAGCCAGTTTCTCGCCGACCGACTCGCCCATCGTAACGACGTTGCCTCCCCTGACGGTCGAGATGCCGAGGGCGATGGCCTGCTTGCCGTTATAGAGCAGCCCGTTTCGCGGCGGGGTTTCGTAGCCGCGGTAGACGCGGGCGATGTCTCCGAGGCGCATCGTGCTCCCCGGAGGGCCGATCAGCAGCGAGGCGACCGCCTCTTCTCCCGTCACGTCGCCGGTCGGTGTGATCCGGAGGTACTTGTCTCCGGCTTCGGTCTTGCCGCTCTGGCGGACGAAATTCTGGGACTGCAGGGTCCGGGTGATAAGGTCGGGAGAGATACCGAGCTCGGCCATTCTCGCCCGGTCGGTCTCGACAAATATGGTCTCCTTGCGGGTTCCCCAGTAGTCAATTTTGGCGACGTCCCGGCAGAGCAGGAGCTCTTTTTTCAGAAAGTCCGCGTATTCCTTCAACTCTGCGTAGCTTCTCCCTTCGCCCGTGACGGCGAAGTAGACGCCGTAGACGTCTCCGAAGTCGTCATTGACGATCGGCTTCGTCGCGCCGGGCGGGAGCGAATGTTCGGCCTGGGTCACTTTCTTGCGGAGCTCGTCCCAGATCTGCGGAAGCTGCCGGGAGTTGTAGTGGTCTTTCATGTCCACATAGACATAGGAGACGCCCTCTTCCGAGGTCGAGTAGATCTCCTTGACCTGGTCCATGGACTGGATCGCTTCCTCGATGACATCCGTGACCTCTTCTTCCACCTCCGCCGGATCCGCTCCGGGATACTGTGTTATGACGAGCGCCGTTTTGATCGTGAAGCCGGGATCCTCGAGGCGCCCGAGTTTCTGATAGGAGAAGATTCCGGCTCCGACCAGGAGAACGGTCATCATTACCATGATGGTTCGTTTCTGCAGAGCGAAAACAGCGGGGTTGATCATGGTTTTTTCTTGCTGATATGCTGTGGAGTCTTCTGTTGCCGGGAGGTTGTCGCCGCCGGGGTTTTCACGGCCTCGACCTTCATGCCCGCGGCGAGCGAGTGCATGCCCTCCGTGACGATGAGATCGTCCCCTTCGAGTTCTCCGGTCACGACGATGTTATCGTCATCGTACATCGTTCCGGTCTCGATCGTCCGGGGCTCGACCGTTTGCGTCGCCTCGTCGTAGATCCAGACAATCGAATTGCCCTCCCGGTCCGCCGCGAGCACCGAAAGCGGGACGGTCGTGACCGGTTCGGCCGGTTTGAGCTCGCTGACGACGACTTCGGCCGTCATGCCCGGCAGAATGCCTCCTTCCGCGGGCGCGGGCAGAGCGAAGGTCAGCTTGTAGGTTCTGGTAGCCTTGTCAGCCTCGGTGCTCCACTCCCTGAGCTCCGCGTCGAAAAAACGGTTGCCGAGGGAGGGGAGCCTCAGCTTCGCTTTCATGCCTTTCGAGAGCATGAAACGGCCGATATCGTTTTCCGGGACGTTGCTGTCGATTTCGAGGGAAGACATGTCGTGCATGCGCATGACCGGCCGCCCGGCGGAAATCATTTCATGGTTTTCAACCAGTTGGGCCGTTACCGTACCGCCGTACGGAGCCCTGAGGGAGGCGTCCTCGAGACTGTGCCGGGCCAGAGCGAGCTGCGCGCGGATATTCTGGACGGTTGCGTCCGCGGAAAGCGAGGAGCTTCTGGCCAGATCGTAGTCCGCCTGAGCGATGACATCCTGCTTGAGGAGCTCCTTCGCTCTTTTGAAGTCGGCCGCCGACTTTTTCGCCCGCGCCCGCGCGCCGGCCAGTTCGGCTTCCAGCACCCGGATGTTGTCGAGGTAGTCCCTCCGGTCAAGCTGCATCAGGATCTCGCCCTTGCGCACCGTGTCGCCGGGTTTTTTCAGGATCGCCGTCAGCGGTCCGCCGACCCTGAAGGAGAGCTCGGTTTCGCGGTTCGCCCGGATTTCGCCGGGATAGGAGTAGAGGGATTTGCCTGTTTTCACCTGCGGGGAGGCGACGGACACCATCGGTTTCCCGGGTTCGTTGCTCTCCGGTCGCATGTCGCCGGAGCCGCAGCCGGCGAGAAGCAGCAGGAACAGGACGATCCCGAAAACAGCATGTGGAGTGGCAGGGTTGTATCTCATGGGAAATCAGTCGGCTTGTGATGGTTGTTGTTGCTCCGGTTCCAGTCCGAGCAGAAGTTTTGTCTGGCGGACTATCAGAGCTTCCATTTTCTGCAGGTATTCCGGGTCGTAGCGGTCGGTTTTCAATTGTTCGAGAAAGAACGGCATGTAATCGGCGTGCGTCGCGATGGGAGACAGGATCAACGCGGCGTGCAGAATGATCTCGTCATCCTCCAGCGACGGCTTTATTCTTTTGAGCAGGGAGGTTATCGCCGCCGTGAAGGGGGTCATGAGCTCGTCGAACAGAATGTCCTGCAAGGGACTTTTGTACTGGATGAGCTGGTAGACGATTCTGGTGTGCCAGCGCGGCTGCTCCGGGTCGAAGAGTATGTCGATTTCGCGCCGCACCATGGAGCGCAGCGCCCCTTCCTGTCCCGTCGGCGTGTCGAGCAGGCCGAGATACGGTTCGATCGCTTCATGCAGGGTGAAAGCCTTGCCCCTTCCGGTGACCTGCCGGACAACCGCCTCGAAAAGCTGTTCCTTGCCCCCGAAATGATAGTGGATGCTGCCGATGTTTTCCTGCGCGCGCTGGGCGATCGCCCGTGTCGAGACGCTCGAGAAGCCGTGTTCGGCCGCAAGTTCTCCGGCCGCATTGATCAGCGCTTCCCTGGTTTGTTCGCTGCTGGCGTACTTCATGGTTCTGTTCCTGCAGATGCTTTGTAATGAGTGAGCGGGTGCCCGTGAACGGCGATTAACTTACTCAAACGATTAAAATAAATCAAGTGACCAAAGTTTTATCGGCATGAAGGGTGCCTTGCATCCGTGGTATGCTCGACAATCGCTCAATTTAGGATGAATAGAGGTGCCCTGAATTGTATTATTGTGCCTGATGTGGCTATATTCCCAGCCGTGTCAGGAGGAAAGACCGCCGGGTGTTCTTCCCGGCGTCGGTGCCCGCGCGCCGGGAGGGGGAACGGGTCGTGCCGTTTCCTTCCGTAGCGCACAATCCTTTGAACGATCAATCGGGCCGTAATGAGCAGTGACCGTTTTGCCGATATTTTGCGTGGCAATATCGCGGCTGTGTTTTTCTATTATGCGATTCCCAATGTGCTGGGGATGGTTGCCATTTCATCGTCGGGAGTGATCGACGGCGTATTCGTCGGCAACTATGTGGGGCACGGCGCGCTGGCAGCGATAAACCTCATTATGCCGGTTTTCAGTCTGTTGCTCGGCGTCGCCGTCATGTTTTCCGTCGGCGGCATGGTTCGCTGTGGCAAATACATCGGGGAATCGAACAGACGGTCGGCCGACGAGGTCTTTTCGAAGACCCTGATAGCCGTTTCGGTTCTGACGCTTCTCCTGTCGGGTTTCGGTATTCTGTTTCTCGACCACCTCGTCTTTCTCCTCGGAGCCAACGCCGCGCTCGCTCCTCTCGTGCGGGAGTACCTCTTTCTTCTCCTGGCGTTCATGTTTTTTCTCCCCGCGAGCCTCTGTCTTTCCTTTTTCGTGCGCGTCGACGGTCAGCCCGTGCTGGCTGCGGCGGCCATCATTTCGGCGGCCGCGGTCAACATCGCGTTCGACTGGCTGTTTGTCGTCTCCTGGGGCATGGGACTTCGGGGGGCGGCCCTGGCAACGGGTCTGGCCAACATCGCCAGTTTCGTCGTTCTGCTGTTCCACTTTTTCTCGAAACGGTCGACGTTGCGGTTTCACTGGCCCCGCAGCGGGTGGAACGAAATGGGGAAGGTGGCCTACAACGGTCTTTCGGAGTTCGCCAATCAACTGTCGGCCGCAATCGTCATCCTGGTGTTCAACTGGGTCATGATCGGCCGCTTCGGCGTCGAGGGAGTCGCCGCTTTCACGATCATGCACTACCTTTTCTTTGCGGAGCAGATCGTGGTCTACGGATTTTCCGACGCTCTGCAGCCGATCGTGAGCACCAACTTCGGGGCGAGAAAGGCGGACCGGATCAGCGGTTTCCTCGCGCTCGCTTCCGTATGTGTGGTGACTGTCGGATTCGGTCTGGTCGGGATGCTTCTACTGATTCCCGAAAAGCTGGCGGGGCTGTTCCTGGATAACGGAACGGGAGCGACCCTGGAGATCACCCTGGCGTTTATCGCCCTGAGCTGGCCGGCCTTCCTCTGGAACGGTTTCAACGTGCTGATGAGCGCGTACTTCACCGCGATCCACAAGCCGTTGCCTTCGGCCGTGATCGCCCTGTCGAGAACCCTTGTGCTGCCGATCCTGTTCCTGGCTACCCTGCCGGTCTTTTTCGGAGACGCCGGGATTTTCGTCACCTTCTCCGTCGCCGAATTCGTCACCTTTCTCTGCGTCCTCTACTTCTTTTCCCTGATGACGCCCCGCAGGGTGGTACAGGGGAGCTCGCCGACCGCCTCCTGAAACAGGCCCGGAAAAGCAGGCCGGTTCGTTGCCGGACGTTCAGGCTTCCTGCCGGTTGAAAAATCTGACATCGAAATTGCCGCCGTCCTTCGGGGCCAGTTCGTAGTGCCCTTTTCTTTCGATCTTCATGTCGCGCTTCTTTGCGGCTTTTGTCAGCAGCGGGATCGTTTCTTCCGCGAAATCGTCACCCGCCTCGACGTTGAAATAGAGATTCAGGCGATCGGGGGATTCCGTGAACTGCAGCAGGTAGGCGTTATGGTCGATAAACATGAGGTCGTCGTAGGCGTAGGTGACCTCGTGGCCCAGATCGAGGACGATTTCGCGGACGATGCCGAGTGCGCGGTGCGGAATGTTCATGACCGGTTGCCCCCTTCAGGATGTACATGTTGAGAAAAAAGCGGCGAAGCGTTTCGGCTTGCAACGGAGCGTTGTTTCCGACAGGTAACGCGCTTTGCGGGAAAATAGGTTCCCGTAATTTCTCCTGTAATCCCGAAGGAGGCGTTTCCGGGGCTCTGCAACGCCTCGTGCGCCCTCTGTTACCGGCGTGTCCAGACCGATCCGCCGAAGCCTCCGGTTTTTGTCAGAGCCCTGAACTTCCGGGGATTGTCGAGCTTGAGGATCAGCACGCCTTCCTGCATTACCGTGCCCTTCGGAACATCAGCCCAGCGGAGGACGATGTTGCTCCCGTCGACGTGGCCCGAAGCGACGTTCGACCATGAAGGATTCGTGGCGGCTCGTTCCCCGTACCAGTAGATTTCCTTGCCGAGCTGACGTACATAATACCTGCCTCCGTCGTTGCAGTTCCATGTTCCGGTGAGGTCGGCGAAAGCAACTGCCGGGGCGAAGAAAAGAATCGAAAAAAGCAGCGATCTGGTCCATTTCATGACGATCTCCTGGATAGGTTGAGGGATTCCTGTGCGGAAACCGGCCGGAGCCGTTGTGTTCCGAGCCGGTATCGTCAATCAATTTAGGAAGAAGGTCGCGGTTATACAATCCGGATCGTTTCACCTCACGCCGTCCTTTTCGGCGATTCGTGCGAACGGTTTCCCGGCAAGGCGTGCCGCGTACGATTTCCCCGTCGACCCCGGCATGAAGAGGAGAACGCCGTCAGGAAGCGGGCGCGCGAAGCCTTCCGCTCAGTCTCAGTCCGTCGCGGATATTCAGACCCATGAGCGAGAGATTCACCGCCCCGGCGAGAAGCTCCACCCCCTGCACCAGGTAGAACGTCGTGCCGAAGGTTCCCGCCGATGCCAGATTGTCGAGGACGATTGCGCTGGGAATCAGAATCAGCAGCCCGTTCGCCGCGATGAAGGGCATCCGTTTTTTCTTTGCATCGACAAGTTTTCCCTGGCGGGATTTCGAGAGCAACTGGCCGCTTCCTCCTGCAGCCGCAATTGCAGGTACAAGGATGAGCAAGCCCGGGATGACAATAAGGTTCTTCACAAGAGCCACGGCTTCATGTGTGCCGAGCAATTCGACAACAATTGTTGAAAGAAAAAAAGTGGCGATGGTCATTGTCGCAAGGAAGCTCGCGATCGAGTGTGCCTTTTTTTTCATGGTTCACCTCCCGATGAGCGTACGATGGGTTATCGAAGCGAAAACTCTTCACTGTGAATGTTTTGCCGCGGAACGCCCGTGGCCAGGAAGCCGGCCGTAAGCGACTTTCGCAGGCTTTCCGGTCCGCAGAGAAAGACGTCGAACGATCCCGGACTTCCTGCCTCGGGTATCGCATCGGGTGTCAGCGGGCCGTTTTCTTCCGACAGCCAGAGAGTGTAGGTCAGGCCGGGCGTGCGTCGGGCGATGTCCTGCAACTCTTTGTCGAAACAGGCCTCTTCCTTCCTGTTCACCGTCCAGTAGAGCGCAACTCGCGCTTCAGGGTCGCGAAGACCGGCTGCCATGGTGAGAAACGGCGTGATGCCTATGCCGCCTGCAATCCATATCCGGTGGCGGGAGCGGCTTGCGCCCTCGGCGAAGAAGCCGTAGGGGCCGTCGACGCGTACCTCGTCACCGGTTTCGATCTTTTCCCGAAGCGATCCGGTGAAATCGCCCAGCGCTTTGACCGCGATGCGGATACGGTTCCGGTCCGGAGTGGCGGCAATGGTGAACGGGTGGGGCTCCCCGGAAAAGATGCCGGGGAAACTGAAAAAGGCGAACTGTCCCGGCAGCGGTTGCAGGGGAGACCCGGTCGCGGCCATTTCCAGCGCAAGGACGTTTTGTCCCAGCCGTTTCACTTCCGTTACCTCGTAGCGGTGGGGCGGACGGAAGTGATGGCGCAGGAAAGCGCGATATATCCACGCCGCCCCCCCTATGAGCGCTATATCGAGGACGTAGGCGCGGACGAGCGGCAGTTTGCTGAACAGGGTCGGGACCAGTAACGCATGACCGACTGCGAGAATGAAGAACAGGCCCATGAAACGGTGTTTCTTCAACCAGTTGTGGTAGGGGAGACGCTGCTTGAAGAAGGGTGCGGCGGAAATGAGGACACCGGAAAAAAGCAGCACCAGGGCGAGCACTCCAAGAGGTTTGCCCGGATTGGGAGCGGGGAAACGGGGAGAGACGGCCACGTGCAGCAGCAGAAGCCCCGTTGCGATCATGGCGCTTTTACGGTGGATGCGAAACATGCGGTCGAGGCCGCCGAAGAACTTTTCGATCCGTCGCGATCGCGTGGCCATCAGAAGATTGACCGCCAGAAGCGTAAGGACGCAGGTCGCCGTCATTTCTCCTGCAATGCGCTGCAGGGGATGTTCCGCGCCGTCAAGGGTCAGGGGGCCCTTGTAGAGAAGCAGATCGATCGTCCAGACGATCACGGGAAATGCGATCACGACAGGGAAAAACATCCTGTCGGGTATTGAGTTACGGTGTGTGCTCATGCCGGGTTCCTCCCCGGTTATCCGTTACGGAAAATGCAGGCCGGGTGGCCGCTACGTTCATTCACGCGCCCGGCTCATCTTTTTTTCAGGTTTTTCCAGGGCTTGTAGACCGAAACGAAGACTGCTCCGATCAGAAGAGCGGAGTTCAGTATCGCCGCCCAGATGCCGATGACCGAGCCCTGCATGTACTGCCGGTCCTCCAGGGCTCCGCTTTGCTTCACGGTGGCGATTTCAAGAAGATCCGTCACCATCGGTCCGAGGTAGAGTGTGCCGGTGACGACGATGAACAGTGTGACGATCCATTTGTAGACTATCCAGCCGTGCCTGAAAAATCCCCACTGCGTGAACAGTGAGTATACCAGACCGGTGAGGAGCGTCAGAAGCGAGGCCGGCGTGAGGATGAACATGTCTATGAAGTGATAGGCGAGCGTGTACATGTAGACTCCTCCGCCGGTAGTGTTCCGCGTTGCAATGATCGGCAGGAGCGCCAGCACGATGACGCAGGAGAGCCACACCCCCGACGAGGTAAGGTGGAGAAACTTCAGGAATTTCTGCTGGGACGCGGTTATTCTTTTCATGACGCCAGAGTACTTGCGGCGGTGTCCGGTCAGGCGGGGGAGTTCCGGCGGCCCACCACTCATGATGCGATGTCAATATTTGATAAATCAATAATTGATACTGCAAATATAAGAAAAAACAGAAACGCGAAGCAAGCGTTAAGGAATTTTTTCCGGTATCGCTGCGTCAGCAGCTCTTTTCCTCGTCGACGTGGCAGCACTCTCCGCCCTGCACCAACCTGCAGGTGGGATGGGCGAGCCAGGTGCCGATGAGGGGGCCGGCGATGTAGATCCAGAGGGCCTGGGGAGAGCCGGAGAGAAGGGCCGGTGCGACCGAACGGGCCGGATTCATCGAGGCGCCGCTGACCGGTCCGCCCATGAGGGCTTCGAAGGCGACGGTTCCGCCCACGGCGACTCCGGCCATGATGCCTTTTTCCATATGTCCCGTGGAGACGTTGAGGATTACGAACATCAGGAGGAAGGAGAGGACGATCTCGAAGATAAAGGCGTTGAGCACGCCTCCGGCCGGAAGGGTGGCGCCGAGGGAGGGGTGAGCGGGGAAGAGAATCCTGAGCAGCGTCGCGGCGAGCAGCGCTCCGGCAAACTGGCACGAAATGTAGGGCAGGATCTCCTTTCGGCCGATACGTCCTGCGAAAAAGAATCCCAGGGTGACCGCGGGGTTGATGTGCGCGCCGGAGATGTTGCCTATGGAGTAGATCACGGCCATGACGACCAGCCCGAAAACCATGCCGATGCCGGTATGCCCGAGTGCTAGCCCGTGCGTATCGTTGACGATGATGGCGCCGCAGCCGGCGAAGACGAGGGCGAAAGTGCCGATGGCTTCGGCGATACAGATGTTTTTGCCGTTTTTCAGCATGTGTCTCTTGTTCCTTCAGGTGATATCGAGTGTTTCGGGAAGCCTGGCGACGAATGCACGGATCTCGTCGCGCACTCTCCGGTAGCAGTCCAGCTTTTGTTCCGGATCGTCGATCGAGGCGGCAAGCCGTGGAGGATCGTCGAAGCCCGCATGGATTCTTTCGGCGTTTCCGGGAACGAACGGACAGGTCTCGCGCGCATGGTCGCAGACCGTGACGATGCAGTCGAATGAGACGGCGGCTAGCTCGTCGACGTGTTTCGAACGATGTCCGGATATGTCGACGCCCGCTTCGGCCATGACGCTGACCGCGTGAGGGTTCATGCCGTGCACTTCGACGCCGGCGGAATAGGGTTCGACGATGTTTTCGTGCAGGTGGCGGGCCCAGCCTTCGGCCATCTGGCTTCGACAGGAGTTACCGGTGCAGAGAAAAAGTATTCTGGTTTTGTGTGTCATTGTCGGGCGTCGGGTTTCATGGTGTTTGCGCGGCCGTTCGGCGATCTTTCGTTCGATCCCCCGGCGGACGAGCGAAACGATCCGGGTTTTTCCCGTTCGCAGGGCGTCCGGTTCCTCCTCTGCATGCAGGCGATGCCCTCCGGACCGCAGGCGACGATGCGCCGGAGAGCTTCCGTATCCCCGAGGATTTCGGGATCGTCGGAAAGCCGGGTCTTCAGCCACGAGAGCAGCGCGGCCGTCGAAGCCGACCGGATCAGCCGGAAGAAAACCCACCGCCCCTCCTTTCGGCTTTCGAGGAGGCCGCACGAAGTGAGTTGCGCGAGATGTCGCGACACGGTCGCTCCCGAAAGCCGGAGCAGTTCGGTTATCTGGCATGCGCACAGCTCGCGGTTTTCCGTCAGCGCCATGACGATGCGCAGGCGGCCCGGTTCGGACAGGGCCTTGAGGAGGTGAGTCGTTGTTTCCATCGATGACCGCATGTTTAGTCGTATTGCTAAATGATACGAAAGTCCCGGCGCGGGAAGGAGCGCCGGAAGGAAAGTTTGCACGTTTGTAACAGAAGCGCGTCGGGAGAAAGAAGCGGCGATTTGCTCTGAAATGTCCTATATTTTTGTTTTTCAGGGCATCTCTATGTATTGTCATGAGCGATTCAAGTGCAAGGTGAACGGAGTCCCGATAGCAATCGGGATAAACTTCGAAACCGGAGTCCCGACAGGTCGGGATGAGGATTTTGATCCCGACCTGTCGGGACAACGAAGCAATTGAAGCGCGGAATACATACATGGAGATGCCCTTCAATACGTAGTCCAAAAGTCAATGAATGTTGTTGAAATGATGCGGTCAACGGAGGCGGAGCCGACGGAGAAGTTTCTCGCCTACCGGGAAAAACTCCGTTCCCTTGCCGCCGGAGGCGGTCGGGCGGAAGCCAAACGGGCCGACTATGAGCTGGGTTTGATGGAGAACAGCCGTTTCGTGAAGCTCAACGGGGTCATGCATCACTATCACGATTCGGGTCCCCGCGACGCGAAGGAGACCATCGTGCTGATTCACGGATGGGATTGCTGGTGGATGTGGTGGCACCACATCATCAGGAAACTGAACGGGAACGGAATACGGACCGTTACGTACGACCTCAAGGGACACGGATGGTCGGAGAGCGATCCCTTCAACGATTATGCAAAACGCTCCTTTCCCGACGACCTGCACGCGCTCGCGGAATTTCTCGGCCTCGATCAGTTTCACGTTTCGGCGTTTTCCTTCGGGCCCCTGGTCGCGCTCAACTACGCGAAAAAGCACCCCGGCACGATCCGCTCGATGGTGCTGTTCAATTTCGGGTATCTCGAAAACAACCGCTTTATCGAGAAATTAGCACCCGCGACGATCAATTTCACCTTCAACAACCTGCTGAGGAAGGTCGGTTGGTGGCTGCCGGCCTATATGTTCGCACGTCTCGTTCTCTCGAAAAACACCGTTATGTTTCACGATGTGCAGGTCGGTTTCGAAAGCCTCGGTTTCTGCGCTCCGGAAGCGATCGAACAGACGACCGCGCAGATAACCTCTATCGAGGTGACCCGCACCATTCCGGAACTTGTCGAGCGTGCGGACATGCCGATACTGTTCGTTGCGGGGGACGGCGATCCCATCATGACTCCCGAAAACACGAAGAAGCTGTCCGGTTACAGCAGAAAGGGGCGTTTCGTCAATGTGGAGGGCTGCGGCCATCTTATCACCCTGGAACTGCCCGAGACGGCCGCGGAGCTGATTCTCGAACACGTTCAGGAGTCAGCCGTCTCTGAAGCGTCGGCTTCCTGAACCGCCAGGACGAACGATCTGATCTTCCGGTGATCCTTGACGCCGGGGGCCTTTTCCACACCGCTCGCCGTATCCACGGCATAGGGGCGTAAGAGACGTACGGCTTCACCGACATTTTCCGGCTTCAGGCCCCCGGCGAGGGTCGCCGTTGCAACGCCGTGCAACTCCCTGAAGATGTTCTGCGCCGTTTCGTTTTCGATGCGCACGCCGGTGCCGCCGGGCTGGCCGGGTTTGTAGGCGTCGAAGAGAAAGTCGCGAATACCGGTGCGCTCCGAAAACCGTTGTACCTGGTCGGTGGAAAATCCGGGCCCTGTCCGGAAAACCTTGAGAACCCTCGCTCGCGTGATCGCAAGCGACGCTTCGGGGCCGTATCGCTCGTCATGAAGCTGCGCGATGTGCAGCCGGGAGAACTCGCAGATCTCGTCGATCTCCTCCGGGGTCTGTTCGACGAACACGCCTGCGGCCGAGACGAAAGGCGGCATTCGCTCTGTAATGCTCCGGGCCGTTTCGGGACCGATGCGGCGGGGACTCGACTCACTGAAATTGAAGCCGAGCGCGTGCGCCCCGGCCCTGCATGCGGCGAGGGCGTCCTCGATCGTTGTGATGCCGCAGATCTTGATACGGGTCATGGCAGCGAACGGTTCGATGTCGAACGTTGCGGATCGACAGGTGAAAAGCCAAAATGGAAGATGCAAAAATTTCTTTATGGTTTTACCTCTTTGAGCGGCCTGCTCGAGGATTGGTATTCGCTTTGTCAGCAAATATTTTTCACCGGGCGGAATGGATGGCTGCTTATTGCGATCTCTCCTTGCCGAGTTTGGGCTTGAATGAGCCCAGAATCAGTTCGGACAGCAGTGGAATTACGTTGCTCATGCCCACAAGTTGTTCGGTATGCGCCCTTTCAAGAAATTCCTGGCTGACTTCTCCGGAAGGCAGCGATGCCTTGGCCAGTTCAACCAGCTCCGGCATCATCGGTACAAGAAAAACAAATGCATTGATCGCCAGAAAAGCTGTCATCAATAGTTTTACTTTCAGCCAGTTGGGCTTATCGTACAGAAAAAACAACATGCTGTCGGAAATTATTTTGAGCGCCAATCCGGGTAAAATGAGAATATAGGCGCTCGTTTCCTTATAAATTGAAACGAGATAAGCTGTGTCGGCATCGGGATGACCAAGCACAGCGCCAATAACGATGTGAGACAAAATGCCTCCGACATACATAATGGTGCCGATTTCCTGGGCGAAGCCTATAATTTTCCTGGCGGACATAATGAATTTATCCTGATTGGTTATACCCAAACCGAGCGTCCCGGCAAGTCGGGATACAGCGGCATTCCCGGTGGCATGCTCGACAATCACTCAATTTAGGTTATAGTGTTTTGTTAACGTCCATTTTTTCGCGACGCGGCACAGCCCGATCATAAGGAAGATCGCTACGATGTGCCATCCCCAGCCAATGACGGTCAGTGTTGATTCATTCAGAACCGTCATATTGTAAACGGCATCCCTGGCTGCATCACCCAATTCGGGATTCCTGACAATTGAATACTGAAACACGTCGATCGCGGCGTGATACAGAGAGACGCCGTACAACTCCCGCGTGGTCAGGTACAGTATGCAAATCGGGACCACCGATATCCCATGGGCAAACAGCATGGTGACTGTCGAACGCCAGCCGCTGTCCGAGGCGCCGCCGGAGTATATCGAGAAATAGGCCGGCAGGTGCCAGACGGCGAATATCAGGGAGCACAGAAGGATGGCCTTTACACTTCCATACCCCTCCTCCAGCCTGGGGAGAACATACCCCCGGAAAGCAAGCTCCTCACCAAAAAGGCAGGACACGAACATGATTGCCCCGCCGATAACAAAGATGCCCGACGCGACGGCAATCGCAGGTGCACCGGGAGCGAGGGCCGCTGATTCTTCATTCAGGGAAAACTCGACGAGCCCGAGCAGGTACGGCAACCCGAAGTTGACGAATACGGCTGCGCTTGTGAAGACCAGTGCTATTCCGATACCGATCAGCGCGTTGCGGTTGAGCCTGAAGCCCATATCCACGAATTTGCCGCCATGCGCCTTTTTCTGAAAAAGAATGGCTGTCAATCCCGAAGCAATAATGGCCACGGAGAGGTACGCTATCTGTCCGCCGGCAGGGAGAAATGGCGAAACGCCCATGAGCAGGAACAGCACGAGCAGATAGAGCAACAACGGTTTCATTTGACTGTTATACCACATACAGTATGCGCATAGAGGTGCCCTTGATATTCCGGGCAGTTGTTTTCTCGATATCTCTTCACAATTTCGCAGCATCCGCCTGAAATACCAAGCATTATCCCTCCCTTCCCCTGTGTTCTTGACGTTCCGGGACAGGGCACGCGACCTTTTTCGCCACTCGGTACCTTTCCGGGCATCATCCTGCCTCGATTAGTGAAGCCATATTAGTGGGCACCTCTATTAATTTGTTGGTTCCCTTGTGTTTGAATCAGGGTTGGCTGTTGATGTTTTTAAAATGCTTCAATACTCTTAAAGCTCTTAACGTGTTCCATCTACTCGCAGAACCGGCTTTTTCCATTACAAAGTGCACCTGTCCAGGGTGGGCTGCCTGCATATTCCAGGTGCCGTTTTTATTTCTTTTCCGTAAGATCACACCCACTGCTTCCGCCATTCTCTCATCCCACGCTCTCCCGACATATTGGAAATAGTCCAATGCGCGGAGAATGTCGTATTTCCACCTGCTTGGGTAGGGCAGCTTCAAAAAGTCCTTGTTGATGATCTCACCGGTTCGGTCGGACAGGAATAATCTGTGGATAAGAAGAAATTTCTCGGCACTATCCTTTGCACGTTGAACGTCATTCGCTCGATATGTGTGTCCGGACCGATGAAATTCATTCAGCCCCTCGAGGACGGAGATTGTGGAATGTAAAGAGCTGTGTTTTGCTCCGCTCCTTGTTGTCCTGCAATTGAAGCCGCCATCCGGCATTATCTCGTTCAGGATACTATCGACAATCGATCGCAGCTCTTTTTCAGCGGTTCTGAAGTAGGAGGCGTAGTTCAAGAACATGCCGTTTACGCAAACATCGCTACGGGAGGACGTGGAGGGTCCCAACTGGATCCCTCCGTCTTCAGCTTTGCTGTTATGTAGCACCAGTTCGATGGTCTCTTTTGCACTTTCGTTATCGGGACTGAGATTCAAGTTTCGGAGGTCGAGCAGTGTGTAATGAGTAGAGGCCCATTTTGGCTGGTAAAATCTGTCCCCCCAATGTCCGTTTGGATTACGTCTGGATAGAAATTGCCTGCCCCAGCCTTCATTGGCTATCCTGTTTTGAAGATCCTCTCTGTCAATTCCCAACAAATCCCGGTGCGTCTGATATTGTATCGAAGCATCACCTTCAAGCAGCCACTCTATGATTGTATGTCCGTTCATATGGGCACCTCTAAAAACGTATTGCGCGCCCAAATTGCTGCGCTGGTCGGTGCTCGAAATCCTCATGTACTCCATGTACATTCCGGTTTCTCCGCTCCGTCCGCCTTGCACTTTGCTCGCTCATGACACTTTTTAGAGGTGCCCATATTTTACAGCCAACGTAATACTATTATGTGGTTTTACGCGATGCCGCCAATCAACCGCGCGGCTTTCGGCGTCGGCTGCATTAGCCTTGTTATGTTTCATGCTTTATCTCTATTATAGAGTTTTCTTCCGGCCTCAAACATGATATTGCAATAATACTGTTTGTCCGGATTGGATATGCGTTCGACATCTCTTCACAATTTCGCAGCATCCGCCTGAAATACCAAGCATTATCCCTCCCTTCCCCTGTGTTCTTGACGTTTCGGGACAGGGTGCGACTTCCGCTTTGGCACGATGCCTGAACGCATGTTCATCATGCTTCGACAGACTACCGGATCCGGATGATCTCTGCCGGCGTATGTGGTGTGATGTGCTTCAGCCGGGATGCGGTGTATGCATAGAGGGTGCATGGCGGGCTCGGCAGGTCCCGCACTTTTTCCAGCTTCTTGCGGGACTTGTTATTCCGCCGGTTTTTCCTGCCCCAGGCCCTCTTTTTTCAGTGCGGCGGAAATACCTTCGGCCCAGGACGTGATGGCTTCCCAATCCCGAAAGTCACCGACAGGAATCGTGACTTTCTTGAGCATCAATTTATGGATAAAGCCCAGCTTGCTCATATCCACCTCGCCGTGAAAGACGGCAAGGTCGCGGGGAGCGATGCGGTCGGCAACGGGTTGCAGATTCTTCGGGAAGCGCCAACCTTGCGCCGTGTCCTCCTGATCGCCCTTGCCCAAGGGCCCACTGGAAAACAGCCATACCGGTTTTTCAGCCAGCACTGTCTCGTTCGCCTCCAGGAATCCGGCGGCATTTTTGAGCCATCGGCCGGTATAGACCGCGCTTCCCAGGACAATTGCCTTATAGGGGGCCGGGTCGTTGACTCGGTCTACAGGCAGCACGTCGGCAGGCAGACCTGCCTGAGCAAGCACCTGGCCGATCTTTTCGGCAATCTCTGCCGTTGCGCCGTACTTGGTGGCGTAAGCCACAAGGATTTGATTGTTCATTTTGTTCTCCGTTCTGGCCGATGAGCGACTGTTGCTGTTGCCCGGCGGCATGGTTAGGGGTTGGCGGAGGGCACCGCTATGTATTTATTCCGCGTTTCAATTGCTTCGTTGTCCCGACGAGTCGGGATCAAAATCCTCATCCCGACTTGTCGGGACTCCGGTTTCGAAGTTTATCCCGATTGCTATCGGGACTCCGTTCGCCTCGCACTTGAGCCGCTCATGACAATACATAGAGGTGCCCGCAAAGGAGCGTTGCAGAAAAATGACCTGTGCAACAACGGTTGCAATTTAAAGAAGGAGGAGATAGCGTGGCACCTTTTGCATATACTCCCGGTATGACTCGGTATAGTTTTCCAGGCAATAGCGTTCTTCTCCAAGAATGATCAGATGCATGAAGATGGTATTGATTATCCAGATAAAGAGCAAAGGCAGAGACAGTGAGGCGATGATAAGTCCGAGAAACATTAACGAGAAACAGAGGTAAAGCGGGTTGCGTGATATTCGGTACATCCCTTTTCTGACGGCTTCATTTTTGGGGGTTGTGGCATAATTATGTTTTGCTATTGCATTCCCTGTGAATCCAGCGATGAAAAGACAGAGCCCGGCATAGAACCACGGTGTCCCGGTTTTTAGCGGCACCCATATGGTGAAAATCATCATGCCATACGAAGAAATCAGGGAGGCCGTTGCCATTTTTTTGTCCCGAGGGGTATACCAGGACATATCCATCATTCGCGAGGCCAGGTCCTTGTTTACAAAAGTGGCCATCATCGAAAGGAAAATGACAAGGCTTCCAATCCAGGCATTCGTTAGGCCGATATGAAGTTCGGTGAAATAATTCACGTTGTTTTTTTGTTGTATGACGCCATGCAGCCGCGGCCAATCCGCGGACGCAGCGGCTACTCGAAAGACCCGGAATTAATTCCACAACTTTTCACAAGTTCGTTTCCTCTGCCTGAAAATATAAGTATCCACTCTCACTGTCTGCGCTCACATCCTCTCCACTGCTCCGAAGCAGGGTGCAACCATTGCCCCTCGGAGATGCGCCGATTTTTTTATAAAGTCAAAGCGTCTGCCCTGAAACGTCAGAGCTGGCGTAATAAGTGGTGGCGAGTGTTCATCGGAGGACGGTTTAAACCGGTTTTTGTTGAACGTAGTGTTAGAATCCTATGGCAAATCAGGTGCTTTAAGAATTTCCCCACCTTCAAAGGCTATTGACTCTGGCTCAAAAGTTGTGGTCATGGAATTAAAGTCACGCCCGGCAATTCGTTCAATATCACCATTCATAAACGGATTAATCTGCCAACCGCGCCCTGTTGTTGTTTTCAGGATCTGGCCGGGTTTTACTGGTTCGTCTATGTCAACCGGTAGCCAGCCGATCTCGTCACCGGTTGCGTCTTTAAATGTGACTCGCCCTTTCAATTGTCGAATTTTCCTGTCGGATTTGTTTTCAATTGCATATTTCAAACTCAACATTTCGTTATAACGTCCAACATTGTAATTCTTTGGCAATACTGTTTTATCAATAACTGCAACAAGGACACTGGCGGAAATCTTTTCGGCTATTGCTTTGCGTTCGGCAAGGACTTTGTTTTTGAGTGCTTCAGCTTTTGCGGCTCTTTTCTGTTCCTCTAACTCTGCGGCCTTCATTTTTTCTTTCCAGGCTTGTGCATCAACAAGCACTTCACCAACTGTTCTACCAGTGGCAGGTTTTACGTCTGCGCCAAATGCTTTGCCCATTTCGATGATTGTGAGATAACCGACCAGTAGAGCTCTGTCTTCCTCTGGCAGCTTTTTAAACTGTTCGCCTTGTTCGGCAATCTGTTCGAGTGGCTCAGGCCCAAAAACAATATCCTTGGGGTTGCTGCACCCGACAAGGGTAGCAACTTCAAGTGCTAAAGCCAGGACTATTATCAATTTGTGCATTTTTCTCCTTACGTATTCAGTTCTATGTAACTCGTCACAATTTCGCCACCACATCCGAAAAAAACAAGAGCTTACAGTTCTCAGGCCTCTCCGTCCGCATCGCGCCTGTGGCCTTCATCTTTCAGGGTGATCTGCGCAGTAGTCCTGTCGAGTTTCTGATGACACGTTAAGCCTTTTTCGTACACAGCTTCATCATCTGCGCGATCACGTGCGGGAACGTCGTGTTCACGAGCGGCGCAACTGGATCGCGGAATGCATAGAGAGGCGTCCTTGCGATTTGTCGTTTCTGCAGACTATCCTTATCTTGCTCCCGTGCTTTTCAGCACCGATCTGGTTACTGGGGTGTGGCCAAGTGGTAAGGCATCGCCCTTTGGAGGCGACATTCGCAGGTTCGAATCCTGCCGCCCCAGCAAAGAACAAAAAGGCCGTCCTGCGCATGTACCGGGACGGCCCTTTTTCATTTCGGGCGGGGACGCATGATTAAAAGCAAGAGGAAATGAAAAAGGCGGTCTTGTGAGCCGCCTTTTTCGTTCGATCTTTTTCCCGTATCAGTACCGGTAGTGCTCCGGTTTGTACGGACCTTCGACCGGGACGCCGATGTAGTCGGCCTGTTCCTTGCTCAGCCTGGTGAGCTGCACACCGATCTTTTCCAGATGCAGTCTCGCGACCTCCTCGTCGAGTTTTTTCGGCAGACAGTAGACGCCGGTTTTGTACTCTTTCGTCCAGAGCTCGATCTGCGCCAGGGTCTGGTTGGTGAACGAGTTGCTCATGACGAACGAGGGGTGGCCGGTCGCGCACCCGAGGTTGACCAGGCGGCCTTCGGCCAGGAGGTAGATGGAGCGTCCGTCGTCGAACACGTATTTGTCGACCTGCGGCTTGATGTTCGTCCTGGTGGCTCCGGGGTAGCTGTTGAGCAGGTCTACCTGGATCTCGTTGTCGAAGTGGCCGATGTTGCAGACGATGGCTTCGTCCTTCATCTGTTTCATGTGCTCGAGGGTGATGACATCCTTGTTGCCGGTCGTGGTGACAAAGATGTTCCCCTCTCTCAGCGCGTCTTCCATGGTCGTGACCTTGAAGCCTTCCATGGCGGCCTGCAGGGCGCAGATCGGGTCGATCTCGGTGACGATCACGCGAGCGCCGTAGGAGCGCATAGAGTGCGCGCATCCCTTGCCGACATCCCCGTAGCCGAGGACGACGGCGACCTTGCCGGCGATCATGACGTCGGTGGCCCGCTTGATGCCGTCGGCCAGCGATTCGCGGCAGCCGTAGAGGTTGTCGAACTTGGACTTGGTGACCGAATCGTTGACATTGATGGCGGGGAAGAGCAGTTCATCCTTTTCCATCATCTGGTAGAGTCGGTGCACGCCGGTGGTGGTCTCCTCGGAGACGCCCCGGACTTCGGCGGCAACCTTGTGCCAGTGCTGGTTGTCGGCTTCGAAGACCTCCCTGAGCTGGCCGTAGAGCGCTTTTTCCTCGGCATTGCCGGGGACGACGTCGAGCAGTTCCGGATTGTCCTCGATCTTGTAGCCCAGGTGGATCATCAGGGTCGCGTCACCGCCGTCGTCGACGATAACGTTGGGGCCCTTGCCTCCTTCGAAGGCGAGCGCCTGACGGGTGCACCACCAGTAGTCTTCCAGCGTTTCGCCCTTCCAGGCGAAGACCGGAATACCGGCCGCCGCTATCGCCGCCGCCGCGTGGTCCTGCGTGGAGAAGATGTTGCAGCTCGCCCAGCGGACCTCCGCGCCGAGTTCGACGAGGGTTTCGATCAGAACCGCGGTCTGGATGGTCATGTGCAGGGAGCCGGTGATGCGGGCGCCTTTGAGCGGCGCTTGTCCCGCGTATTTTTCACGGGTCGCCATAAGGCCCGGCATCTCTTTTTCGGCGACTTCGATCTCTTTGCGTCCCCACTCCGCCAGGGAGATATCTGCCACCTTGTAGCCAAGTACTTCAGTGTCAGTTGTTAGCATAGTCGGTTGATTTTTTTGCTTTGAAATATCACATCAGAGGCTGAAGGCCTGTTTCAGCTCCTCGACCTTGTCGGTTTTTTCCCACGGGAAGATGTCCCGGCCGAAATGACCGTAGGCGGCGGTGTCCTGATAGCACCAGCCCTGCGGGTTGTTCAGGCTGAACTGGCTGATGATGGCGGCCGGCCGGAGGTCGAAGATTTTTTCGGCCTTTGCCTGGATTTCCGCATCGCTGAAGCCGTTCGCCGCGGTGCCGTGGGTGTCGATGTAGACCGAAACGGGATGCACGACGCCGATGGCGTAGGAAACCTGCACGGTGCACTTCTCCGCAAGGCCTGCGGCGACGATGTTTTTGGCGACGTGGCGCGAAGCGTACGCGGCGCTGCGGTCGACCTTTGACGGATCCTTTCCGCTGAACGCGCCGCCGCCGTGCGGGGCCGCACCGCCGTAGGTATCGACGATGATCTTGCGTCCGGTGAGGCCGGTGTCACCGTGAGGTCCGCCGATTTCGAACCGTCCGGTCGGGTTGATATGGAATTTGGTGTTTTCGTCGAGCATGTCGGCGGGAATGACTTTCCTGACGACGTTTTCGATGATGTCCTTCTTGATGGTCTCCTGCCATTCGGCTTCGCTGCAGCCTTCCGGTTCGGGGTCGTGCTGGGTCGAGACGACGACCGCGTCGACCCTTTTGGCTACTCCGTCGACATACTCCAGGGTTACCTGGCTTTTCGAGTCGGGGCGGAGGTAGGTCATCATCCTGCCTTCCTTGCGGATGTCGGCCAGTTTTTTCACCAGGGCGTGAGCGTACTGGATGGCGGCGGGCATCAGCTCGGGGGTTTCGGTGCAGGCGTAGCCGAACATCATGCCCTGGTCGCCCGCGCCTACCTTGTCGAGCTCGTCCGCGATGTCCTCCTTGCGGTCGACGCCCCGGTTGATGTCCTTGGACTGGCTGTGGAGCGCCGAGAGCACGCCGCACGAGCGGGCCTCGAACATGTATTCTCCCTTGGTGTAACCGATTTTCTCGATCGCTTTTCTTGCAAGTTCCTGTACATCTACAATTCCTTTCGTGGTTACTTCACCCCCGACGACAACCTGCCCCGTGGTGACAAACGTTTCACAGGCGACACGCGAATCCGGATCCTGACGGAGGAATGCGTCGAGGATCGCATCGGAAATCTGGTCCGAAACCTTGTCGGGATGTCCTTCTGATACAGACTCGGAAGTAAAGAAGTATCTTGACTGTGCCATCTTCATTGGTTTTATGGTTTACTGAACAACAAGAACTACAAGAAAAGCTCTTGCCGGCCTTCAAACGGTTTTACGTGCTGTCGCGGAGAATGAAACGAACGGACACGGAAAACCCTCAGTGCAGGCTCTTCCGGACACGAGCGTGTCGGAAGGCTTGCGGCACCGTGTCCATAGGTAATGGGGATGCCTTGTAAAGATCAAAATGTAAGCAATCGGACGTATTGATGCAAGAGGCATCAGCGCAGTTTGATTTCCGAAAAATCACCGATGTTCGCATGGTAGGGTTCGCCCGAAAGATCGGCCTGGTGCCCGACGATCGAATGGTCGAGCATTACGTGGCGGACCCTCGATCCGGTTCCGATAATCGAGTTTTTTACGATGGCGTCCACGATGACCGCGTCCTCCCCGATGGAGGTGTTCGGTCCGATGATCGCGTTTTCGATCGCGGCGCTCGGAGCGATGAAGACCGGTTCATGGATGATGCAGCCGGGGCGCGCGGGAACGGATTCGCTGTTCTGCAGCAGGATCTCGTTCGTTTCCAGAAGCGTTTCGGGCTTGCCGCAGTCGTACCAGTCGTTGACCGGAAAGGTCGAGAAGGGGATGCCGTTCTCGAGCATCATCTGCAGGGCGTCGGTGAGCTGATATTCTCCCTTTGTTCTGATGTCGCGGCTGACCAGCGTGTCGATGCAGTCGAACATCGCGTCGGACTCCCGGATATAGTAAAGGCCCACGATCGCCAGATTGCCGACCGGTTCGTTCGGTTTTTCGACCAGTTTCACGATGGAGTTTCCTTCCGTGATGGCGATGCCGAAGCGCCTCGGGTCCTCGACCTCTCGGACGCCGAGGGTCGATACCTCGCTCTGGAGGACTTCCCGGAGTTCGACTTCGAAGATCGTGTCGCCGAGGATGATGAAGACCGGTTCGTCTTTTTCGACGTGCGGACGGCACATCCGGATCGCATGGGCCAGCCCGAGACGCTCCTCCTGGGTGACGAACGTGAACCGGATATCGTAGTGTTCCGTCAGGTAAGACTCTATCATCTCTCCGAGGTATCCGACGATCACGATCGCCTCCTCGATGCCCGAGGCGATGAGTTTGTCCATGATATGGCCGATGATCGGTTTGCCGGCGACGTTGAGCAGCACTTTGGGCTGTGACAGTGTGTGAGGCCTCAGCCTCGTTCCGATGCCCGCTACGGGGATGATGGCTTTCATTGAGCGAGAGGTTTGGTTCGATGATCGACGCCGCGGCGAAGCGCGGCCGAAACGTAGGGACATGTTACTGAAAAACTATCGGAAAACGTAGCCTTCCCGCGGCCTGAAGACGATCTTTTCAGGGCGTTTGACGGGATTTTTTATATTGGGTACCCGACGGCAGGTTTTCTGCCGGAGCGACAACTGTTTTTCGAGGCCATGTCTTCCGAACCTCGCAGGTATTTCCGGCAGTCGGGAGCCGTTCCCGTGCTCGACGGTGGTTCTGGTCACCACCAGGAACTCCGGGAGATGGGGCGTTTCGGGTAGCGCAGCATTCCGCTGGACGGCGTGTTCCCCGAGTTCTCTTTTTTTTGCTTATATTTGCGTCATCAAATATTTGCGGTCCAACTAAAACAGCGTATGGAGCATAAGGAGTACTCAGTCAAGCACATGATCGGCCATCAGGTAGGGATTACTTCCAATGCCTTGCGAAGGGTTTTCACGGCAAGAATTACAAAGGACGAGGATATTTCTCCCGAGCAACTGGCGGTTCTCATGCGTTTGAGTTCCGGCAGGGGATTCAGCCAGAGCGAAATAGCCGATGACCTGTTCAAGGACGACGCTACCATAACGCGCGTACTTGATGTTCTCGAAAAAAAGAAGCTTGCCGTCAGAAAAAAGGCCGAGTACGACCGGCGTGCCAATATCGCCTTTATAACTCCCAAAGGCAGGGCAACAGTTGAACGGCTCGCCCCCTTGGTAGAGGAGATCAACGAGGAGCTTCTGGAGGGTATCGAGCCCGGCATGGTGGACATTCTCTTCGATGTGCTGCATAAACTCCGGGGCAACGCGCTGAAGCGTTGACGGAGCTTCCCGCCGGAACGGCGGAATGCTGCGGTTTGTATGACACAAGGGAGAAAACGCGGACGATGCCACTGAAAAAATTTCACCCCTATATCATTGCAGTTCTGATCGTGCTTGCAGGGGCACTCCTCGGGACGTTTCTGGGGACCCGCAAGGCCCAGGAGGAACCGGGGCCTGTGAAGAAGGAGACGAGAGCCGTCAGGGTGATGACGGTTGAAAACGGCACGGTATACAGAACCGTGTCCATGAGCGGAACGATCGAGGCCGTGCAGAAGATCGACATCTACGCCGAGGTTGCCGGTGTCTTTCTCGACGCTTCCCGTCCGTTCAGGGAGGGCAGCGCTTTCAGGAAAGGGGAGGTGCTTCTGAGAATCCGGGACGACGTCTACCGCAGCACGGTTCTCGCTGAAAGGAGCGGCCTGCTCAACGAGTTGACGCTCTTGCTTCCCGACCTGGCGATAGATTTTCCCGCCCATTTCCAGCCGTGGAAAGCCTACGTCGAGAGCTTCCGCATCGACGCTCCGCTCCGGCCGCTTCCCGCTGCGGCGACCGACCGGATCCGCAACTACGTGGCCGCGAGAAACATTTACAAGCACTACTATTCGATCCGGAGCATGGAGGAGACTCTCTGGAAATACCGGATAACGGCTCCGTTCGACGGCGTCGTGACGGTTTCCGACGCAAATCCGGGCATGCTTGTGAGGACCGGCCAGAAAATCGGCGAATTTTCCTCGGGCGAGCGCTATGAATTCGAGGCGTCGGTAGGTGTGAAAGACGCTTCGTTCCTTCGCGAGGGAGAGAAGATCGAACTGCGTTCGGTCGATTTCCAGGGTGCGGTCGATGGTGTGATCTCCAGGGTCAACACGGCGATCGACCAGAGCACGCAGACCGTGAAAGCCTACATATCGGCGAGCGACCCGAGATTGAAGGACGGTATGTATCTTTCGGCCGACCTGCGGGTTCCCGTCCCGAATGCCGTTGTGATCCCCCGCAACGTTCTCGGCGCTGAAAACACCCTCTACGCGCTCCGGGATTCCACCGTTTTCGAACTTTCCGTCCAGCCGGTGTCGCTCGACGGTGCACATGCCGTCGTCAGGGGTATTCCGGACGGGACGAGGATCGTCGCCGAACCGATCGAGGGCATATTCGGCGGCATGGTGCTCGATCCGGAGGGGATCGTCGAGATGGAAGAGACCCGGAAAACGGGAGCCGTCCGGTAGGCCGGGACAATGGAAGCCGAATCGCCGTGAAAGGTATTATCAGATATTTCGTCAGGTATCCCGTACTGGGAAACGCGATTTTTCTCGCGATTTTCGTCTTCGGTTTCCTGGCTTTCAGGGAGATGAAGACCACCTTCTTCCCGGATGTGGCGTCGGACACGATTTTTGTCGTCGCTTCCTATCCCGGCGCGTCACCCGAGGAGATCGAGGAAGGGGTGACGCTCAAGATCGAGGACAAGCTGAAAGGAGTGACCGGGATCGATCGCGTCACCTCGGTCTCCAGCGAAAACAGCGCACGGATAACGGTCGAACTGTTGCCGGGCCACGATGCCAACGTGCTGCTTCAGGAGGTTACCAACGCCGTCGACCAGATCAGCTCCTTTCCCGCCGGGCTGGAAAAGCTCATGGTCTACAAGAAGGAGATGACCGACTTCGTCGTGGCCTACGCACTATACGGCAACGTCGATCTGGGGGTGCTGAAAACCTACGCGAGGAGGATCGAACGCGATCTCAGAAACCAGCTCGGGGTATCGAAGATAGCCCTGAGCGGTTTTCCCGAGGAGGAGATAGAGGTCAGCCTGCGTGAAAACGATCTGCGTTCGTACGGACTTACCTTTTCGGAAGTCGCCTCGGCCGTCAGCCGGACCAATCTCAAGATAACGGGCGGGACCATCCGGGGCGCGGACGAGGAATTTCTCATCCGCGCCGACAACAAGGGATACTATGCCGCCGATCTGGAAAACCTCGTCGTCAGGACCAGCGAAAACGGAGGCATCGTGCGTCTCAGGGACGTGGCCGAAGTCTCGGACCGCTGGTCGGAGGACCCCGACCGGACCTACTTCAACGGCAAGCCTTCGGTGACGATCGATATCGAGAAAACCGCCGACGAGGACATGTTCACCATTGCCGAACAGGTCGAAGAGTTCCTGACGACGTTCGACCGGAAGCACGACGATATCTCGATCAGCAAGCTTCGCGACGGATCGGGGATCGTCGAGGAGCGCGCCCAGATCCTGACGGAAAACGGCATTATCGGCATCATTCTGGTCGTGCTGTTCCTCTCGTTCTCGCTCAATCCCCGGATGGCTTTCTGGGTGGCGCTCTCCATTCCCCTCTCGTTCGCGGGCATGGTTCTGCTCGGGACGTGGTACGGCCTGACGATCAACGTCGTGTCGCTTCTGGCCATGATCCTCGTCGTGGGTATTCTCGTCGATGACGGCATCGTCATCGCCGAAAGCATCTACCAGGAGCACGAAAAAGGGGAGGCGCCCATCGACGCCGCGATCAAGGGGACCATGGCCGTTCTGCCCTCTGTGGTCGTTGCGGTCTTTACGACCATCGTGTTCTTCATGATTTTTCTTTCGCTCGAAGGCGGGTTCGGAGAGCGTTTCAAGGACATCGGATTTGTCGTCATCGCCACGCTTCTCATATCGCTGGTCGAGGGAATATTCATTCTTCCGGGGCACATTGCCCATTCGAGAGCGATTCGCGGTGAGCCCGGCAGGAAGAGCTGGCTCATGCGGAAGTCCGAAGCCTTTATCCATTTTCAGCGCGACCGGCTCTATGCGCCCGTTCTCCGGTTCAGCATCGCCAATCCCGTGGTGGTCGCGGTGGTGCCGGTCGCGCTGATGTTCGTTACGGCAGGGGCGCTCCAGGGCGGGATCGTTAAAGTGACGTTTTTCCCGATCATCGAGAGGGACAACGTGCGGGTGACGCTCGAGATGCCTGCCGGGACGCGCGAGACCGCGACCGACAGCATTCTGGCCGCTATGGAGAGCCGGGTCCGCGAGGTCGACCGTGACTACCGCGAAGCGTTCGGGAAGGACGCGGAGCTTGTCAGGGCCGTAGGCCGGCGCGTCGGCCCGAACGCCTACGAAGGAGGGTTGAGGGTCACACTTGTCGAAAGCCAGTTCCGCGAGTGGTCGAGCATGCAGGCCGCCAACGCGATTCGCGAAAAAATCGGGGCTGTTCCCGGTGCGGAAAAGTTTCAGGTCGGTGGGCTGGGACTCTGGGGCATGCCGGTGTCCATCGCGCTCAAAAGCGACAATCTCGATCAGCTCAGGGGGGCGACACAGTACCTGGAAGAGGAGCTGAAGAAGATGCCCGAGCTCAAGGATGTGAGCGACAACGATCCGCCCGGCCTCCGGGAGGTGCGCGTAAAGCTCAACAGCAAGGCGCACGCGCTCGGCCTTACCGTGTCGGATGTGATGGACCAGGTCCGTAGCGGCTTTTTCGGCTACGAGGCGCAGCGTATCCTCCGGGGTATCGACGAGGTGAAAATATGGGTGCGCTACAGCGAGAAGGACCGCTCTTCCATCGAAGGAATGGAGCGGATGCGCATCAGGCTCGCCGACGGCCGGGCCATTCCTCTCCGGGAGCTCGCCGATATCACCATCGCCAGGGGGGTCTCTTCGGTCAACCACATCGACGCCCAGCGTGTCGTCAAGGTCGAGGCCGATATCGCCGATTCGAAGGAGTCGGTCCCGGAGATGCTGGAACGGATAGAGGCAGGCATTCTGCCCGGGGTCATGGAGGCGTTTCCGGACGTCCGGTACGACTTCGAAGGGCAGAGCCGGGAGAGCGACAAGACGACGGATTCGATGCTGCGCGTATTTCCGGTTCTGTTCGGTCTGATGTTCCTGCTTGTGGTCTTCTCGTTCAGGTCGTTCCTGCAGGCGGCCATGGTGTTTCTTATGATCCCGTTCAGTCTGGTGGGAGTCGTCTGGGGGCATTTCATTCAGGGCTACATCCTGAGCATTCTCTCCCTTTACGGGGTTGTGGCGCTGATCGGTATCGTGATCAACGACTCCCTGGTTTTCGTCAACACGTTCAACGGCCGGCTCCGCGAGGGGACGCCGTTCGCGCAGGCGGTTTTCGACGTGGGCATCAGCCGTTTCCGTCCGATCGTGCTGACCTCGATCACGACCATCGCCGGACTCGGTCCGCTGATGTTCGAGCAGAGCCGGCAGGCGCAGTTTCTGACGCCGATGGCGATCTCGGTGGCCTACGGGCTGTTGTTCGGAACGTTTTTGACACTTGTGATGCTTCCCGCGTTGCTCGTGATGCTGAACCGCTCGAAGGTCTTTTTCGAAGGGCTCCTTACGGGAAGCAGACCTTCGGCGGAATCGGTGGAGCACGCCCTGCGGGAGGAGAGGAGCCGGTAACGGACAGGTGAACTCATGGTCGATATGAAACAACAGAAAAGGAGAAGCAGCATGCTGGCGGCGGCGGTGCTCGCGGTGCCGCTGCTTCTGCTCTTCGGCCCCGCGTCCGGCGCTGAGACGCTCAGTTTCGAGCAGGCCGTTTCGGAGGCGCTCGAACGCAATCACGATATCAGGGTCGCCAGGGGCGAGGAAAAAATCGCCCGCAACAGGGTCAATATCGGCAACGCGGGGCTGCTGCCGAAGATAGACCTCGTGGGCGCGGTGCGCTATTACGACAACGAAGAGGCCTCGCCGACCGGCCTGGCGGAGTACACCTCGACAAGTGCCTCCTTGCAGGCGAGCTATACGCTGTTCGACGGTTTCGGCAA
>JANQHQ010000039.1:0-102500 GCA_028282595.1 Chlorobium sp. | reverse complement strand
CCGCTTTTTTCTGGAAAAAATCGGTACGACCAAGGTGCTGGAGGCCGAGGAGCGTTCTGTCCAGATCGTTCAGGAAGCCCAGAAAGATGCCAACGAGTACAAGGATCTGAAGGTTGCCGAGGTCAACCAGGAGTGGAAGAAACGGCGCCGGGAGTTCGAGAACGATGTCACCATCAAGAACAACAAGTTCAACCAACTGCAGAAGCAGGTCCGCCAGAAAGAGAACAATCTGAAGCGCCAGGCGCAGGAACTGCGGGAGAACGAGAAGAAGGTCGCCGACCAGCTCAGGGAGCTCGATCGCCGGAAAGAGACCGTGACCAATCGCTCGAACGAACTGGAACGCATCATCGCAGAGCAGAACGAGAAACTCGAGAGTATCGGCAATCTCAAGGCCGAGGAAGCCAAGCAGATGCTGACCGAAAACATGCTTTCCGTGGCACGCGACGAGGCCGCGGACACCATTCACAGTATTCACGAGGAGGCCGAACAGCAGGCCGCCAAGCTTGCTGAAAAAACTCTCCTGACCGCCATCCAGCGCGTATCGTTCGAGCAGGCCACCGAGAGCGCGCTCTCGGTCGTCCATATCCAGAGCGACGAGCTCAAAGGCCGGATTATCGGCAGGGAAGGACGCAACATCAAGGCGTTCGAAAACACGACCGGGGTCGACATCGTGGTCGACGACACTCCCGAAGTCGTTATTCTCTCCTGCTTCGATCCGCTACGCCGCGAGCTCGCCAAGCTGACCCTGCAGAAACTGCTGATCGACGGCGTCATACACCCGGTCGCGATCGAAAAGGCCTACGAAGACGCGAAGAAAGAGATCGACGACGTCATCATGACCACAGGCGAGGAGACGATCTCTTCACTGCAGATTCCCGACATGCCGTCCGAGCTCGTATCCCGGATCGGAAAGATGAAGTTTCACACCGTCTACGGCCAGAATCTCCTGCAGCACTCGCGCGAAGTCGCGATGCTTGCCGGCATCATGGCTTCCGAGCTGAAGCTCGACGCCAAGCTCGCCAAGCGCGCCGGTCTCTTGCACGATATCGGGCTCGTGCTGTCCGAAAGCGAGGAGCCGCACGCGATCGCGGGCATGAAGTATCTCAAGAGATTCCGCGAACCCCGCGTCGTGCTTAACGCCATTGCGGCGCACCACGGGGACATGGAGAAAGAGAGTCCCATCGCCGACCTGATCGATGCGGCCAACATCATCTCCTCCTCGCGGCCCGGCGCCCGCGGAGCGGTTACGCCCGAAGGCCATGTCCGGCGTCTCGAAAGCCTCGAGGAGATCGCCAAGGGATTTCCCGGAGTCATCAAGACCTACGCCCTGCAGGCGGGGCGGGAGATCCGTGTTATCGTCGAGGGAGAGAACGTCAACGATTCGCAGGCCGACGTGCTCGCCCACGATATCGCCCACAAGATCGAAGAGGAGGCCGACTATCCCGGCCACATCAAGGTCTCGATCATCCGCGAGAAGCGTTCGGTCGCCTATGCGAAGTGAGGGGGGACTGTTGAATTGTTGACTTTTCACGAACAACCGTAGGGGCGGGCCCCTGTGCCCGCCCGACAGCCTTGCGGCGATCGCCGCGCCCCCAAATCAACACATCAACAGTTCAACAAATCAACAACACATTCACAGAACACCTTTGGTCGAGGGAATGGCCGTTCCGGTGATCGAAACCGCCTGTTTCATCGCGTAGGCGAACGCCTTGAACAGCGCCTCGACCTTGTGGTGGGTGTTGCCGCCTTCCAGGATGGCGAGGTGGATGTTGGCTTGCATGGAGCGGGAGAGCGAAGTGAAGAAATGCTCGATCATCTCGGTCGAGAACCCGTTGATGTCCGGCCGGCTGAACTCGCCCCTGAACACGCAGTAGCTTCTGCCGCCGAGATCCAGCGCGCAGCGGGCCAGGGCCTCGTCCATCGGGATGATCGCCCAGCCGTAGCGCTGCAGGCCCTTCCGGTCTCCCAGCGCTTCGAGAATCGCCTTGCCGAGAACGATGGCGACGTCCTCCACCGAGTGATGGTCGTCCACGCCGGTGTCGCCCCGGCATTCTAGCTTCAGGTCGAACCCGGCGTGCTTCGTGAAATTCGCCAGCATGTGATCGAAGAACTCCACTCCGGAATCCACGGCATGCGTGCCGGAACCGTCGAGGTTCAGTTCCAGGGTGATCGTTGTTTCTGACGTTTCCCGCCGGACGGCGGCCGTTCTGGAAGTGTCGGTTGTTTCTCGGGGCATGGAAGGTTATCGGATGAATTTGTTGACGAGGTAGAGCAGAAGGCTCAGGATCACGGAGAGCACGATAGACGTTCCCAGAGGGAGATAGACGCTGAAGTTCTCCCGGACGATCCGGAAATCGAGCGGCAGGTTCCCGAACCATCGCAAAAAGCCCGGAACGCCGGATTTCTGCACCGTCATCAGGAAGATACCGACCAGAACCGCTATGACGCCCAGCGTGACAAGCAGTTTCCCGGCCTCCGTAAACACCGCTTGGATTTTTTTTAAAAGTTGCTAAATTAAAGGCCTTTGTTACTGGGAAGATACGATATTTGCGAATTAATAAAAGCTTGCCGGGCATCATGCATATTTTCCTCATCGTGCTGATTCTGATCGCCTCCGTCATGCTCATCGGCGTCGTGCTGCTGCAGAATCCCAAGGGCGGAAGCGGCCTTACGAGCGGCATTGCCAGTCTGGGGACCGTGCAGAACCTCGGTGTTCGCCGGACGGGAGATTTTCTGAGCAAGGCCACGGCCATTCTCGCCGGCTTCATCATGGTACTTGCTTTCGTCGCCCAGTTTACGATGCCGTCGAGACAGCCGGGTGCGAATGAAAGTATCCTTCAGAAAGAAGCGCCCGCAATCCCCTCACCCGGTGCAGTTCCGGCTCCCACGCCCGCGCCCGGTGCGGCGGAAGAACCTTCCGAGTAAAGGGGACTGGCAGACATATTCTGCATCCGTGGCTCAATTGGTAGAGCAACTGACTCTTAATCAGTGGGTTCCAGGTTCGAGTCCTGGCGGATGCACCACCATCACAAGGCTTGCAGGTCTAAACCTGCAAGCCTTTTTTAGGGCACCTCTATTAATTTGTTGCGCGACCCGAATACTTCGTTGTCCCGACCTTGTCGGGATCGAAATCCTCATCCCGACGTGTCGGGACTCCGGTTTTGAAGTTTATCCCGATTGCTATCGGGACTCCGTCCGCCTTGTCTTCATGTCGCTCACGACAATTAATAGAGGCGCCCTTTATAACATTCTGGGGGGTGATTGAAGGGTTCTTCCATTTTCGACAATGTTTTTCTGACTGTTGTGCGTGAGCGGAAGTCGGGTGGTGCGACAAGTATGCGTTTGAAAGAAAAGCTGTCCGAAGGCGGCTTCAGGTTGTTCCGGAAGAAACTATGTTTCTGTCTATACTGGACAAAATTTTCAGGGCGATGAGGATACATATGGAAAACTGGCAGATTCAAAAAGCGAAAAACCGTTTCAGCGAGCTTCTGTGCAAGGCGCAGGAAGCAGGACCGCAAACCATCACCCGTTATGGAAAGGCGAAGGCCGTTCTGGTTTCAATGAAGGATTATCGCAAGTTGATGAGGAAGCAGGACTCGCTGACCGAATTTTTCCAAAAGTCACCGCTGAAAGGGGTTGAGCTTGACCTGAACAGAAAAAATGAACGCGGCAGGGAGGTCGAGTTGTGAGTTTTCTGCTGGATACCTGCGTTATTTCTGAACTGGTAAGGCCTGTGCCCGATCAGAGCGTGTTGCAGTGGATAGATGAGCACGACGAATTCGATCTCTATCTGAGCGGATTGTTGGTGCTACCCGAGAAACCACCCAAGAAATCACCCAAGAAAAGATTCTCGACCTGTTGACGCTCCATCCGTCCATGACGAGAAACGAATTGTCCGCACACATAGGACTGACTCCCGACGGGATTAAATATCATTTGACCAAAACCGAAGGCCGCCGGGCTCATCCGGCATGTGGGGCCGACCAAGTCGGGACATTGGGAGGTTCTGAAATGAGCGCAATCGGTTTCGATCCCTGGAGCAAGAGCTGAAAACAGGGAACCTCTTCACTGAAGCGTACATCTTAACAAGTGCTTCGTCGTCGGTATCAGGAATCGACCACTCCTAAATTGCCGACCGCCAACTGCCGGCTGCTGACTGACTCCCTTTTCGATCCCGAGACCCGATCCCGACCCCGATCCCCGACTACCCCAACGCTCTTTACTTTTGACCTTTGACGTTTCACTTTTGACATACTCTCCCGGGGTTCGCTGTCTCTATCGGAATCGATAACCAACGCCAGTTCGGGCAGCCACAGGGGGCTGCCCCTACAGCTTGCCAACTGCTCACTAATCCCTTTTCGATCCCGAAACCCGATCCCGGACCCCGATTTCCGAAAGATGAACATCGGGGTTCGCCGTCGGTGTCGGAATCGGGAATCCATCTTTTCTTTCCCAACTCGTCACTAAGTCCGGCCCAGCCGGACGTCGTCACTGGTCACTGGTCACTTGTCAACACATCAACACTTCAACACTATTTTTCGTCCACCTGACGTATAGCACCTTCCTGCACCTTTATTATTCTAGTGAATTATTCAGGACAATCTCGATCGCTTTCTGTGAAGTAAAAAGATGCGGTGTATTATTTTTGAAAAATGCGATACTATTGCTAATCTCTACAAGGCACCTCTAAAAAGTGTCATGAGTCCCGATTGAATCGGGATAAACTTCAAAACCAACGCAGCAATTTGGGCGCGCAATAAGTTTTTAGAGGTGCCCTACAGTTATGGGCCGGTCAAGATGCGCCATAAACCACGCTATCCTTTCCGGTACCCGATCTTCACGGTCGGTCAGGAAAGATGCCTGGTTGGTTAGCCGGTGAAAAAATGCTCATGGGACAGCGAATGTCCCAATCCCCCGCATATACTGGTGTTGTAACCAAAACAGTAACGGGATGAAGCAGTCTCGGCCTCCGGTAGTGCGCATGTATCTCCTCGACGAGCAGTTGCGGAAGAATCTGTACCCGAACTGCACCATCCTTGCCGAATATTTCGAGGTTTCCCGGAAAACGATCCAGCGTGACGTCGATTACATGCGCGATATGCTCGGGGCCCCGATTGAATACCACAGGAGAAAGAAAGGTTTTTATTACCGCGAGAACTGGACGTTTCTTCCCTCGGCGTTTCTCGAAAACAATGAGGCCGAGGCGCTGAAGGCCACCAAGAAAGTGCTTTCCCGGTACATGGGAACGCCCTACTACGACGAGGTCAGCCGTGCGCTCGACAAGGTGTTGCAGTATCTGCCCTGTTCATTCGGCGAGAGCGACCTTTTCAGCGTGTACTCCTTCGAGCAACCTGCTGAAGCTCGTGAACTCTCCTCCCGGTTTGTCATCCTCGAAGATGCCATCCGCCAGAAACTGAAAGTTCATGTCGTCTATGACGCTCCGTCGAGCGGAGCGCGGACAGAAAGGGCGATACACCCCTACCGGCTGCACTATTCACACAGTGCCCAGGCATGGTACCTGGTTGCGTACTGTGAACTTCGGCAGGGTATCAGGACGTTCGTCGTGGGAAGGATTAAAACATTGCGGTTGCTGAAAGCGCATTTTGATATAGTGCCGGATTTCTCCCTCGAGGAGTATCTCTCCAAAACCTTCGACCAGGTTGTCGGCGATGCCGAGCACGAGGTTTCGATACGTTTTTCGGCCTATCAGGCCCCCTGGATAAGGGAGCGGCAGTGGCACCCGACACAGCGGATAGAGCCGCTCGATGACGGCGGGCTGACAATTCGTTTCCGTGTCAGCGGTCTCGATGCGGTCAAGCGCTGGGTGATGCGCTACGGCAAGGAGGCTGAAGTTCTGGAGCCACAGGAGCTTCGGGAAATGGTGCGGAACGAGGTTCGGGAGATGGGGGTGGTGTATGGGGAGTCGGACAGAAGCGAGGTTTGAAAAAGGGGGTCTTGCTATGAATCGAATTACGATCCGGGAAAAATAAAACTAGTAGAAGGAGAAATTTATGGTTGTCAAAGATTACGCTGTGCAGTTTGAAATTGCGGGGCCAGCGGCGATGTTTACACGGCCTGATACGGGCGCAACTCCGATCTCCTATCCTGTTCCAACATATTCAGCGGCAAAAGGAATGTTTGAGGCTGTAGCCAGATACAGAAGTGCTTATATTCGTCCTGCCAAGGTCGAGATATGTAAACCAATTCGTTTTGAGAAATATGTGACAAATTATGGTGGGCCTCTGAGAAAAGCCAATCAGCTAGCAGGAAGGGACTCTTATCAATTACCTGCGACTATTTTAGTTGATGTCTGCTTCCGAGTGCATGGAGTAGTCGAAGAGCTCGCTTCATCTCCAAAAGGCAATAATCATCTTCATGCTTTGCAGGAAATGTTTCGGCGTCGATTACGGAAGGGACAGACCTATTACACTCCTGTTTTAGGGTGGAAAGAATTTGTGCCATCGTATTTCGGACCTCCAAGAGAGTGTGTCGTCGTCCAGAAAGATATTAATCTGATAATTCCTTCATTGCTACATACAGTTTTTGATCGACCGGCAGATGGAAGGTATAAGCCTGTTTTTCGACAGGATGTAGAGATTTGTGGGGGGGTTCTTCAATATGCTTAGTGAACTTAATACACTCAATGAAAGTCTGAAACGCTTTGGAATTGTTCCAGAAAAATCACATCCGTGGATAACTTATCATAAAAAGGGAGATGGCTTTGTTGTCGGCTTGGATGAGGGTGGGGAAGTCAAACGTATTGAATTTTGGCCTAAAAAAATGATGGCGGAAGTATGGAAGGTTGTGCCAAACAAACAACATTCGTTTCCGGTCCTGAATTTGAAAGTTCCTGTTTGGCAACTGTCCGAAAGCGTGGAAAGCATTCGCGTATCATTAAAAGGGAAAAAAGGAAAAGAACGAATTGAGCAAGTTAAAGCAATTTGCAGTTTGTCTGATTTATACCCGCATGGGAAAGAGAAGAGTCTTGATCAATATCTACAAAAGTTTAATAATCGATTTTCTGATTTTCCTGAGGAACTGGATGTAATTATTCGACCAGCTCTTGAAGCTGATTGCATTGTATTGGATTTGTTGAATCGTGTTAAAAAAATCAAAAATCAATCAGAGCAGTTTTTGCGACAGTTATCAGGGTTAGCTATCAGTGCCAGCTTAGAAGGTCGACTTGATGCATGGGAGCTGGTTGAACAACTCTTGTTAGGGAAGTGGCATGAAAAGGAAAATACTTATAAGGAATTTGATATTCCGATAGTGCTTGATGTTGATAATTACAGCGATTTTTCATTCCGAATATTTGATGAAATTGTCAAAAAACAAGTAAATGACGCCTTGTTTCAGCAGAAAAGGTTGGGAGGCGGCCAAGGAGTTTGCGCCTTGAGTGGTAAATGTGGAGAACTGGAAAATGATAAATTTCCGGAGCCTAAATTACCTATTCTCGGTCAGTCGTACCTTTATTCAATGAACAAAGATGCAAAATGCCATACTCGTTATGGGCGAATTAGCGCCGCCAGCTATCCGGTAAACAAAGATTTGACTATTGAGTTGCAAAGCAGTCTTTTGTTCATCACAGCTAATGAAAGAAAAGGGAAGACGTGGTGTTCTGTTCCTGGCAATAGCAGAAAGGAGAGAGACTTACTCATTGCTTACCTAGAAAGAATGCCAGTAAACGATATTGATTTTGGCTTTCTTGGTGAACAGAATGATATGGAAGGTGAGTTCGAGACTTCGGCTAAGCAAGTTTGTGAGGCTTTGCGAGGAAATCCAGTGATCAATGTAGATGATGAACTACGGATTTTTGTATTGAAGAGTGTAGATAAAGGCCGTAGACAAGTGCTGTTTACTTCTGTCTTTTCAGTTTTAAAAATCATAGAGGGGAATGAACTGTGGCTCACAGGCGCAGCTAATCATCCGCTATTTTTTTTGACTGTTCCTTTAAAAAAAGGAGAAAAGTCAAGAGCTCTTGCGCCTTTTTGCCCCTCTCCTTCAGACGTTATGCGTTTGTTCCATTTTCAATGGATTCGTAATGGGCTGGAGAGAAGCGAAGCACATGGCTGTCGGCTCAGTGATGTCTACGATCTTATGTTTGCTGATTCAGATTTAAGTGAAAAGCTCTGTAATAAATTCTTGAGATTGGTGTTGCGGAAGGTGCATCCTTTGCTCACTGGGATTGGTGGTGCGTTACATCTTGGGCAAGTAAATCGTAACTCTCAGTACAGCCTCGAAAAATACAGTGTCGAATCAAAAAAGGCTACGTTGGTTGCTATCGGTTTGATGGCAATATTACTTTACAAACTTGGTTTTAAAAAGGAGGATTATATGAACGAAATAGAGTTTAAAATTGGCAGAATATTGTCGTTAGTTGACACCTTGCATAGAGAATACAGCAAGACTGTAAGAGATGATATTCCGAACCAGTTGCTTGGCAATTCTATGATGAAGACAGCGTTAGATAATCCACAAAGAGCGCTCGCGAGGTTGAATCAAAGACTTCTGGTTTACAAGGCATGGGTTGATAAAAGCGGAGAAGAGGCAAAATTGGCCAGATGGGCGGTTAATGAAATGGGAAAAATCGCATGCGGTCTTGAAAATTGTGACCTTGACATACGCCTTGACGATATAGGGCAAGCAAAAATGCTGCTTGGATATTTAGCTCGTTATGAAAATCAAAATAAAGGAGAAGAACATGCAACAGACGACAAAAAATGAATTGATGAAAAAAGCTGTTGGTCTTCTGGTCGTTGAAGTCAGAAACTCAAACCCGAATGGTGACCCTGACAAGGAAAGTGACCCAAGGCAACGGTTTGATGATCGAGGTGAGATTTCCCCCGTATCATTTAAGCGTAAAGTACGTGATTTGGTTGATAGCAAAGAAGGGCCTGTATGGCAAGAAATTTCAAAACAGTTTGAACCTGCGCTTGACCCTGAATACTTTTACATACTCGAAAGCAGAGGGCGCAAGAGAGATGCAATAATCCGTGAGATTGAAGACGGTACTTTTTCCGAAAAATATTGGGATGGGAGAATTTTTGGCAATACGTTTCTTGAGGAAGGTGCATCTACAACTGTTAAAACCGGTGTTGTGCAGTTTGGCATGGGTGTATCTATAAGCCCTATTGAAATTGAAAGGCAGACAAATACCAATAAAGCCGGAGTTCAAGAGGGGAAAGATAGGGGCATGGCTCCTCTTGGTTATCGCATCGTCAATCATGGGGTTTATACGATGCCTTTTTTTGTCAATCCGACAGCTGCTACCAAATCTGGCTGCGCTAAACAGGATATTGACCTGTTGCTCAAGATTATTCCTTACGCTTACAGTCACACTGCGTCATATGTCCGACCCTCAGTTGCTATTCGACATGCTTGGTATGTTGAGCATAAATCGGTGCTCGGCTCCTGTTCTGATTTCGACATTATTGATGCATTAACTCCAATGAAAAAGCAAAATCCGGACAATTTTTCTGTTGCTTGGGATGATTATGAAGTGCCGACAGATATCCCTGAGAAATTGCAACTGAAAGTCGAGAAATTACGAGATTTAATGGATGAAATGTAATGGAGCCGTTAGCTCATAGCGCCAGACCGGAAAAGGGAATTCCGTCTCAAACGTACCATGACCACATCTGTGCTGTTATGAAGAGGGCAAGTGCAAACACCGAAAATGCTTGCCGGTATTTGCAAGGTGACAGTTCCCTTTTCACACAGGCTGTAACTAGTGCGGCTCTCTGTCATGACTTGGGAAAACTGGACCCTTTAAATCAACATGTGCTTGCAGGCTGCTCCAAAAAGGGGTTGCCTGTGAAGCATGAGGACGCTGGAGCAGCCTGTTTATTACAGATCAAAGACATACCGGCAGCTATTTTGGCCAGTAAGCACCATCAAGGATTACCTGATCTGAATGATGAAAAACAACGCAAGGAACTGTTCCTCAGAAACGAAGCAGCCTTTTCTCGAACAGAGCAGTATCTACCTGAATATATAGTTGACCATAATACATATGTCTCGGAACATCTAATTCCTGAGGTTAGCAAGGTAGATACCAATTGGCCGTTCAAAGGATTGGGCCTACGGTTGGCCTTATCTTGTCTTGTAGATGCAGACCACGGGGATACAGCTTGTCATTATGGTAATGAGGGGGGGATGTTCCCTCCAAATTGCCGATGGCAGGAGCGGCTGCAAGCATTGCAAGAATATACGGATAGTCTTTTTAATCAGGACCCGGAGAGTCAACGAAATATTTTAAGAAAAGAAATATTCAAGAGTTGTAAAGATGCTGGAATTGGGTATGGGATTGTAGCTTGTGACAGTCCGGTTGGCACTGGCAAGACAACTGCTGTGATGGCTCATTTGCTCAATGTGGCAATTCAGAAGAAACTACGGCACATAATTGTCGTCTTGCCATATACAAATATCATAAAGCAATCGGTAGAAACATACCGTAACGCTTTAGTGTTGCCTGGCGAAAATGGGGCAGAGGTAGTTGCTGAACATCATCACCAAGCTGATTTTGATCATATCGATAGTCGGTATCTTACCACACTTTGGAAGGCTCCAATCATTGTTACGACTGCTGTTCAGTTTTTCGAAACCATTGCGTCTGACAAACCGGCTAGGTTACGAAAGCTGCATGAGTTGCCCGGGACAGCTGTATTTATCGATGAAGTGCACAATACAATCCCATCATGGATGTGGCCACAAATGTGGCAATGGATCAACGAACTGGTTGGCGGTTGGTCCTGTCATTTTGTTTTGGCTTCTGGTTCCTTGCCTAGATTCTGGGAATTCCCCAAAATGGCTAAAACCAATGTGAGTATCCCAGATTTGGTTCCGAAGCAAATTCGTGAGAAAGCGGATCAAGCTGAACGAAAACGGATAAAATATTCCACGATTCCAGAACCTTTAAGTTTGGCAACGTTGATCGAGCGAATACTATCTGTTCCAGGGCCACGATTGGTCATTATGAATACTGTTCAATCAGCAGCGGTGGTGGCTCATGAACTATGTGGCGTAGAGTCCGGCAAAAGGAAAGGTGATGGCTATTGCAACGTTTTGCACTTGTCCACGGCACTCTGCCCAGTTGATCGGGACAAGGTCGTTGATCAGGTTGAAATGCAGTTGGGAAATAAGTCTGAAAAAGATTGGACGCTTGTTGCTACCAGCTGTGTTGAGGCCGGTATGGATTTTTCTTTCACCACTGCTTTTCGAGAGAGCTGTAGCGTATCAAGTCTTATTCAGATTGGTGGGAGAGCAAATCGCCACGGTGAAGAGCTTGTATCGGAGATTTGGGATTTTCGGGTCTTTCGGGATGAACCGTTATTAAATAAACATCCTTCTTTTGATAACTCTAGAATGGTTTTGGCTGAATTATTTGCTGAAAGAAAGATGGATGCGCTAACGAGTACGGCGTTAGCGACTGAGGCAATGCGCCGCGAAGTAATGACTACTTTTGATAAAAAGGCTGAAAAGATTGCAGATAGGGAAAAAAAATATGACTTCCCGGGAGTGGCAAGTTTATGCCGAGTGATAGATGCTGATACAAGGACTGTAGTTGTTTCACAACGTCTGATAACGATATTGCAACAGGGGATAAAGGTTGAGTACAAAGATCTGTTGCGAAACAGTGTGCAGTTGTGGCCTAAGAAGGTTGAGTTCCTTGCTTTGGAAGAAATCAGTGCTAGCCCCGGTCTCTACAAAATGCCTGAGGAATATTACGGTGGATTTGGAGGCAACAGCAAGCCCTGTTTAGGTTATATGAAAGGAGTGTTGCCCTTGGTGTATATGCACAAAGAAGGTATGATCATTTGAAAAATGTGCGGTTTCCCTGCACGCATGTTCTTTGATTTGATCGCCATTCAGTGGCCTAGATTCCGAAGGCTCCGGTCGTTCGTTTAATGATTGTAAAGTACTTGTCGATGAGTCATCTTGATAAAGTGAATTTCGCCTTCGAAAACTGGGCTGAGGAATGTACGCCGAGTCTGATTTCGTGGCCTTGTCCGCGTTGCAGCATTACATCTTTTGTCCGCGGCAGTGTGCGTTGATCCACCTCGAACAGGTGTGGAGCGAGAATCAATACACTGCCGAAGGGCGTCAGATGCATGAACGCGCGGACAGCGCGGTAACCTCATACCGTGAGGGGGTAAAGGTCACGCGCAGCGTGGCGTTGCGGAGCTTTGCGCTTGGCGTCTCCGGTGTTGCCGATGTGGTGGAATGGCACAGGCGGAAGGGTGGGCTCGACCCGTTTCCTGTCGAGTACAAGCGCGGCAAGCCCAAAAAGCACGATGCAGATAAGGTGCAGCTGTGCGCACAGGCGATGTGCCTCGAGGAGATGCGGTCGTGCACCATTCTGTCCGGTGCGTTGTTCTATGGCCAGACGATGCATCGGCTCGATGTGGTGTTCGATGAGGCACTCCGCTCGAAAACCGTCGCCGCAGCCAACGGGGTGCACGAACTGTTTGCATCCGGCGTGACTTCTCCGCCCGAATTCGGGAAGAAATGCCGTCAATGCTCGCTTATTGACAGTTGCATGCCCAACGTTGTCGATCGGTCGCGTTCGGCTGGTCGCTATGTCAGAAAATTATACAGTGAATTGTCGGAGGAAGAGATGTGAAGAAACATCTTAACACTTTGTTCGTGACGACGCAGGGGTCGTATCTCTCGAAAGAGGGGGAGTGCGTTGTCATTTTGATCGACCGGGTCGAGAAAACCCGGATTCCATTGCACTTGCTAAACGGAATCCTCTGTTTCGGTCAGGTTTCGTGCAGTCCTTTCCTGCTCGGACATTGCGCCGAACTTGGCATTGCCGTCACTTTTCTGACCGAGTACGGGCGCTTCCTCTGTCAGATGCAGGGACCGGTCAAGGGAAATATTTTGCTTCGGCGCGCTCAGTACCGTATGGCTGACAATTACTATCAAACCGCAATCCTCGCACGCCTGTTCGTGATCGGAAAAATCGGCAATGCACGAGTAACCCTTTCGAGGACTATGCGGGATCACCCTGAAAAAACAGACGTGGCGAAGTTGAAGAGTGCCCAGCATGTGCTCGCCGGATGCGTCAGGCGCTTGCAAGAAGCGACCGATCAGGAGTTGATCAGGGGAATCGAAGGGGAGGCGGCGAGAGCCTATTTCAATGTGTTCGACGAGTGTATCACCTGTGCAGATACGGCGTTCAGGTTCGAGGGGCGAAATCGCCGCCCACCGCTGGACAGGGTGAACTGCCTGCTTTCATTCGTTTATACGTTGACGACTCATGACATTCGTTCAGCCCTCGAATCCAGCGGACTCGATCCCGCCGCAGGTTTTCTTCACAAAGACAGGCCCGGACGGCCGAGCCTTGCCCTTGACATGCTCGAGGAGTTCCGTTCCTATATCTGCGATCGCCTGGTATTGTCGTTGATAAACCGGGGCCAGATTCATGCGAAGGATTTCGAGATTTCTGAAACAGGGGCAGTGCTCATGAACGATGACGCCAGGAAAACAGTCCTGACAGCCTATCAGCAGCGAAAACAGGAGGAGATCGAGCATCCTTTCGTCGGTGAAAAGATGGCCGTCGGGCTGCTCTGGCACATGCAGGCAATGCTGCTCGCCCGGTATATCAGAGGTGATATCGATACCTACCCGCCATTTGTCTGGAGATAGTCAATATGATGGTTCTGGTGACCTATGATGTCAACACCGAGACTCCTGCCGGACGCAGACGGTTGCGCAGGATAGCCAAGACCTGCCAGAACTACGGCCAGCGCGTACAGTTCTCCGTGTTCGAGTGCACTGTCGATCCGGCTCAATGGGTAAAGCTGCGCGCTCAGTTGATGCATGAAATGGATCATAAGTGTGACAGTCTCAGGTTTTATTTTCTGGGTTCGAACTGGCAAAACAGGGTCGAGCATGAAGGGGCAAAAGAACCGCGAGATATGGAAGGACCTTTGATTTTATGAATCGCGAACGTGAAGCTGTTCCTGTTTTTCCGGGATATTCGCGTTACTTGTAATAGATTTATTTTCTTATAAATAGCAAACTGCTCATTCAGGCTTGCGTACATTGTTATTTGGAATATGAAGTGGTTCGCGCAAAGGCGCGTTATGGACCATGAAATGCCTGAATTTCCAGCTATACAGTCGCGCCCCTCGCGGGCGCGTGGATTGAAACTTTTGCTCTTTGAATACATTCGAGTTTTGCCTTTGTCGCGCCCCTCGCGGGCGCGTGGATTGAAACAGGCTGTGCTCAAGCAACGTGCTGAATCCCTGCAAGTCGCGCCCCTCGCGGGCGCGTGGATTGAAACTTTTTGCCTTGAGAGTCAAGTATCTGTTGTTGCGTCGCGCCCCTCGCGGGCGCGTGGATTGAAACAATGCATCGAGCACCGTATCAAACGCGCCGGATTGTCGCGCCCCTCGCGGGCGCGTGGATTGAAACAATTTTGCTAAGGCCCTCGCTGGAGTGGTGGAGTTGTCGCGCCCCTCGCGGGCGCGTGGATTGAAACGATCTGAGGGAGCGGTTTTTTCTCATTTTTCATGGTCGCGCCCCTCGCGGGCGCGTGGATTGAAACCCTGACTTTTTCACGTTTGCCCTGCCTTCTCGATGTCGCGCCCCTCGCGGGCGCGTGGATTGAAACAATTGTTTCCGGAGTCGAAAACGTATGTTTCCGCAGGTCGCGCCCCTCGCGGGCGCGTGGATTGAAACACTTTTTGGGCGGGGATTGCGCCGACAATCTTGCGTCGCGCCCCTCGCGGGCGCGTGGATTGAAACTCGGCCAACCTGCTGCGGCGAAAATGGCGTTAATGGGTGTCGCGCCCCTCGCGGGCGCGTGGATTGAAACTCGCAAAACCGCAGAGCGTTGAGTACCTGATCGGTCGCGCCCCTCGCGGGCGCGTGGATTGAAACGAAATATTTTCCTACTTCGAGAGACCCGGCGTGTCGCGCCCCTCGCGGGCGCGTGGATTGAAACAGAACATCCATAGGGAGGATGATGTATTTGCAGCTCGTCGCGCCCCTCGCGGGCGCGTGGATTGAAACTGCGTATTCATCCATCGTCTTATAACCCCTGCTCCGGGTCGCGCCCCTCGCGGGCGCGTGGATTGAAACTCGCGGTCTTGTAGAGGCTCACGTACTTCGTGTTCGTCGCGCCCCTCGCGGGCGCGTGGATTGAAACTATCCTTCCCATGTCTCCAGTTTTTCTTGTTCTTGTCGCGCCCCTCGCGGGCGCGTGGATTGAAACATTCTCGGGCTGACAAAGCCGGTAACGGTTCTTGCGGTCGCGCCCCTCGCGGGCGCGTGGATTGAAACCTCGTGGGGCCGAAGCTCATGGTCGGCGGTGAGGTCGCGCCCCTCGCGGGCGCGTGGATTGAAACTGGTCAATTTTTGGTATGATGACGAAGCAGGGAATGTCGCGCCCCTCGCGGGCGCGTGGATTGAAACTCTGATTCACGTCGTCCGTATACAATATCAGGCCCGCGTCGCGCCCCTCGCGGGCGCGTGGATTGAAACATGCAACTTGGTGCGTCGTTTAAAGCTTTGGCGGGTCGCGCCCCTCGCGGGCGCGTGGATTGAAACGTACGAGAAGCCGGAGCGGTTTCTGGCGACATGAGGTCGCGCCCCTCGCGGGCGCGTGGATTGAAACTCAAAACAGATGGGTCGAGGAGGATTAAGGAATGAGTCGCGCCCCTCGCGGGCGCGTGGATTGAAACCACCGCCAGCACGGCGCGGCCCAGCGCAACCTCTCGTCGCGCCCCTCGCGGGCGCGTGGATTGAAACATCGTCCCGCCGCCCGTCGCGCGCTCCCGGCCGCGTCGCGCCCCTCGCGGGCGCGTGGATTGAAACCACCCTCTCTCCGATCCTACGTGTCTCACCGCGTCGCGCCCCTCGCGGGCGCGTGGATTGAAACAAAAGAACCTGCAAAGATGCAGGGCACAAGATCAGTCGCGCCCCTCGCGGGCGCGTGGATTGAAACCACGGCCACAGCCTCATCGCCAGGCGAGGCTTTGAGTCGCGCCCCTCGCGGGCGCGTGGATTGAAACGTCGTGGTGGCCGGTGTCGCCGCCGGCCAACCAGGTCGCGCCCCTCGCGGGCGCGTGGATTGAAACTGCTCAAGGTGACGTACGACGGGGGCTCGTACCGGTCGCGCCCCTCGCGGGCGCGTGGATTGAAACTGTTGCGGTTTTGCGCTGATCGACGTTGTTTGACAGTCGCGCCCCTCGCGGGCGCGTGGATTGAAACGGGTTCAAAAGCGTAAGCGTCCCGTTTTCCGCCGCCAGTCGCGCCCCTCGCGGGCGCGTGGATTGAAACAGCCCCCCCGAAGACAAACCGATTTTGAAGACGTGTCGCGCCCCTCGCGGGCGCGTGGATTGAAACGGTAGTGGCAAATCACGACAGAAACTCGCTGCCGAGTCGCGCCCCTCGCGGGCGCGTGGATTGAAACGCAAGGCTCACCGACGCCGACCCAGCGTAAAACTGCGTCGCGCCCCTCGCGGGCGCGTGGATTGAAACTTTATCGACCGCGTCACCGGAGTTTATACAATGTCGGCCGCGGCCGCGCGCGCTACGTCAAGCTCTTCGCCGATACCCTCAAGGACCCCGACGAGATCTGGGAGATCACGCAGAGCGGGCGGGTCAAGCGCCACTATGTCAAAGCCGTTACAAACAAAAAAGGGGAAAGGCGTTACGTGTTGATGGTCTGCGACCGTACCGAAAACGGATGGCAAGGCACAACAGCCTTTTACTCCAAAGCGGAAGGGTATATTGAGAAGCAGAGGGACGGGGAGAGAGTGTATAAAAAAATGAGGCCAGGTTAGCGGGTCCGGATGAGGTTCCCTGAGCTTCCCCTTACGGGGAACATCCCTACCTCGAAAGCACGTTAACAAAAAAAACAGGGAAAAGCAACAATGAACCAGATCACCGTCCGCATCGAAGGCCTCGAGGACGCCGCCGCGCGCTTCCAAGACTTCGTCGCGCCCCTCGCGGGCGCGTGGATTATTGTGACCCTTCACCCGGAAAATCGAGGCCAATCAATAATAGAGGTTTTCGGGGAGGCTCATATCCTTCGGTAAAAGACCGCGAGGAGGGCTGACGGCGGAAAACAAAAAAGCCCCGGCTAGTGACCAGGGCTTTTATTGTTGTGGAGCGGGAAACGAGACTCGAACTCGCGACCCCAACCTTGGCAAGGTTGTGCTCTACCAACTGAGCTATTCCCGCTTGAGGAGTTGTAAGTATACCGCTTTCCCCTTTTTTCTGCAAGCCTTTTCCGGAAAAACTTCGGTGCGCCGCGTTCCTGCCGACCGCACCCGTTACCACTCACTGCGCGAAGCGCGCACAGCAATTCAACACCTCAACGATTCAACAATGTTTACAGCCCGAAGCTTTCCATGATCGTTTCCATGTCCTTGTCGCCTCTGCCGGAAAGGTTGACGACGAGGATTTCCTCCGGCTTCATCCCGGCGGCCTTCACGGTGGCGTAGTGGACCGCGTGAGCCGATTCCAGCGCGCAGACGATGCCTTCCGCGGAAGCGAGCTCCCGGAGTGCCCGGAGCGCTTCCTGGTCCGTGGCCGAGGTGTAGCGCACGAGCCCTTTTTCCTGCAGGTAGCAGTGTTCCGGGCCGACGCCGGGGTAGTCGAGTCCGGCTGAGATGGAGTGCGCTTCTTCGATCTGACCGTAGCGGTCCTGCAGGATCTTCATCATCGAGCCGTGCAGCACGCCGGTCGACCCTTTGGTCAAGGATGCCGCGTGGCGGCCTTCGAGCCCTTCACCCGCCGCCTCGACGCCGACCATGTCGATTTCGGCGGCGTGTTCGAGAAAGTCGTAGAAGATGCCGATCGCGTTGCTGCCCCCGCCGACGCAGGCGACGATGACGTTGGGGAGGCGTCCCGCCTGTTCGACGATCTGCTGTTTCGTTTCCTTTCCGATGACCGACTGGAAATCCCTGACCATCATGGGGTAGGGGTGCATGCCGACCACCGAGCCGAGAATGTAGAAGGTATCCTCGGGGTTGTTGATCCAGTCGCGTATCGCCTCGCTCGTCGCATCCTTGAGGGTTTTCGTGCCGCTCTCGACCGGGCGGACTTCCGCGCCGAGGAGCTTCATTCTGGCGACGTTGGGCGCCTGGCGCTGTATGTCCTCCGCTCCCATGTAAACGATGCAGTCCAGGCCGAAGAGCGCGCAGACGGTCGCCGTGGCCACGCCGTGCTGTCCCGCGCCCGTTTCCGCGATGATCCGCTTCTTGCCCATCCTCCGGGCCAGGAGCGCCTGGCCTATGGCGTTGTTGATCTTGTGCGCTCCCGTATGGCAGAGGTCCTCTCTTTTGAGGTAGATCTGCGCACCGCCGATCCGTCCGCTCAGGTTCCGGGCGTGGTAGAGCGGCGTCGGCCGGCCGACATAGTGGCGCAGAAGGCTTGCGAACTCCTCCTGGAATGCGGGGTCCTCCTTCGCTTTCCTGTATTCCGCTTCGAGATCGGCTGCGTTTCCGATAAGGGTTTCGGGAATGAACTTGCCGCCGAAATGTCCGAAGTGGCCTGACGGATCGGGGGCCGTGTATGCAGTGTGTGCCATAAAAGGAGATGCTCTTGAGTGAAGAACCGGTCGCCCTGGCGGGGAATTGCCGACCGGTTCCCCGCGCGTTAGGTATGGGTGAATAAAATAATATATTTAGACTTTTATAGTTCATCTCAAAATCTCAACGCAGGCTCTCCGGGAGCGTTTCAGCCGTGTCGCATTCTGGACTATCCATATTCAGGGCTCTGGCTGTCTGCGGTGGCGTTTCCCTGCTTGCAGCTCTCCTTTTTTCCGTTTCCCTCGCCCGCGAGGAGGCGGCGCCGGACACGACGGCTGCGAACGTCGACAGCGTCCGTGCCGGAAAGGGGGGAGGACCCGACACGACGGTCGTTTATTCCGCAAGGGATTCTCTCGTCTACGATATCGGCGGCCGCTCGATGGAACTGTGGGGCAAAGCCTCGATCTCCTACGAGGAGATGAAGATCGACGCCCCGAAAATCGTGATCGACTACAGCACCTCGATTTTCGACGCCTATCCGCAGGAGGACCCTTCCGGGCAGTTGTCCGAACGTCCTGTCTTTACCGACCGCGACGGTGCGTTCGAGGCCGACCGCATGACCTACAACTACTCCACCCGCAAAGGTCGGACCGTCAATGTTTCTTCCCAGATCGAGGAGGGGTATTACACCGGAGAGAACGTCAAGCGGCTTGAAACGGGCGAGCTGTACATCAGGGACGGCATCTACACGACCTGCCCGAAGGAAGACCCCGACTTCTGGTTTTACGGCAGGAACATGAAGATCATTCCGGGAGACAAGGTCGTCGCCCGGCCGTTGATCATGTACGTCAGGCCGAAACCCTTTTCCACGCGCCTGCCCGCGGTTCCCCTGATTCCGCTTCCGTTCATGACCTTTCCGATCAAGAACGAGCGTTCATCCGGATTTCTGATTCCGAGCTTCAGCAACGACGACCGGGGGCTCTACCTCTCCAATTTCGGCTATTTCTGGGCGTTCAACGACTACATGGACCTCCGTCTGGAAAGCGACGTCGCCTTCAACGGGAGCTGGCGTCTCGGGGAGCGCTTCCGTTACAGGAAGCGCTACCTTTTCAACGGTTACCTGGAGGGAGAGTACGAGCGGTACATGCGCTCACATCCGGACGATCCGGACTACGTCGATTACGGTAACTGGAACTTCCGGCTGGTGCATCACCACCGCTTCGATCCCACGGCGAAGCTCGATCTGAACCTCTTCTACCAGGGAGGACGCCGCTACTACGACGTCAATTCGATCAATCCGGAGTCGATCATCAACGAGCAGGCGAACTCCTACGCGTCGTTTTCGAAAACCTTCGACGAAGGCAGCAGGAGCCTCACCGCCAGCTACCAGCGCACCCAGGATCTCCGGGACGACGATCTGACACAGACCGTCAGCGCGTCCTATTACCAGGGGAGAGTCTATCCGTTCCGGGACGGGGAGGGTTCCACGGACGGCTGGGGCTCGCGTTTCTCCGTCACGCCCCGCGCTTCTGCATCGGCCGAGTATTCGACCTTCAGCGACCTCGACTATTCCGATTATACCGGAAACGCGAGCATGCAATTCACCTACCACCACGACTTTTCCAGGGATTTCAAGGCGAACTTCTCGCAGAGGGTGGAGGTCGAGGGTCGGCTCGACTACAATCCGCTCGACGACGACCGCTGGGGCGTGAAGGTGGAGCTGCCCTTCAGCATCAACTCGACCCTGTTCCGTTATTTTAACGTCAACGCGGCGCTGGATTTTACCGGTTACTATCTCGACAGTTCGGTCGAGCAGTATTACGACGGTACGGAGGTGGTGACCGAAAAGCTCGACGAGCCGTCCGACTATTCGACCTGGTCGCTGGAACTCGATGCCCTGACGCGTCTTTATGCGTCGGTCTATACCGGCCTGCTCGATGACCTCGTCGGCATCAGGGCGCTTCGCCACACCTTCATTCCCACCGTCAGTTACACCTACAACCCGGACTTCCGGGGAGAGGAGTACGACTACTACGGCACCTACATCGACGCCCTTGCCGAGCCTGTACGCTACAACCGTTACCAGAACGCGATCTACAGCAGTGTGCCGGGCGAGCAGAGCACCCTCGGCCTGAGTCTCCAGAACCTGTTTCACGCCAAGATAGCGCCCGACGATCCCTCGAATGGCGACAAGGTCGTCCAGCTTCTCTCGTTCGACGCCTCGACCAGCTACAATTTCGCCGCGGATTCGCTGCATCTCTCGCCGCTTGTCCTGAGCGCCTCGAGCAACGCCCTGTCGCCGAACCTGCTTTTCAGTGCGGGGGCGACCTACGATTTTTACGATTACGACCGGGAGACCGGGGAGAGGATCGACCGGTTCTACAGCGAGAGCGGGAACGGGCCCCTGCGCTTCGTGCAGGGATTTCTGAATCTCAGCCTGAACCTCCAGGGCCGTCTAAACGGCGGGAGGGAGCGGCCCTCGTCCGTTCTGGAAGCTTCCGGCAACGGAGCGGACGAGGAGGAGCGTCTCCTGAAGAAGGCGATTTTCGAGGAGCGCTACGATCACGACTACTATCGCAAGACCGCCGTGAAGCTTCCCTGGCAGTTGAGAATGTCGCTCTACCTCAACTCCAGCCGGTACGATCCGACGGAACCGGCGGTCACCACGGCTCTTCTGAACTCGTCGGCGCGGGTCTCCCTGAGCAGGATATGGCAGCTCGGCCTGAACACGGGATACGATATCGAAAACAGGGAGCTGATCTATCCGCAGATCAACCTCTACGGCGATTTCGACTGCTGGGACATGAGCTTCCAGTGGGTGCCCGCGGGAGAGTACAAAAGCTATTTTTTCCAGATCGGCATCAAGGCTTCCCACCTCAAGGATATCAGGTTCCGGCAGAGCGGTTCCTACGGCGGCTGAACGCGGTCGCGGGCCGGGCCCGCCTCCCTTTCTTCCGGTTCAGTCCAGCTCCTCCGAGAGGATGCGGGCCAAAAGGGCGTTGAAGGCTTCGTGAGCGTCGTGGTGGATGCAGTGCGCTGCTTCCGGGATGATGAACGCGCCGGCGTGCGGGAGCATCGCCTGGAATTCCGGAATGATTTTCTGCGGGGGGAGCGCCGTATCTTCCGCGCCCCAGACGAGGAAGGCCTTGCTTTTGTAACCGCAGGGTTTCGGGAGGTGCTCGAGGGTGAAGTCGTCGGGCCTGCGCGACGGGGAGAGATAGGACCACATTGCGCCCTTATCCTGCAGCGGCCGGGTGAACTGCCTGATCAGCCTCAGATCGACCTTTTTCTGGTTGTAGTAGGTCGGCAGAAGACTCTGGCTGACGCCGATGGGATTGGCGAAAGCCGCGAACATGAACTCCCCGATGATCGGCGAGGCTATCAGCCCGAAGAACGCCTTCGCCATGGGGTCCATCGTGTCGGCGAACAGGCCGGAGGGGTTCGCGAGCACCAGCCCCGCGACAACGTCGGGGTAGAGATGGGCGAAGTAAAGTCCCGAAGCGCCCCCCATCGAGTGGCCGACGATGACGACCCGGTCGATCTTCCGGTATCCGAGGAATGCGCGGATCTGTTCCGCGAAGAGGGCGAGGCGGTACCGCACGTTCGGTTTCTCGGACCCGCCGAAGCCGATCAGGTCCATCGCGAAGATCTCCCGGCCGTCGGAGAAGTCGGGAATGTTAAGCTCCCAGTGCTCCAGCATCGCGCCGTAGCCGTGAACGAACAAGAGGGGCGGCTTGCCGTTCTCTGCGGATCCGAAGGTCCGGTACCGTATCCGTGCGGTTTTCTCCGGACCGTACTCCCAGTTGAAATAAAGGTCGGCGGAAAGATCGTTCATGATAGCCTGGTCGACGGCGGTGGACGCTTGAACGTAATATACCCGATGGCGGAGAAAATCTGCATACTATTTAACGGATTTATTTTTAAATTGGGTAAAAGTTGTCCGGTTTAAAGGCGGTTATGGATTTTACGTTATGCTGAAAGTGTCGAGAAAGTTCGAATACGGTCTTCACGCCGTGGTCTACCTTGCAAGTAAAACGCAGGGAGAGGTGGTAACGGTGAAGGAGATGGCCGCGAACATAGGTTTTTCCCAGGAGTTCATGGCAAAGGCGATGCAGCACCTCAAAAAGGCAGGAATCGCCATGTCTGTGCAGGGAGTCAAGGGCGGCTACAAGCTGGCGAGATCCCCGGACGAGATCACCGTATCCGACATCGGACAGGCTACCGAAGGCCGTCCCCATCTCATGCGCTGTTCGGTCGACGTCGGCAAATGCGAGATTGTCCGGACCTGTCCCCACCGTGCTTACATGTTCAGCCTCGAGAACAAGATCGAGGCCCTCATGGCCGCGACCACCGTGGCGACCCTTCTTACGGATCCGGGATTTACGTTTCACTGAAGGGAACCTCTGAAAACGTATTGCGCGCCCAAATTGCTGCGTTGGTTTCGAAGTTTATCCCGATTCAATCGGGACTCATGACACTTTTCAGAGGTGCCCTGAATCCGTCGCTCCGTTTTCTCCGGTGCGGTTGTGGAATACCCCTTTTTCATGTAGCTTGTCATCCATCGTTCGAGCCCGTCCGGTCTTCCGGCCGGCGCTTCGGGCTTTTGTCAACATTTCCCCTTGAACGGAGCGCGATGCAGGAAGGAACAACTGGCGACGCGACCGGAACACCGCTTCCGGATATCGTGATGACCGGCGTCAGAACGCACAATCTGAAAAACATAACCGTACGGATTCCCAGAAACGCCTTTGTCGTCATAACCGGAGTGAGCGGTTCCGGAAAATCGAGCCTCGCCTTCGATACGCTCTATGCGGAAGGACACCGGAGGTACGTCGAATCCCTGTCGGCATACATACGACAGTTTCTCGAAAGAATGCCCAGGCCCGAGATCGAGACGATCGAGGGCATAGCTCCCGCGATCGCCATAGAGCAGAAGCCGATCCCGAAAAACCCCCGTTCGACCGTCGGAACGGTGTCCGAGATCTACGACTACCTGCGGCTGCTCTTCGCGAGAATCGGTAAGATATACTCGGTGGAAACCAACGAACTGGTGCTGAAGCACACGCCCGAAGATGTCGCTCTGCAGGCGAAGTTTCTCGACGAAAGCGCCCGTTTTTTCGTAGGCTTTCCCTTTCCCTGCCATTCCGACGAACACCGCCGCTGCTCTGTAGAGGAGGAGCTCGCCAACCTCCTGCAGAAAGGGTTTTTCCGTCTGGTCTTCGACGACGAGGTTCTGGACATCAACGACACGGCCACACGGCAACGGGCCGCCGCCATGAGCAGGGAGGAGCTCTCGAAGCTCATGGTCCTGGTCGACAGATTCAGGGCCGCCGGGGACGAAAAAACGGTCAGCCGGGTCGCCCAGGCCGCCGAGACCTGTTTCGGCGAATCGGGTGGTTACGCGCTCCTGCGGGTTGTCGGGGGCAAGACCTACGGCTTCAGCGACCGCCTCGAACTCGACGGCATCGAATACCAGGAGCCTACGCCCCAGCTTTTCGCCTTCAATTCCCCGCTCGGGGCCTGCCCCGAATGCCAGGGGTTCGGCCGCATAGCCGGGATCGACGAAGACCTCGTGATTCCGGACAAATCCCTCACCATCGAGGAGGGCGCCATCGCCTGCTGGACCTCGGAAAAATACAGCCGGCACTGGCGGCGTCTGCTGGAGGCCGCTTCGGAAAGCGGCATTCCGGTGGACCGTCCGTATGAAAAGCTTGCGGCGGCGCACAAGGAGCTCATATGGAAAGGGATGCCGGGGAAGGGTTTCAGGGGGATCGGGCCCTTTTTCGCCGAGATGGAAAAGGATGCGGGATACAAGGTGCATCTGCGCGTGTTTCTCAGCCGCTACCGCGGCTATGCCGTCTGTACGGCGTGCGAAGGCTCGAGGCTCAAGCCGGAGGCGCGCTGCGTCAGGGTTTCCGGGAAGAACATCGGTGAAATCTGCAGAATGAACATTGCCGAAGCCCATGAGTTTTTCAACGGCCTCGATATTTCCCCCTTCGACCGCAAGGTTGCGGGGGCGGTTCTCGACGAGATCCGTAAAAGGCTCGGCTACCTGCTCGATGTCGGACTGGACTACCTGACGCTCGACCGTCTGACGCACACCCTCAGCGGCGGGGAGTTTCAGCGGATCAATCTTTCGACCTCCCTCGGCTCGCCGCTTGTCGGAGCGATGTACATCCTCGACGAGCCGAGTATCGGTCTGCACCAGAGCGATTCGGCCCGGCTGATAGGACTGCTCAGGCGGTTGAGGGACCTCGGCAACACGGTTATTGTCGTCGAGCACGACAGGGAGATCATCGAGGCGGCCGACGAAATTATCGATCTCGGGCCCGAGGCCGGAAGAAACGGCGGGGAGATCGTGTTTCACGGTTCTTCGGAAACGATACGGCGCACGGGCCGTTCGCTGACCGCCGACTATCTCGGCGGCAGAAAGGCGATCGCGGTTCCCGCGTCGCGTCGCCCCGTCGATCTTTCGGCGTGCATCGAGGTGAGGGGGGCGATGCAGAACAATCTGAAAAACATCGACGTGCGCTTTCCGCTCGGGGTACTGACCTGCGTAACCGGGGTCAGCGGTTCGGGCAAATCGACGCTCGTCAACGACATCCTCAAAAAAGCGGTCCTCCGGGCCAAAGGACGATCGACCGAGAAGGAAGGGACGCACCGTTCCGTCGAGGGCGTCGGCCTGATCGACGGCATAGAGCACGTGGACCAGTCTCCGATAGGGAAGTCCAGCCGCAGCAATCCCGCGACCTACCTCAAGATCTTCGACGATATCCGCCAACTGTTCGCCCAGACGAAGGAGGCGAAAGTCAGGGGATGGAAACCGGGGTATTTTTCCTTCAACATTCCCGGCGGGCGCTGCGAGGCATGCTCGGGGGAGGGGACCGTGAAGATCGAGATGCAGTTTCTCGCCGATATCGAGGCCGTCTGCGAGGATTGCGGCGGGAGCCGCTACAAGCGCGAAACCCTCGATGTGCTCTACAGGGGGCGCTCGGTCGCCGACGTTCTGGACCTGACGGTGCAGGAGGCAATGGAGTTCTTCGGGGGGGAGAAAGCGATTTCGAGAAAGCTCGATGTGCTCGACGACGTGGGGCTCGGCTACATCAGGCTCGGCCAGTCGTCGAGTACGCTGTCGGGCGGCGAGGCCCAGCGGTTGAAGCTCGCGCACTTCATATCGAGGGCCGACGACGAGCATACCCTGTTCATTTTCGACGAACCGACCACCGGCCTGCATTTCGACGATATCCGGAAGCTCATCGACTGTTTCAACCGTCTGCTCGCCCAAGGCAATTCGCTGCTCGTCATCGAGCACAATCCTGACATCATCACGCAGGCCGACTGGATTGTCGATCTCGGGCCCGGAGCCGGGGAGAGGGGGGGAGGGATCGTTGCCGAAGGCACCCCGGAGGAGATATGCGCGAACGGCGACTCCCTGACCGGTCGCCATCTCGCTCCCTGGTTCGGACGGTAGCGCGCGCGGAACCCTTTTCCCGGAAATACGAAACGGGGCGGAAGGAAAGGGACGGAGGGTTATTCGAAGCCGTGGGGAGGGGGGTCGTCTTCCAGCGCTCCACCGTGAAGCCGTATGTGGGGAAAGTGCGATCTGGAGGTTCGTTCCACCCAGACATCGCCGCCCTGTTCGGCTATCTTTTCGTTTCGGGCGACCGTCAGCCTGTTTTTCGCCAGTGCTATGATTTCCCTCAGCAGTTCGAAATTCTGCCGGTCTTCTTTCGTCGCGGTGTCGTCTTTCAGTTTCGAAGCGAGGCTTTCGTACTTTTCCGCCGCGATTTTTCCGATGGTTCTGTAGAGCTCCTCATCCATAAGTCAGCGGTTGGTGGTTGTTGTAACTAAATATAAAAAAACACGTTCCACCGGATTATCGTTCCATTTGCGGGAGCGATAAAGTATTTGGCGGGAATGTAATTTTTTTTAATATTTGTCATGCTGTTAGCACTCGACAAACGAGAGTGCTAACAGCGGGCAGGCGATCTGCCGCGGCGCGTTCGCGCGCCGTCACAGCATATCCTTAACACTAAACGTACGAAGAAAAGATGAACTTGAAACCCTTAGCTGACCGAGTAATCGTGAAGCCGGCGCCAGCGGAGGAAAAAACCAAGGGCGGGCTCTATATTCCGGACACCGGCAAAGAGAAACCCCAGTACGGCGAGATTGTCGCCGTCGGCCCCGGCAAGACGGCCGACAGTGGACAGCTTGTGGAAATGGAGGTCAAGGTAGGCCAGAAAGTGCTCTACGGCAAGTACTCCGGTACGGAAGTCGCCGTCGAGGGCGAGGACTACCTCATCATGCGCGAATCGGACATCTTCGCCATTCTTGACTGATTTCAGCAAATTCCATTAAAATTACTTTTCAGGAGGACATTCCAACGATGACTGCAAAAGATATTTCTTTTGAAGCAGAAGCCAGGGCCAAGCTCAAAGAGGGCGTGGACAAACTGGCCGATGCCGTGAAGGTGACGCTCGGCCCCGCCGGCCGCAACGTGCTGATCGACAAAAAATTCGGCGCACCGACCTCGACCAAGGACGGCGTGACCGTGGCGAAAGAGATCGAACTGGAAGACCCGTTCGAGAACATGGGCGCCCAGATGGTGCGCGAGGTATCGTCGAAGACCAGCGACGTCGCCGGTGACGGAACCACGACCGCAACCGTCCTGGCCCAGGCGATCTACCGCGAAGGCCTGAAAAACGTCGCCGCAGGCGCGCGTCCCATCGACCTCAAGAGGGGCATCGACAAGGCCGTCAGGGAAGTCGTGGCCGAACTGAGAACCATTTCGAGCGACATCTCCGGCAAGAAGGAGATCGCGCAGGTCGGCACCATTTCGGCGAACAACGATCCTGAAATCGGTGAACTGATCGCCGAAGCGATGGAGAAAGTCGGCAAGGACGGCGTCATCACCGTCGAGGAAGCCAAGGGCATGGATACCGAACTGAAGGTCGTCGAGGGCATGCAGTTCGACCGTGGTTACCTCTCTCCCTACTTCGTGACCAACTCCGAGAAGATGGATGCCGAGCTCGAGGATCCCTACATCCTGATCCACGACAAGAAGATCAGCAACATGAAGGATCTTCTGCCGGTTCTCGAGAAAACCGCACAGTCCGGCCGTCCGCTGATGATCATCGCCGAGGACATCGAGGGCGAGGCGCTCGCGACCCTCGTCGTCAACAAGCTCCGCGGGACCCTGAAGGTCTGCGCCGTAAAGGCTCCGGGCTTCGGTGATCGCCGCAAGGCCATGCTGGAGGATATCGCCATTCTTACCGGCGGCACCGTCATTTCCGAGGAGAAGGGCTACAAACTCGAAAACGCCACCATCTCCTATCTCGGACAGGCCGGCAGCATCAGCGTCGACAAGGACAATACCACGATTGTCGAGGGCAAGGGCCAGCAGGACGACATCAAGGCGCGCATCAACGAGATCAAGGGCCAGATCGAAAAATCGACATCCGACTACGATACCGAAAAGCTCCAGGAGCGTCTTGCGAAGCTTTCCGGCGGCGTCGCCGTCATCAACATCGGCGCTTCGACCGAGGTCGAGATGAAAGAGAAGAAAGCCCGTGTCGAGGATGCGCTGCACGCAACCCGCGCCGCGGTCCAGGAAGGCATCGTCGCCGGCGGCGGCGTCGCGCTTATCCGGGCGGCCAAGGGGCTCGACAACACCGCTCCTGAAAACGACGACCAGAAAACCGGCGTCGATATCATCCGTCGCGCGCTCGAGGAGCCGCTTCGTCAGATCGTCGCCAACACCGGCACCACCGATGGCGCGGTCGTTGTCGAAAAGGTCAAGCAGGGCGAAGGCGAGTTCGGCTTCAACGCCAGGACCGAGGAGTACGAGAACCTGGTCGAGGCGGGTGTCGTCGACCCCACCAAAGTGACCAGAACGGCTCTCGAGAACGCAGCTTCCGTTGCGGGAATTCTTCTGACCACCGAAGCCGCGATCACGGACATCAAGGACGACAAGGCCGATATGCCTCCGATGCCCGCGGGCGGCATGGGCGGCATGGGCGGCATGATGTAATGCGCCCGGTCTTCCGGCAGAACAAGCCACCCCGGCACAACGGGGTGGCTTTTTTTATTGAGAAATGCCTACCTTGAAGAAAAATTTTTCGAACCGGTAACCGATCTGTTTTCATGAGAGCCGTTGTGTTGTTGAGTGGCGGCATGGACAGTCTTGTCGTAACAGCGCTTGCGGACTATCTCGGCTACGAGCTTGCGGCGATGCACGTCAACTACGGGCAGCGCACCTGGCAGAAAGAGCTGGCCTCGTTCCGCGATATCTGCGCCCATTACGATATCGGGCGGCGTCTCGAAGTCGATGCCGGGTACCTGGCGGCGATCGGCGGCTCTTCGCTGACCGATGCGGCCATACCGGTCGAGGACGCCGATCTGGAATCGTCGGAGATCCCTTCGAGCTACGTCCCGTTCAGGAACGCGAGCTTTCTTTCGATGGCTGTGGGGTGGTCCGAGGTGATCGGCGCGAACAAGGTTTTTATCGGGGCGGTCGAGGAGGATTCCTCCGGGTATCCCGATTGCCGGCAGATGTTTTACCAGGCCTTCAACAGGGCGGTGGCGCTCGGGACCAGGCCGGACAGCGCGATTGAGATCCAGACGCCCCTCATCGAACTCGGCAAAACGGATATTGTCAGGAAAGGCGTGGAACTCGACGCGCCCTTTGTCCACACCTGGTCGTGTTACAAGAGCGAGGGGAAGGCGTGCGGTGTCTGCGACAGTTGCGCCCGCAGGCTGAGAGCCTTCCGCAACGCGGGCGTAGAGGATCCGATTGCCTATGAGCGGCGCCCCGACTATACGTGACGGCGCGTTTCCGTTCGCTGTCGACAGTGTGTTTTTTCCCAACCCAGAACGTGCATGATCCATGAAACCGGTGAAAACGGGATTCTTCCCTCCCATAGACGGCCTCGACAGTCGCCTGAAACTCTCCTTCGGCCTGATGGCGCTGATCTGGCTCACGGGCCTTGTCGGACATTTCACCCCGCTGATGGAGTGGCCGGCTCTCGCGCTCTACGTCCTGGGTTCCTTCGGTATCGTGTTCTACCGGGGAGCGAAGTACGGAGAGTGGGAACGGATGTATCTTTCCGGCGGCAACCTGAAGGGAACGCTCTTCTGGGGCGGGATCGCGGGCTTCTTCCTCTTTCTCATGGATATCATAAACACCGTGATCTACTACACCAACGGCGGTACCCCGATGGCGGAAATGGAGATGCTGCTTGTCGGGCGGTCGCTGCTCTACGTGTTTCCGGTGCTGATCCTGGCCGAGGAGTTCCTGTGGCGGGGCATCATGTTCTCGGCGATGATAGAGCGGGGTTTCAACCGGCATCTGACGGTGTTTCTGACGGCGCTGTTCTATACCGTCAACCATTTCGCCGTAGCGCCCGTCGGCATGTTCGAGCGGGCCCTGATGGCGATGATGGCCTTGCCGATCGGGATCATCGGCGGCTACGTCGTGCTCAGGCACAAGAACGTCTGGGGAAGCGTTCTGTTGCATCTGATGACGATGGTATCCCTGATTCTGGACATTTTCGTTATACCAAAACTTATTTTCGGCTGATCTTCCGCATGGAGACAAACAGAATTTCCCGGTTGATGCGCGAGGAGAAGAAGTATCTCATCGCCTACCTCATGCCCGAATATCCCGTTCCCGGATCGACGCTTCCCGTGCTCGAGGCGCTCCAGGACAACGGGGCGGACATAATCGAGCTCGGCATGCCGTTTTCGGACCCCATCGGCGACGGGCCGGTCATCCAGGAGGCGGCGAGGATAGCGATCCGGAACGGGGTGCACATTTCCGGACTGCTCGATCTGGTCGGAAAAGCGCGCGCGGGCGAGGGCTGCCGTCCCGTCACGGCGCCGATCCTCCTGATGGGCTACTGCAATCCCCTCATCGCCTACGGGGGGGACTGTTTTCTCGGCGCCGCCGCCGAAGCGGGTGTCGACGGACTGTTGATCCCCGATCTGCCTCCGGAGGAAGCGACCGACTTTCTCGAACGCGCGAAAGGATTCGGACTGTCGGTGGTGTTTCTCGTTTCGCCTGTGACGCCTCCCGAAAGAATCCGCATGATCGACGGCCTTTCGACCGATTTTTCCTATTGTCTGGCGGTCAACGCCGTCACGGGGACCGGAAAGCTTGCCGCCGGGCCTGCAGCGGACGGCGTGGAAGACTACCTGGCGAGGGTGCGCGAGAACACCGCGAAGAAATACGTTGTCGGTTTCGGGATCAAGGACCGCGAGAGAGTCCGAAGAATCTGGAAGCTGGCCGACGGCGCCGTTGTCGGCTCCGCGCTCCTGCAAGCTATCGCGGATGCGGCGACACCGGAGGAGGCCGCCCTGAAAGCGGGCGAATTCTGGAAAAGGCTCGCCTGACCCGAGCCGCTCACGGCATCCCGAGCATGAGCGAGAATCCGTCCACATATCCCGCAGGGAAAAACGAGCGCCTGCCGCCGGTCGAGGTTATCATACCGCACCACCGGGACAGCGCGATGCTCGAACGCTGTCTCGGCGCACTCGCCGAAACCCGCTATCCGGCGATGAGCGTCTGCGTGGTGGACAACGCCAGCGGTGAGAGCGGGATCGGGTCTCTTTCCGGCCGATTCGACCGTCTGAGGGTGATCATCCACGATACCAACAGGGGGTACGCGGGGGGATGCAACAGCGCTCTCTTTTCCTCGTCGGCGGAGTACGTCGTGTTCCTGAACGACGACACCCTCGTCGAGCGGACATGGCTTCTTCCGCTCGTGGAGGCCGTTTCGAACGACTCCTCCGTCGAGGCATGCCAGCCTAAAATTCTTTCCCTTTCCGCGTTCAGGAGAGGAGAGCGGCGCTTCGATTACGCCGGGGCGGCGGGCGGCCGCATCGACCGGCTCGGCTATCCGTTCTGCCTGGGCCGGACGTTCCTCGCCATCGAACAGGACGAGGGGCAGTACGACGACCCGAAGGAAATTTTCTGGGCCTCGGGGACGGCGATGTTCGCGCGGCGCGAGAGCGTGGCCGCTCTCGGGGGATTCGACGAGGAGTTTTTCATGCACATGGAGGAGATCGACCTCTGCTGGCGGCTCCGGCTTGCCGGGGGCAGGATCGTTTCGGTTCCGGACTCGGTGGCCTACCACGAGGGCGGCGCGACGCTCGGTGCGGGTTCCTTCAGGAAACGGTATTTCAACCATCGCAACAACATCGCCATGCTCCTGAAGAACATGGAACTCCGCTCCCTTGTCTGGGTGCTCCCGCTACGGTTTTTTCTGGAGTTGCTCGCGGCGGCGGGCTTCCTTTTTCGCGGAACGGACGGTTTGCGGTCGGCCGGGGCGGTTCTGAAAGCTCTCGGGGACAACCTGGTGCGGGCGGCGGCCATCGTGAAGAAGCGCAGAACGGTTCAGGCCGCGAGAAGCGTGCCTGACAGGGAACTCTTCAGGGGAGAACCCCTTTCCATTCTTTTCCGGCGACGCTCCCCGCGATGAAGGAGGAGGAACCCCCGGCGATGCGTGTTACAAATGACCCCATCGCCGGAGATCTTTCACGGCTTCGAGGATGCTTTCTTTCGACGGCATGAAGTGCATGCCGAGATCCTTTCTGATTTTCGCGGTATCGTAGCGTATGGCGCGGCCGACATGCGTTCTGAGGTAGACGCCGGTATCTCTGGGCTGCAGGCGTGAGAGGAGCCGGACCGCCGCGCTGCCGGCCGGCGAGGAGAGATCGAGACGGGGAAGCTTGCCGTAGGGGTCGAAACCGTTTTCCCTCAGCAGAAGGACGAGATCGCGCATGTGCAGGGAGTCTCCGGAACAGAGATAGCGACCCTCTGCGCGCTTCGTTTCGAGCGCGGCGACGTGGGCGGCGGCCGTATCCCGGACGTCGACGAACCCCCAGACCAGATCGAAGATGGCCGGATAGACACCCCTGACGATGTCGCGCAGCATGGCGTTCGTCGTGTTGAGGGAGGGGCCGAGGGAAGGGCCGGTTACCATGAAAGGGTTGATCACGACCAGGTCGAAGCGCGGACGGTTTTTCCGCATGTACTCCCAGGCAAGCCGTTCGGCTTCCACCTTGGAGTAGTGGTAGGGGTTGCGCCGGAGCGAGGAACGGGTGTTCCAGTCGTTTTCGTCGAGCACCCGGGACGGATCGGGTTCGTCCGTCACGGCCGCGACCGAGGAGGTCAGCACGACACGTTCCACGCCCGTCGTTCGCGCGCAGGTGTCGAGCACGTTCCGGGTGCCGTTCACGGCGGGCTCCAGCAGCTCTTTTTCCGGATCGCCGACGTTGACCCGGTAGGGACTGGCCGTGTGGATGACGGCCGTGCACGGTTCGACGGCCCGGTCGTAGGAGCCCTCCTCGAGCAGGTCGGCCCGGAAGAGCTCGAGCCGGTCAGCCGCGCCCGGCAGGTCGCGCAGGAAAGCGTATTTCGGCGAGGCGCCGTCGTCCCGCACCGTGCCCCTGACGGCGTACCCCCTGTCCAGAAGCTGTTTGACGATGTGGGCGGCGATGAAGCCGGAAGCTCCGGTGACGCAGACTGGTTTCGACATGGCTTGCAGTGACTGTGTTTCAGGTTTGTTTCGGTGCGTCGCCGGTTTCAGCGAGGCGTTTGATCTCCAGAAGAACGGTCGGCAGGTCCTGGCGCTGCACGAAACTGACGAGAAAGGACGGTACGAAGAAGCCGGTTTTCAGATGCGCCCGCCACAAGACGAAAACCCCCCGGCCGTCTGCCTCGGGTTCGAAGCGCCATGCACCCCGATAGACCCTGAAATCGCCCTCGATCTGTTCGAAGTCGAGACTTTCGGGAAAGCGCTCCCTGACCCTGAGCAGGATGTGGACCGAGGCCTCGAAAAAGAGGATACTGCTTCTGCCGGTCTGATCGATGATTTTTTCGCTTCCCCTCTCCTCCACGAGCCGGCTTTCGGCGACTTTCGGAATGGTGCGTGCAAGGTTGTCGTAGTCGGTCAGTATCTTCCATACGGCTTCGGGGGAGGACTCGACGAAAATCCCCCCTTCCGCGTGAATGAAGTCGTCCTCCCCGAAGGATACCTCGACGTGCGCCTCTCCCTGCAAAAGCTTCCGGCGCAGGCTGTCGGACAGGCTGTCGTTTCGCGTTTTCGTCATGGAGAGGAGGCGGTTTCGCCGGCGGGCGCCGCCGGTTGCGGGAAAGCGGCGCTCTCTCCGGTCGGTTGCGCGGGATCGTCCGCCGGGGATTCGGCTTCGGCGAGTTCCCGGATCGCTTCAAGCAGTTGCCGCAGATCCCGTTTCTGAACCGCGTCCACAATGAATCCCGGTGCGGAAAACACGGGTTTGACCCTGGCGGACCAGGAGACGAGCGTTCCCTCTTCCCATGGCACGAGATGCCAGGCGCCGCTGAAGAGCTCGAAATCCCCCGCGATCAATTCGAAAGCGAGTTTCTCCGGATAGATTTCGGTCACTTCCGAGAGCGCGCGGAACTTGATTCTGACGAAAAGCACGCCGGTCTTGCTGGTCTGGTCGACGATTTTCACGTTGCCGTTTTCGGATACGACCCGGCTTTCCCTCACCTTGGGCAGGGTTCCGGCGAGGTTGTTGTAATCGGAGATGATCTCCCAGATCGTTTCCCGGGCGGCGCGGATGTAGATCAGCCCCGAGATGTCGATGACGTCGTCGTCGCCGCGGTGCAGCTCGACGACGGTTTTTTCTTCGAGCAGTCTGGAGCGGGCTTCAGGGGGAACCGGCGGAGCGGGATCGGCTGAAACAAGACCTGCCGGAGCGCAAAGGCAGGTGATGATCGCGAGTGCGATCGGAAGCGTGGATTGCATAGGTACTTCTTCGTTGATGGATGGTTTCCTGTTCGCCCGGACTTCGGCGGTTCAGCAGGTTTCCGCTTCCGCGTGTCGTTTGTGCGCCATCAGTATTCCGGGAAGGTCCTGGCGCTGAACGAAATTGACGAGTATCGGTGGCGCGAAGAACCGGGGCTTGATCTCCGCATGGTAGTGCAGGAGCGTTCCCTCGTTTTCCGGAATGGTTTCGAGCCGCCATTCTCCGTGATAGATGTGAAAATCGCCGCTGATCTGCTCGAACGCGATTTTTCTGATGTATTCCTCGATGACCCTGAGGCGGAACTGTACGGTTCTTTCGAAAATCAATATCCCCGTTCTGCCGGTCTGATCGATAACGATTTCGCGTCCGCGTTTTTCGATCACCCGGCTTGCAATAACCTTGGGAAGCGTTTTGTGCAAGTTGTCGTAGTTGGTCAGGGAGTTCCAGACGGCCGCCGCGGGCGCGGCAATGAATATTTCGCCGGAAACGCCGGTGACCTCGTTGTCGAGACAGAACAGGTCGATGAGGACCTCGCCTTTGAGCAGTCTTCGGTAGTCGTGCATGAGGCTGTATCGGTTGTCGCCCGAGGATGGGCTTACCGTAATGTACATCCGCTTCGTAAACTCTCCAACGTCCGGCCGGTAGCCGGATATTCTCCCGTCGCCTGTCAGACAAGCAGGACGATCCCTTCGTGCGGGGAGAGCCGGAGCCGGACGCCGGAGCCGGAATGCGCGGTTTCGGTTTTTTTGTCCGCACGGGCGGTGCTGAAGAGCCGCAGGTCTTTTTCCGCTGTTTTCCCCAGGAGCTCGTGCTCGACCGGGAGCTCGACCCCGGTCGAGCTGAAATTGCAGACGACGAATGCCGCCTCGTCGCGGTGACGCCTCAAGTAGGCGATGCAACCGGAGGGTCCCGAGGCCGCCAGGTCCAGCGTTTCGATTCGCCCTTCGCGGAAGAGCTCGCGGTCGACGAGGGCGAACAGCTTCAGGTAGAGCTCCGCCATTTCCCCGCTGAATGGTTCGTTGGCCTGGCGGAGAAGCTGTACGGGTAACCGGGTTTTCAGCCCTTCCATCTGGCCCTGGTGGATCAGGTGCATGCCGGGAGTCGTCAGGAGGACCAGGGCCGCTGCCGCGTGGTTGGGTCCGAGCTTGCGGGCGGCGCGCTCTTCGTCATGGTTTTCGATGAAGCGGCAGAGACGCGAGTGATAGGGCCATTCGGCGTTCAGGTGCTCCTTGAGTTTCGTTACGGCGACCGGGTGCGCCGTGATATGGTCGTAGAAGGTCTTGTCGTAGGTGAAGTCGAAGCCGTGCTGCTGGAGCTCCCACTCCTTGTCCCAGTACGATTCTGCAAGAAACAGGAAGCCGGGATGTCGCCGCCGCACCGTCTCGATGGCTCCGGGCCAGAATTCTCCGGGCATCGGGCCAGAGAGCGCTCCCCAGGTCGTGTCGAAGACCGATTTGAGCACCAGCATGGCGACGTCGCAGCGCACGGCGTCGCACCGGTCGCTGACGGAGAGCAGAACGCTCTTCATCGCGTCGTGGGTCTCCGGATTGGCGTAGTTGAGCTGCAGGGTGTCCGTCCAGGGAGGGAAGTAGGGGTCCCTGCCGTGAGCGAGGTACCGGCAGTGCCGGTACTCGAAGGACGCATCGGGGTCGGTGCCCTGCTCCTCGCAGGAAACCGGCACGAAATATTCGGGGTGTTCCGGGAGCCAGGCGTTGTCGAGAGCCATGTGGTTGGGAACGAAGTCGAGCATGAGCCCGATACCCGATGCGGTGAGTCGTTTGCGGAAAGAAGCGAGTTCCTCTTCCTCCCCGACGGAGGGGTTGAGCCGGTAGTCCGTGATCGAGTAGGGGGAGGCTGCGATATCCTGCGGGAAGAGGTCGTCGATCTGGCGGAGAAACGTCGAACGAAGACAGGGGTGGGAGCGGGCGACGGCTTCGCTGTAGAGGCTCGGTTTCCAGACGCCCATAAGCCAGACGAAGTCGAAGCTGCATGTTTTGAAGAAGTCGAACTCGCTGTCGGGAACCGTGCCGAGGGTGATCGTTCTCTGATGTTTTTCCGAGAGCCGGCGCAGCCAGACCCTGGTATTGATTTCGTAGAGAAGTGGGGACATGGGTTCACTATGGTGTTGAATTTCCGGAGGGAATCGGCCCGCCGGATGCGGACGCGGACGCATTCCGGATTCCAATATAGCATTGTCCCCCGACCCCTGAAACGCAAATCGTGCAAATGGCGTTCTTCGTATATTGGGCACCTCTATTACTTGTCGTGAGCGACTTGAGTACGAGGCGGACGGAGCACAGAAACCGGAGTGTACACAGAGTACATGAGGATTTCGAGCACCGGCTAACGAAGTAATCAGGGCGCGCAACAAATTAATAGAGGTGCCCTATTGTTTCAGGATGCAGGGTATCGTATTAACGGTTCCGGACAGGAGGGTCTTTTCATGATAAAGCTCGACGACAGGAGTATTGAGAGGAAAGCGGACGATCTGCCCGGCTGGAGCGTTGTCAGGGTGGATGGAGTGCCGCGTCTGGAGCGGACGTTTCGCTTCGACGATTTCATCACGGCGATGGCCTTCACCGTCCAGGTTGGCATGACGGCGGAAAAGGCGGATCACCATCCGGTGATCGAGACCGGATGGGGAAAGGTTACGGTGACCTGGTGGAGCCATTCGCTCGGAGGGCTCGGCGAAAAGGATTTCGGGATGGCCGCGGAAACGTCGGCGCTCTATGGCGGCTGAGACCGTAGAGAGGAAAAAAAGTATTTCCGGCCGCGAAGGAAATAACCCGTTCCGGTCGCGGCGGAAGACCGGTTTTTTTTTATTTTACCCGCGTTTCCGGTGATAACTTTTTTTCCGAGAGCGTATTGACGGATTTTTTACGACAGCTTAACGACGTGCAGCGGGAGGCCGTCCGGACCACGGAGGGGCCGGTTATGGTGCTTGCCGGCGCGGGATCGGGCAAGACCAGGGTCATTACCTACAGAATCGCCTACCTCATCGGCGAGAAGCGGGTCGAGCCTCACCGGATACTTGCGCTGACCTTCACCAACAAGGCCGCGAGCGAGATGCGCCAGAGGGTCGATGAACTGTTGCACGACGGCAGCTCGCGGGGTCTCTGGATCGGCACCTTCCATTCGATCTTCGCCCGCCTGCTCCGCAACTACATCCATCTGATCGGTTACAACGGCAATTTTTCCATTTACGACGCGGACGACAGCAAGAGTCTGATAAAGCAGGTGATGAAGGAACTCGGCATGTCGGTGGACGTCGTGCCGGCCGCTACCGTTCAGGGAGTCATCAGCCGGGCGAAAAACAGTTTCATCCTTCCCGCGCAGTTTCAGGCCGACGCCTCGGATTACAACAGTCGACAAATTGCCGGAGTCTACGAACGCTACACTTCGAAACTCCGCGAGAACAACGCGCTCGATTTCGACGACCTGCTCCTCAAGCCGCTCGAACTGTTCCGTGAACATCCGGCGCTGCTCGAACAGCTTCAGGAGTACTTCGGCTACATTCTCATCGACGAGTACCAGGATACGAACCGCGTCCAGTACCTTGTCGCCAAGGCCCTCGCCGCCCGGCACCGCAACATTTTCGTGGTCGGCGACGACGCGCAGTCGATCTACTCCTGGCGCGGGGCGGATATCACCAATATCCTCAATTTCCAGGACGACTATCCGGAAGCCGCGGTGTTCAAGCTGGTGGAGAACTACCGCAGCACGCAGACGATTCTGCAGGCGGCCAACAGCATCATCAGGAGAAACCGGAAGCAGATCGAAAAGGAGCTTGTCTCGAAGCAGAGCGAGGGGGAACCCCTGACGCTTCTCGAGGCGTTCAGCGAAAAGCACGAGGCCGAGAAAGCGGGTGACTACATCCGCACCTGGAAACTGTCGAAGGGGTTCGACTACAGGGATTTCGCGATTTTTTACCGGACGAACGCCCAGTCCAGGGTACTGGAGGACATTCTCCGCATGCACAGGATTCCCTACAGGATCTTCGGCAGCATATCGTTTTACAAGCGCAGGGAGATCAAGGACGCGATCGCCTATCTCCGCTTCATCCTCAACGATCACGATACGGAATCGCTCCTGCGGATCATCAACGTTCCCCCGCGCAAGATCGGGGAGGTCAGCGTCGGGAAGCTGCGGACCTACGCGGCCGAGCACGATATCTCTCTTTACGAGACCGTCACGAAAGCCGCCGAGGCGGGATTCCCCGGACGCCTGAAAAACGCCCTCGAAGCCTTTGCCGCCGTTATCGAAAATCTGAAGCGCGTCGCGGAAGAGGGCTCGGTCTACGAGGTGCTTTCGGCCCTGTACGAATCGACGGGGCTCACCTCGCTCCTGCAGGCCGAAAACACGCCGGAGGCCATGGCGAGGTATGAAAACCTCCAGGAACTGCTCTCCATGGCGAGGGATTTTTCGGACCACAACCAGGGCGCCAACAGCCTGAACGATTTCCTGAACGATATTTCCCTCGCGACGGATTACGACGAAGTCCAGGAGTCGACGAACTACGTCTCGCTCATGACGGTTCACTCGGCCAAGGGTCTGGAGTTTCCCGTGGTGTTCATCACCGGCCTGGAGGAACGCCTGTTTCCGCTCAACTTCTACGAAGAGGCGGAGCTGGAGGAGGAGCGGCGGCTGTTCTACGTCGCGGTGACGAGGGCGCAGCGCAAGGTGTTTCTTTCGTGGGCGAAAAGCCGCTATCATTACGGTCAGCCGCAGCGGAACATGCGATCCATGTTCATCGACGAGATCGACGGGGAACTGCTGGTGACCGAAGGGGGCGGAAGCAGGGAAAACGGGGCATCGGCCGGGGCGTCCCGCTTCGTTTCACAGGGGTCGGGCCGCGCCGCCGTTCCGGCCGCGTTCTCCGCCGCGCCGGACGCGCGCCCGGCGCCGCCGAAGCCGGCGGGTCTCCGCGCCGGAACGAGGGTGCATCACGCCATGTTCGGTCCGGGGGTCGTCGTCTCGGTGCAGGGCAGCGGGGAACACCAGAAAGCGGTCATACGTTTCCGGACGGCCGGCGAGAAAACGCTGATGGTGCAGTATGCGAACCTTACGATCGAAAGATGACCGCGCGACAGGATATCCGCCCGTGCGGGAGAAGGGAAACGGCGAAGCACGAAACCGGGAACGATCCATCAACACATAGGCAACGGTCTGCGGAATGAAAATCCTATTCGGGGTCCAGGGGACAGGTAACGGTCATATAAGCCGCAGCAGGGAGCTGGTCGTCAAGCTGCGCGAGGCGGGCCACGACGTCGAGGTGATCATCAGCGGCCGCAGGGAGGAGGAGCTGAAGGAGATCGGGGTTTTTTCACCGTACAGGGTGCTGAAAGGCCTGACGCTCGTGACCTACAAGGGAAAGATGAACTACATCGAAACGATGTTCCAGCTCGATCTGGCGAGACTGATGTCCGACGTGCTGGCTCTCGATGTGGAAGGCGTCGATCTTGTCATCACCGACTTCGAGCCGGTAACCGCCATGGCGGCACGGCTGAAAAACATTCCCTCTATGGGTTTCGGCCACCAGTACGCATTCTGCTACAAGGTCCCCCTTGCGAGGGGAAACATTTTCGAACGCTACACGCTGCTGAACTTCGCTCCGGCCCGCTATAACGCAGGGCTGCACTGGCACCATTTCCGGGAACCGGTATTTCCTCCGGTCATTCCGGAAAGTCTTTACGGGAACGGGGCGGCTGACGTCCGGGAGAGAAAGGTTCTCGTCTACCTTCCTTTCGAGGAGGTCGACGATATCCGGAGCCTTCTGACGCCGTTCGATTCGCACGAGTTCCATATCTACGGCAAGGTGAAAGAGGACCGGGACGACGGTCATCTGCACTTCCGGGGCTATTCGAGGGAGGGATTCCTGCGTGATCTCGCGGAGTCGAACGGCGTTGTCTGCAACGCCGGCTTCGAACTGCCCGGCGAGGCCCTGCATCTCGGCAAGAAGCTGTTGCTCAGGCCGCTTGACGGGCAGATCGAGCAGGAGTCGAACGCGCTCGCCCTCGACGAGCTCTCCTACGGGATGACGATGCACCGGCTCGACGGCGGCATTCTGAAGGAGTGGCTCCTCGAACCGGGACGTGACCCCCTGCTCTACAGCAGGAGCGTGGACTATATCACCGAAATGATAACCAACGGCGACTGGGACGGGTTGCCGGGTTACGTCGAGGCGGCATGGGCCGATTGCGGGCAACAGCGGTAGCTGCGCCTGCCGGACGGGTGTCGCCGTACAGCGCTCCGCCGGGGACGGAGAGGAGGTGCCGATGGTGAGCGTCGACGAGATTCTGCGGGCCTATCGTCACGGTTATTTCCCCATGGCCGATCCCACGGACAGCAAGGTTTACTGGTGTCAGCCCTATCGCCGCGCCGTCGTGCCCCTGGACCGCTACGTTCCTTCCCGCGTCGTCAGGCGCCTCGTCAGACGCAACGAATTCGAGGTCTGTTTCAACCGCGATTTCGCGGCCGTCATCAGGAACTGCGCCGCTCCGAGGAAACAGGAGCGGGAAACCTGGATATCGGGGGAGATAATAGACCTCTACACGGAGCTGCACCGCCACGGCATCGCCCACAGCGTCGAGTGTTATCGCGAAGGGACTCTCGTCGGCGGGCTCTACGGTCTCGCGCTCGGCGGAGCGTTTTTCGGCGAGTCCATGTTTCATCTCGCGCCCAACGCCTCGAAGGTCGCCTTCGACCGGCTGATAATGCATCTGCGCACAAGAGAATACGAGCTGCTCGACGCGCAGATCATCAATCCCCATCTCAGTTTTCTCGGAGCGGTGGAGGTCGGACACGACGAGTACATGGAGCTTCTCTACAGGGCGCTGCAGAAAAAGATCCGTTTTATCTGAAGCCGGAAAATGGTACCTTTATTCCTTCAACGCATCTGCGTCGGCATCGTGGAATGCCTGATGTAAGTCGTTTACAACCGAAGGGAATGCCGGTGGTCAGGACGCCCGGACCGGTAAAAGGAGAGGAGAATCATCTATGCTGTCGAGGGATCTTGAAGAAGGCAAGTCTCAGCCGCGGGTCATCATTTATTCCGGCAAGGGCGGCACCGGCAAGACGACGATTTCCTCGTCCACCGCGGTCGCGCTGGCGAGACAGGGCAAGAACGTGCTCATCATGTCGTCCGATCCCGCCCATTCGCTTTCGGACGTGTTCAATACACCCATCAGCCGGAACGAGCCCCGGAAGATCGAAGACAATCTGTACGGCCTGGAGGTGGATACGATCCACGAGCTGAAGAAAAACATGTCGGGATTCCAGAAGTTCGTCTCGTCCTCCTACCAGAACCAGGGGATCGACAGCGGCATGGCTTCCGAGCTGACGACCCAGCCCGGCCTGGACGAAATCTTCGCGCTGAGCCGGCTGGTCGACGAGGCCGAGTCGGGCAGATGGGACGCCGTCGTGCTCGATACGTCGCCGACGGGCAACACGCTCCGTTTGCTGGCCTATCCCGAAATCATCATCGGCGGCAACATGGGGAAGCAGTTCTTCAAGCTCTACAAAAGCATGTCCTCGCTTGCGCGCCCGATGGGCAAGAACTCGATACCCGACGAAGAGTTTTTCGAAGAGGTCAACGTGCTGCTCAAGCAGATGGAGGATATCAACAAGTTCATCCTCGGTCCCGAAGTGACCTTCCGACTCGTTCTCAACCCCGAGAAACTCTCGATTCTCGAAACCAAACGCGCCTATACCTTCGTCCATCTCTACGGGATCAACATCGACGGCATCGTGATCAACAAGATCCTGCCGACATCGAAAACCGTCGGCGAGTACTTCGAATTTTGGGCCGACCTGCACAGCAAGTACCTGATGGAGATCGATAACTCCTTCTATCCCACGCCGGTTTTCCGCTGTCAGCTCCAGCGCACCGAACCCATCGGTCCGGACTCCCTGCACGACGTCAGCAAGCTCGTTTTCGGCGAGCAGTCGCCTGCAAAGGTGTTTTATTCGGGCAAGAATTTCTGGATCGAAAGCAGGAACAAATCCCACTCGGACGAGCACCGCGAGATTCTCTGCATCCGCATTCCCTTCCTGAAAGAGGCCGAAGAGGTGGAGGTCAAGCGCATGGGGACGGATATAGTGGTCACGGTCGACCGGGCGCAACGCATCATTACGCTTCCCAGGGCGCTCTACAGTCTCGAGATGGAGAAGTTCATCCGGGAAGACGATACTCTGAAGCTGGTGTTCAGGGAGATTCCGGTCGAAAAGGAGCAGATGGAGCTGAACGTCAACAAGAATGTTCTCAACAAGCTCCGGACTCTGAGGAAAATGAAGTTTTAATGTTCCCTTTTCTCCGGGATTCGTTGTGGATTTGGGTCGATTCTTTGTATCTTCTCTCTTTAAAATGTTAAATTAGCTGGGATTTTCACCCCCGAAACATCGTAAGGGTGCCTCTAAAAAGTGTCATGAGCGAGCAAAGAGCAAGGCGGACGGAGTCCCGATTGCATCGGGATAAACTGTCGAAAACCGGAGTCCCGACAGGTCGGGATGAGGATTTCGAGCACAGCCGAACGCAGCAATTTGAGCGCGCAATACGTTTTTAGAGATACCTGTAAAAGAATCAGCTTACACTCATGCCTGATAAAGCGAATTACGGTCTTTTGAAAGGAAAGAAAGGGATTGTTTTCGGCCCCCTGGATGAAAGCAGCATCGGCTGGCAGATTGCCGTTCAGGCATATAACGAAGGAGCACGTATTGCGATTTCCAATATAGCGACCGCCCTGAGGTTCGGCAGCATGGACGAACTGTCCAGGCTGTGCGGCAACGCTCCGGTCATACTGTGCGATGCGAGCAAGGACGACGAGGCGGACAAAGCCTTCAGAGAGCTGAAAGAGAAAGTGGGCCCGGTGGATTTTATCGTGCACTCCATCGGCATGTCGCAGAACATCCGCAAACAGGTTCCCTATGAAGAGCTGAACTACGAGTGGTTCATGAAAACTCTCAACGTATCGGGGATTTCGTTTCACCGCCTGATCTCGGCCGCCCTGAAGAACGACGCTCTCAACGACGGAGCGAGCATACTGGCGCTCTCCTATATCGCTTCGCAGAGGAATTACTGGACCTATTCCGACATGGGCGATGCGAAATCGCTTCTCGAATCGATTGTCAGAAGCTACGGCCCGAGGCTTGCGCAGCGGGGGATACGGATCAACACGATTTCCCAGAGTCCGACCCATACCAAGGCCGGCAGCGGCATTCCGGGATTCGAGCAGATGTACGAATACAGCGACCTGATGTCTCCGCTCGGCAACGCATCGGCGGAAGAGTGTGCGGAATACGCTATGACGTTACTCAGCGACCTGACCCGAAAGGTGACCATGCAGAACCTGTTTCATGACGGCGGATACAGCTCGATGGGCGCGACGATTCCCATGATCAGGCTGGCGCACGAGGCTCTTCATGACAGGGAGCTCGCCTCAAGGATCGGTCTGGACGACTTTCCACCCTCCAAATAGTTACTCCGGAGCACCATCACACTTCGTCTCCGGTTTTTAAGCTGCTGACGCTCCGGTAGCGTCGGCATGGACAGAACTTGTATCGAAACCGCCCGATCGTTTCGGGCGGAGCGGAAACTGTTTTTTTAAGAGTACGCCCTTCCGGCCGGTAACCCGTCGGGTTACCGGCCGGGTGCGGATGTTTTTTCCCGATCGGGGACATATACACACAAACAAACAGAAGCAACATATAACGATAACCGCCCAAAACATCAAAAATCATGGCGAAAATCATTTATACCAAAATCGACGAGGCGCCGGCTCTGGCGACCTACTCGCTTCTGCCTGTCATCCAGGCATTCACCAGCGGCACCGGTGTCGAGGTCGAAACCCGCGATATCTCTCTCGCCGGAAGGATCATCGCTAACTTTCCGGACAACCTGACGGAGGAGCAGCGCATTCCCGACTACCTGTCCGAACTGGGCGAACTGGCGAAGACCAGGGACGCCAACATCATCAAGCTGCCGAACATAAGCGCCTCGATCCCCCAGCTTCAGGCGGCGATCAAGGAACTGCAGGCAAAGGGATACGATGTCCCGGACTATCCCGAAGAGCCGAAAAACGACGAAGAGAAAGCGATCCGGGCCCGCTACGCGAAGGTTCTCGGCAGTGCAGTCAACCCCGTGCTTCGTGAAGGAAACTCGGACAGAAGGGCGGCGGCCTCGGTCAAGAGTTACGCCCAGAACAACCCGCATCGCCTCAGGGCGTGGGATGCCGGCTCGAAAGCGCACGTCGCGCACATGGACGGCGGCGATTTCTACGAAAGCGAAAAATCCGTGACCATGAAGGGTGACGACACCGTGCGCATCGAGTACGTCGACGGAAACGGTTCGGTCACCGTACTGAAGGAGAACCTTCCGCTGCTCGAAGGCGAGGTTGTCGATACGTCGGTCATGAACGTCCGCCGACTCCGCGAATTCTTCGCGGCCCAGATCGGCGATGCGAAGGAGAAGGGGCTGCTGCTTTCGCTGCACCTGAAAGCGACCATGATGAAAGTGTCCGATCCGATCATGTTCGGTCACGCCGTCTCGGTGTTCTACAAGGATGTGTTCGACAAGCACGGCGAGACGTTCCGGGAACTCGGCGTCAACGTCAACAACGGTCTCGGCGACGTCTACGCCAAGATCCAGTCGTTGCCCGAAGGGAAGAGGACCGAGATCGAGGCCGATATCCAGGCGGTTTACGGCAACCGTCCCGCCCTGGCCATGGTCGATTCGGACAAGGGTATCACCAACCTGCACGTGCCCAACGACATCATCATCGACGCGTCGATGCCGGTCGTCATCCGAGACGGCGGCAAGATGTGGGGGCCCGATGGAGAGCTGCACGAGACCAAGGCGATGATCCCCGACCGCTGTTACGCCACCATGTACCAGGAAATGGTCGAGGACTGCCAGAAAAACGGCGCATACGACGTCTCCACCATGGGCAGCGTGTCGAATGTCGGCCTGATGGCGCAGAAAGCCGAAGAGTACGGTTCCCACGACAAAACCTTCGAGGCTCCCGGCAACGGCACCATCCGTGTCGTCGACAGCGCGGGCAACGCCATGCTCGAACAGAGTGTCGAACCGGACGACATCTTCAGGATGTGCCAGGTAAAGGACGCTTCCATCCGCGACTGGGTGAAGCTCGCCGTCAATCGCGCCAGGGCGACCGGAGCACCGGCGGTATTCTGGCTCGACAAGGAGCGGTCGCACCACATTGAGCTTATCGAGAAAGTCAACGCCTATCTCGGGGACCACGATACCCAGGGGCTCGAACTCCTTATCATGTCGCCGGTCGAGGCGATGCGCTTCTCTCTCGAACGCATCCGTCAGGGCAAGGATACCATTTCGGCGACCGGCAACGTTCTCAGGGACTACCTGACCGATCTGTTCCCGATTCTCGAGCTCGGCACGAGCGCGAAGATGCTCTCCATCGTGCCGCTGATGAACGGCGGAGGCCTGTTCGAAACCGGCGCGGGAGGTTCCGCTCCGAAGCATGTCCAGCAGTTCCTCAAGGAGGGTCATCTCAGGTGGGACTCCCTCGGCGAGATGCTTGCTCTGGGCGTCTCTCTCGAGCACCTTTCGTCGGTATTCGGCAACGACAAGGCCCGGGTTCTGTCCGAAACGGTCGATCAGGCGGTCGGTCAGTATCTCGAGAACAGAAAATCGCCTTCGCGGAAGGTCAACGAGCTGGACAACCGCGGCAGCCATTTCTACTTCGCCTTTTACTGGGCCCAGGCTCTCGCCGCACAGGACAAGGATCCGGAGCTCAAGGCCAGGTTCACCGGAGTGGCCGAGGCGATGTCGGCCAACGAGTCGAAAATCATCGACGAGCTTAACGCCGCGCAGGGCAACGCCGTCGATATCGGCGGTTACTTCATGCCCGACGACGACATGTCGTCGGAAGCGATGCGTCCGAGCGCCACGCTCAACGCGATCGTCGACGGCCTCTGCTGAACGCGGCATGCTGCATGGTCGTGAAAAGCCCTCCTGCTTGCAGGGGGGCTTTTTTCATTGGCGGCGTCCGCACGAAAAAAAATATTTCCTCCGGACCCCTCTGTTTTCAGGGCTGCGGCGCGCCGTTCCGATTTTGTCCTTTCCCCATGCTTTTTATTACTGCAGTTCGGATGTATATTAAATTTCTACATGCCCCCGTTATCATCTCCCGGTAATGGCCGATATGGTTAAGATTATAATATAAAACAGGATAGCTCCTTTTCGAGCATCGCATTCCCGAGGACATACCGCTATGAAAATTTCCCGCCGCTTTACCAGAAAAGGCCGCAATGTCTACGACATGTTCGAATACACGACGCGCTCGTCGGTGCTTCGCAATCCGGACGGTTCGAAAGTTTTCGAAATGAACGACGTCGAGGTTCCCAAGCAGTGGTCGCAGGTCGCGGCGGATATTCTGGCGCAGAAATATTTCCGGAAGACCGGTGTTCCGCAGACGGACGAGCAGAATAAACCCGTTCTCGACGAAAAGGGGCGCCCGGTAACCGGCAGCGAGCATTCGGTCAGGCAGGTCGTTCACCGTCTGGTCGGTTGCTGGAAGGAGTGGGGGGAGAAACACGACTATTTCGATACGGCCGAGGACGCCCAGGCGTTCTACGACGAGGTCGCCTATATGCTGCTCGGCCAGATGGGCGCTCCGAATTCGCCCCAGTGGTTCAATACAGGCCTTCACTTCGCATACGGTATCGACGGACCCGCCCAGGGTCACTTTTACGTCGATCAGGAATCCGGTGAAACCAGGCAGTCGGAAGACGCCTATTCGAGGCCACAGGCGCACGCCTGTTTCATTCAGTCCGTCCAGGACGATCTGGTCAACGAGGGGGGGATTTTCGATCTCGCCATCCGTGAAGCGAGGGTGTTCAAGTTCGGCAGCGGCTCGGGCACGAACTTTTCCAATCTGCGTTCGGGCGGCGAGAAGCTCAGCGGCGGCGGCAGTTCCTCCGGCCTGATGAGCTTCCTCAAGATTTTCGATTCCGCGGCGGGGGCGATCAAGTCCGGGGGCACGACGCGCAGGGCGGCGAAAATGGTGATCGTCGATATCGACCATCCCGATGTCGAAAAATTCATCGAGTGGAAAGCCCGGGAAGAGGACAAGGTGGCGTCCATGGTTTCCGGTTCGAAAATCTGTTCGAGATTTCTCAAGGCCGTCGTCGAGGAAGCGGTGCAGAACGGCAGCGACCGGAAGAAAAATCCGAAACTCAACACCCTGATCCAGAACGCGCTCGGCCGGGGCGTTCCCATGAGCTATATCCTGAGGGTGCTCTCGCTGGTCGATCAGGGCTATACCACGCTGGACTTCGACGAATACGACACTCATTACGAATCCGAAGCGTACCAGACCGTCAGTGGACAGAATTCGAACAACACCGTCAGGGTGACCAACACGTTTATGAAAGCCGTCGAAAACGACGAGCTGTGGGAGCTGAAGGAGCGGACGACCGGCAAGCACGCCAAATCGGTGAAAGCCCGCGACCTCTGGCAGAAAATCGTCATGAGCGCGTGGAAATGCGCCGATCCGGGCCTGCAGTTCGACACGACGATCAACGAGTGGCACACCTGTCCGGCAAGCGGGCGCATCAATGCGAGCAACCCCTGTTCGGAGTACATGTTCCTCGACGACACCGCGTGCAATCTCGCAAGCCTCAACCTCGGGCATTTTCTCGACGAAAAGGCGGGCGCGATCAAGGTCGACGAGCTTCTGCACGCCTCACGGCTCTGGACGGTCGTTCTGGAGATCTCGGTGCTGATGGCCCACTTCCCGTCGAACGACATCGCCCGCCAGAGTTACGAATTCAGGACCCTGGGTCTCGGCTTCGCCAATCTCGGGACCATTCTGATGGTCATGGGCATCCCCTACGATTCGCCGAAAGCCCTCGCGATTTCCGGAGCGATTTCGGCGTTGATCACCGGCGAGGCCTACAAGACCTCGGCCGAACTGGCCAGGGACATCGGTTCGTTCGCGCGCTACGGCGAGAATGCGGCCGACATGCTGCGGGTCATGCGCAACCACCGCAGAGCCGCGCACAACCTCTCGGAAGACGAATACGAGGGTCTCATGGTCAAGCCGAGAGGCATCGATTCGGAATACTGTCCCTCCTACCTCTTCGAGGCGGCGGGCAAGGTCTGGGACAAGGCGCTGGAGATGGGCGAAAAGCACGGCTACCGGAACGCCCAGGTCAGCGTCATCGCCCCGACGGGCACGATCGGTCTTGTCATGGACTGCGACACGACCGGTGTAGAACCGGAATTCGCGATCGTCAAGTTCAAGAAACTCGCCGGGGGCGGTTACTTCAAGATCGTCAATCAATCCGTCCACAAGGCGCTTGAACGCCTCGGTTACGAGCCGAAACAGATCGACGATATCGAGAAGTACTGCAAGGGGCACGGAACCCTCTCCGGTTGCCCGTCGATCAACCGCCAGTGGCTGAAGAACAAGGGATTCACCGACGACAAGATCGCCGCGGTCGAAGCCCAGCTCGAGAACGTCTTCGATATCCGCTTCGCGTTCAACAAGTGGATTCTCGGTGAAGAGTTCTGCGAGGGGCTCGGTTTCACCGAGGCACAGCTCAACGATCCCAACTTCAACATGCTCGAAGCCCTGGGCGCGACGAAGGAGGACTTCGACGCCGCCAACGACTACGTCTGCGGCACCATGACCATAGAGGGCGCCCCGCATCTGAAGCTGGAACACCTTCCGGTCTTCGACTGCGCGGGGAAGTGCGGCGCCAAGGGCCGACGCTACATCAACCACATGGCGCATGTGCGCATGATGTCGGCTGTCCAGCCGTTCATCTCGGGGGCTATTTCCAAAACGGTCAACATGCCCGCGACCGCCACGACCGAGGAGATCGCCGAAGTGTACTTCTCGGGGTGGCAGCACATGATCAAGGCCATCACCATCTACCGTGACGGTTCGAAGCTTTCCCAGCCGCTCAACATCAGCAGTTACGACGACCTCGACGAGGTCATCATGCTCGGCACCGAGGACGATCTCGACGAAACCAAGGGTCCCAGGGAGGTGCAGGAGCGGATTGTCGAACGGGTCTACCACCGTTCCGAACGCCGCACGCTGCCGAAGCGCAGGAAAGGCTACATCCGCGAGGCCTATGTCGGCGGCCACAAGGTCTTCCTGAGAACCGGCGAGTACGAGGACGGTGCGCTCGGCGAGGTCTTCATCGACATGTACAAGGAGGGGGCTTCGTTCAAGGGGCTGCTCAACTGTTTCGCGGTGCTCGCCTCCAAGGCGCTGCAGTACGGCATGCCGCTGGATGATCTGGTCGACAGTTTCACCTTCACGCGGTTCGAACCCGCCGGCATGGTTCAGGGGCACAACGTCATCAAGAACGCCACCTCGATTCTCGATTACGTGTTCCGTTCCATCGGTTACGACTACCTCGGCAGGAAGGATTTCGTGCATGTCAAGGCGGTCGATGAAATATCTCCGGGCGGCAACGCGGCCAACGGAGCGAACGGCAAGGAGGACGCCGCCGCCGGGGCCGACGCGGGAGTTTCCGCCGTCGAGGAGCCGGTAAAGAAAGTTGCTGCCCAGTCGGGACGGGAGCGTTCGGACAGCGTCGACGCCCAGGTGATCCAGGCGAAGGTCCAGGGCTTTTCCGGAGAGCAGTGCGAGAACTGCGGTTCCATGCGGGTCAAGCAGAACGGAACCTGCAAGGTGTGCGAGGATTGCGGCATGACCACCGGCTGCTCATAAAACCGTTTTCCACCTGCTGCGCGGTTCGATTGCCGCGTTGGGCGGTGCTCACCTCATCCCGACCTGTCGGGACTCCGGTTCCTGCGCTCCGTCCGCCTTGCATCCCGATACAATCGGGACTCGCGACGTCGGAAATCCGGTTTGCTTGCCCAGAAAAACTTGCCGAGATTCAGCAGTTGAACAACGTGAAGAGCCCTGCACATCGATGAGCAGGGCTTTTTTCGTATTCCCTATACGTCTGAAATAGATACGCCTATAATGCTACAGCTCCTCTTGCCTGTAACCTGCCAGCTCTCATGGCTGTTCGTCAGCAGTATAGATGTGCTAGTTGACACTAAATATGTTTTTACGGCTGATGAATTCAGGTGTTTGTTTGAACGCAAAGCAAGATTGTGGTAATTTTTTTACAATTCTCGGAAGAGTCCTGCTGCTAATAAATAATGTTAGATCGCCTACTGATATTTGCTCAATGAGACCATGTGCACAAATTTGGGACGAGGTATTCGCCGTATTCAACGCGTCTCTAGATGCGCTAAATTCGGAAAACGGACCAAAGCCGAACCGGAAAATGTGCAGGTTATTGATATTGGGTGAAGATCGAAGAATTGCGGCTCACATTGGGGCGGACCCAATTGCATTATGCAGGAGCTTGTGGAAAACAATCGTTTGTGGCGAGCCACAAGGCGGATCGACTATCGCCATGCAGCTCGTTCGAACGATCACCGGTAGATATCAGCGTACAGTATGGCGAAAGTTAACTGAAATCTTATTGGCGATACAGCTCACAAATGCATTTGATCGAGCTGATATCGCTCGCGTATATCTTTGGCTCGCGTACTACGGTTGGAACATGCACGGATTTGAACAAGCATGTTCGCAATTGGAGATCTGTCCCGATACAGCCTCAGATCTCGATTGCGCTTTGCTTGTTGCTTGCCTGAAATACCCTCAACCAAAGAATAGAAACTCGGGCCAAATCGAGCGAATTCACAGAAGAGCGCGACACTTAGTTTTTCTCGAAGAAACCCGGAATATTGGACTAATAAATTCTTGCGTACTAAATCGTGGAACCTTTTCGAATTCCTGACCCACTCCGCCGTCTAAATGGCGCATATCCAGAGGCAAAGGCGATCTTGGCTGCCGCTAGTGGCGGTGGGAACGCATCCCGCGTTGCTTTGGCGCGCCTTTGGCTCTCGGAAGGAATTCCGTATGCTTTCTCCGATTGCCCCGCTGTGTTCGAGGTTCTCCGTGGTTGGCTTGCGATCAGGCTAGACGTAGAACCAAAGGAAATTTCTATGACTGGCAGTGCGAGAATAGGGATTTCGCTCGCACCGGGCAAGCAAGGGAAACGTTTCTCAGCCGCTTCAGACCTTGATTTCTTCATTGTTTCTGAAAAGCTTTTTCACCAATTGCGAAACGAATACAATCAATGGGTATATGATTTTGAAAGTGAGCTGGTCCACCCAAATCCGCTAGAGCGTGAGTACTGGAGGGATAATGCTGCCAGAGGTGCTGGCATTTTGTCCCGTGGTTTCATTGATCAAAAGATGATTCCGAATCGGGACAACTATCCGATTGTACAAAACATCAGTCATGGGATGTGGCTATTGACCGAGAAACTCAAGCTTACGCCGGGGGCTCCAAACCCTGAGAAGTCTTCAATTCGTTGCTATAAATCATGGGAGCACGCCATTCGTCAAATCTCGCTCAACTTGAGTGATTTAGCGTGATACACGTATGTGAATACAGAAATCTAACAACCGCTTCCAGTCGGACGTGCTTGTATGCGCCGCTGAAACTAAGCGCTGGCCATCAAGCGATTAGAAGCAGAAGTGGAAATCACGGCTTGATCTGGTATGTAACAAAATGAGAGGCATCGGATGAATCTATTTGATTGTTTTAATGATCCTTTTCTTATTGGTCTTGATCCTCGTGATAAAGCCATTATTGTGCAGAAGTTGCAGCAATGGGGTCTTCATACGCAACCATTTGCAATGAATCTTGATAACTGGTTCTGCAATTTTGATGATATTGAGGACAAGCGACTCGCTCTCCGGATATTCTATTCGTTGAAGTTCTATTCTTCTGAAGCCTTTGTTTCTCGACTTAACCAGTTATACAGGGCAATAGAACGACACCTCACAAATACGGGTAACACTCCATCAGATATTGTTCTAGTGACACCTGATGGCGCTGCAGATAGCGCTGATCGGCATGCCTATGATTTGGTGAAGAACTGGGAATTACTTCAAAATCAAGTGTATCACGTCAGTGAACTAAATTCACAGACGTTTCATGATCCAGTGTTTATTCTATTTAATGACACACATGGAACAGGTAACCAATTTCTAAGAGAGGTATGGCCAAAGCTACAGCATTATGGTGAACATAAGATATATGTATTAGCTATAGCAATCTCACAGGATGCTCTTGACCGTTTTCGTAAAGAAATGCCTCGTGTGCATGTTATTCCACAGATACCCGTAGTCAACGCTAGATCGTCCTTTACAGGACAAGAATGTGAGCGCTTACGACAACTTGGAGAAAGAGTCTATCCTAAACACCCTATGGGTTATGGCGACGCGGCGCTTCTGACTGCATACTACTACCAATGCCCAAACAATACACTCCCCATCATTTGGGCAGATGGTGAAAATAATAAGGTTAATGGTAAAGCTTATACATGGTCGCCACTTTTTCGTTATTTACCAAAGAAAATAAATGAGGCTAAGACAAACCACAATAAGCTGCTATCGCATGAGAAGGAACAATTAGTGGCAGTTGAAACTCGGATAAAACCAACTGGTAAGAAAAAGCCTGCTGTCCTAACATATCGATATCGCGTTGGTCTCCTTGATCTTGATCTCGGCCTTACCAATGTTTCCCAAGTTGCACAGGAATTAAATAAATGTCAAAAGTATTTCCATTTTACGGCACCACAGAACACTGAGCTGGACGCTGCACGAAACGCAGTCATATCAATTGAGAGCCAACGCAACTTTAGTGTGTATGAGATCAATAGGGCATTTTTCTGGCAATTTGACGAATTGGCAGTTGATGTTGTTGGGTGTTTTACACGATATCCACTCGCATTTGTAGATAAACATGATGAGAGTATTCGTTACAATTATATCTCGGGCCCTAGCAATATCGATAGCAGGTTCATGTTTGTCTCCGCATACCAACTACAGAACTTTGTCAATGCGGCGGAGTGTTCGTTGGAAGAAGGTTTGGTGCACATTCTGGTGAGTCAATTGGTGGTATACTTCACTGATGTCGGCTTTCATTCAAAGGTTAAAGAATGTCCGATGGATTTTTGTCAGATCAGGAAAGATATTGTTCTTTCCCTAATAAAGCGGCAATTTTGCACAAACTGTACTGATCGCATTGCAGATGGATTTTTATTGAAAGCCTTGAATGATATGTTGTACTGGAGAATCAAAAGGGCTTAATATGTATTCTTAAATATCTCGCCGAACAGTTATCTTTGGAAATAGGGGGCATCCTATAAGTGTGTCGTAGCAAAGCAGTAGAGGAGATGAGGATCAGTGAGAGTGGGGGACGTTGTTTATTAGGTTGAAAAGTTGATTGAGCTTCGTATATTGAAAACAGGAAAAACCGGCTTCTTCTAACGAGAAATAATGGCATGCCAAGAGGAGCAAGGCTGGATGCGCCGGGGAACATTGCACCATGTGATAATCCGTGGAATCGAGATGGGGGGTATCGTTCGGGGCGACGAAGACAGAAAAGAGTTTCTTCGGTGCATGGGTGAACTGGCTCAAGCAGGGATAAACTCGCCGAGATTCGGACTTTCGAACAGCGTGAAGAGCCCTGCTCATCGATAATGGCTATTGAAATATGTCATTCTGGCTGACAAACCGCAGATGTTTGTTTGAGCATAAAGCAAAAATGTGATAAATTTTAAAAAAAATTGAAGAGAATCCGTGCTATGAAATAATAAAGATAGAGGGAGGAAATGAACAAATTTTATATCGCACTAATTATATCCGTTGTCGTTTTGACAGGTAATGTAAACTGTTATGCGGATCAGGATGAAGACACTCTTGAATTGTTAAAAATTACCGGGTCTCTTGATATGGGGGCTCAAATGGGTGCCATGATAGTCCAACAAATGGCAACGGGTTTTAAAGAATTGCGGCCGGATATCGATCCAAGAATTTTTGCCATTATTGAAGAAGAAGTGATTAGTAGCGTGAATTATGAAATGAATAATTCAAATGGTTTGGTTCAGGAGTTGATACAAATCTATTCTAAATACTATAGTCATCAGGATATCAAAGACTTGCTCAAATTTTATCGAAGCGATTTGGGCAAGAAGCTTATACTAAACATGCCAAATGTTATGCAAGAGAGTGTGGCCGCAGGTCAAAATCGAACACAAATAATTTTTCCAAAGGTCAGAGAAAGAGTTAAAAAACGACTTGAACAGGAAGGTATAAATATACAATAATGATGAAATGATCTGCCGGCAATTTGTTGCAACAGATTACTCGGGCAGGGCGGTCTTGGCAAATTGATGTTTCGTATTGCCCTGTCAACTGCTGAACAACTCGTTATGTTTCAGCTATAAGGAGTTAGGCTTATGAATAGCTTTTGTCAAAGCTGTGGAATGCCAATAAAGGAAGATCCACAACATGGAGGGACTAACAGTGATGGGAGCAAAAGCACTGAATATTGTAGCCTTTGTTACCAGGATGGTAATTTCCTCGATGGGTGCAGGACAGCAAAAGAGATGCAGGAGTTTTGCATTAAAAAAATGAATGAGGAAGGAATACCGAAATTTGTGGCATGGATATTCACAAGAGGAATACCAAAGCTAAACAGATGGTCCGCTTAGTACGAATGATTTGCGAGGATGGATGCAAGTCCTGACGTCGAGCATCAGCGGGATGACGCGGCCTTGTCCTCTGCCGGCGCTTGCGGGCCAGTTGCCTTGAATGCTTCATGGAGCGTGGTATTACCCTGCGGAAAGCAACCGTCAAAGGAAAGTGCAAAAAATATCTCTTCCGGAACTCCCTTCAGTCCAAGCCCGGGAACATTGTCAAATCCAAATTTCCTGTAATACCGCGGATGTCCGATGAGACAGCAGCCTTTGGCGCCGAGGTCTCTCAATCGTGACAGACCTTTCTGTATCAGCGTTGAGCCAATGCCCTTTCGCTGGTACATCGGCAGCACTGAGACCGGTCCAAGTCCGTACCAATCAGTGGTGCCATCTGAGATGACCACGGGAGAAAATGCAATATGCCCCACAACACGACCATCTACTTCCGCGACCAGCGATAAGGTCAAGGCCCTTGCGGAACGAAGCTCCTCGATGATGAACTGCTCAGTTTGGGTGCTGAACTCCAGGGACTCGAAGGCCGCCGCAGTCACTTCGGTAATGACGTCGGCATCGTACTTTTTCTCGTCTCTTACCAGGATATTTTCTTTTGTCATCGTGATTTCTTTATGAAGATGTTCTGGCAAGCGTTAATTGTGCGGGCCTATCTGGGCTGAAAAATGCGGACCATTTCCTTCAAAATATAAATCCCTCGAATTATTTCAGCGCCGTCAGATAGGGGACGTTGTTTATTAGCTTGAAAAGCGGGATAAGCTTCGTATATTGAAAACAGGAAAAACCGGCTTTTTTCATAAACGAGATCCGATAGCATGCCACGAGGAGCAAGGCTGGATGCGCCGGGGACATTGCATCATGTGATAATCCGTGGAATCGAGAAGGGGGTTATCGTTCGGGACGACGAAGACAGAAAGGAGTTTCTTCGGCGCACGGGCGAACTGGCTCGAGGGACGGGTACCGGTATCTACGCGTTCGCACTCATGACAAACCACGCCCATATCCTGCTGAAAAGCGGTGAACAGGGTTTATCGACGTTCATGCGCCGTTTGCTTTCCGGGTATGCGCAGTATTTCAATCGCCGGCATCGACGAGTGGGCCATCTCTTTCAGAACAGATACAAATCGATAATCTGTGAAGAAGAAGCGTATTTCGATAAACTGGTCGCCTACATCCATCTCAATCCATTGCGCGCAGAACTCGTCAAATCGTTCGAAGAACTGGCGTCGTATCCCTGGTGCAGCCATGCGGTCATGATGAACAAGGTTCACTACGCCTGGCTGGATCGCGAGTACGTTCTGCAACGTTTCGGCGACAGGGAAGGTGAGGCCGGAAAAGCCTACGCAGAGTATCTGGAAGAAGAGGCCGGGATAAACCGGGAGAAGGAGCTTTCGGGAGGAGGATTGCTTCGATCTCACGGGGGGTGGTCGAATGTGCTGTCGATGCGGAAGCAGGGAATAAAAGCGCTCAGCGACGATCGGATACTCGGAGGGGATTCCTTTGTCAGGGAAGTGCTCCGGGAGGCTGAAGATCAGGGTGGACAACTGTTGTCCGCAGAGGAGCGTGCACGGCGAATCGTCCGTGATATCGAGAATGCTTGCAGGAAAGAGGGAATCGGCGTTGCCGCTTTACGTTCGGGCAGCCGAAAAGGACGATTGCCCGCGATAAGAAAAGAGCTGGCAAGGAAGTTTGTCCATGAGTACGGCTTGTCGCTTGCTGAAACGGCAAGGCAGTTGTGGGTGACAACAGGTGCTGTAAGCCATATGGTTCGTTGAATCGGAGCTTTTGCTGCTATTCGACGACGTTCCCTGAGTTTGCGTTTGAATCCGGAATATCTCAGTCGCCGGTTTGGACGCTGGCCGTCGGCCGGTATCCCGCGGGGGAGTCGCTGAATGTCGCTTCCCGGAGGGACTCTCCGCTGATCTGCAGGGTTTTCGACGGGTGGTGCCGCACCAGTTCGTAATCGTGCGTCGCGACAATGACCGCGATGCCCTTGCGGTTGATCTTTTTCAGGTATTCGAGGATCTCCAGCGAGGTGTCCGGGTCGAGGTTTCCCGTCGGCTCGTCGGCGAGGATGGCTATCGGTTCCCGCACAAGCGCGCGAGCGATGGCCACGCGCTGCTGTTCGCCCCCGGAAAGGTTGAACGGCATCTGTTTCGCGAGATGTTCGAGCCCCACCTCCTGCAAGGCAGTCATGACCTTGTCCTTTATCAGACGGCTTCTGGTGTTGGTCACCTTCAGCACGAAGGCGAGGTTTTCATAGACCGTCCGGTCCTCGAGAAGACGAAAATCCTGGAAGACGATCCCGAGTTTCCGGCGCAGGTGCGGAATGTGCCGCCTCCTGATCGACGAGGATTTGTACCCGCCGATCGAGACTTCGCCCCTGGCCGGTTTGATTTCCATGTAGAGCGCCTTGAGCAGCGTTGTCTTCCCGCTGCCGCTTTTCCCGACGATATAGAGAAACTGGCCGGGATCGACCGAAAGGTTCACCTGTTTGAGAACGGGTTTCCGGTCCAGTTCGAGATCGACGTTGACGAATGAGATCATTGATTAGAGCTGAATTGTTGATCTGTTGAGTTGTGTATCCCGAAATGCCGAAGTTGATGATTTTTTGACGTTTACCTTTTGAATTTTGACGTTCTTTCCCTGTTGTCCGCAATCGTTTCGGCCAGTATCGCGGCTTCGGAAAAACTCGCGGGCGATGCGCAGCCGAGCCCGGCGATATCGAACCCGGTTCCGTGGTCGGGCGAGGTGCGCACGACCGGCAGGCCGAGGGTTACGTTGACGCCGGTCTCGAAGGCGAGCACCTTGAACGGGAGCAGTCCCTGGTCGTGGTACATCGCAAGCACGGCGTCGTAGTCGCGGTAGAGACCGGCCCCGAAGAAGCCGTCCGCCGGGAACGGACCTTCCACGCGTTCCCGTCCGGCAAGCGCGCGAACGGAGGGCGAGATGATCTCCTCTTCCTCGACGCCCATGACGCCGCCGTCGGAAGCGTGGGGATTGAGACCGAGCACCGCGATACGGGGCTCGGGAATGCCGAAGTCCGCGCGCAGGGAGTCGGCCAGCCCGGAAAGAAGCTTGTCGAGGTCCAGTGAGCGCACGAGGTCCGGAACCCTTCCGAGCGGCACGTGAATGGTCGCGAGCGCAACGGCGAGCCGCGACCGTGCGTCGTGGAAAAACATGGTCGGTTCGATACCCCCGCACAGTTCCGCCAAAAAGTCGGTGTGTCCGGTGTTGGCGTATCCGGCTCTTGCGATAGCCTCCTTGTGGATCGGGCCCGTCACCATGGCCCGTACACTGCCGTCGAGACAGAGCCTTCCGGCCTCTTCGACGGCTTGCATGGCGATACGCCCGGCTTCCTCCGAAACGGCTCCCGGACGGAGGGTTGAGGAGGGTTCGGCGACGCCCAGGACCGGCAGTACGGTCGGCGGAGGCGGCGTTTTCCGGAACTCCTCGAAGGAGTCGTAAACCGCCATGCCGACGTCGAGCCCGAGCTTGGAATTATAGAAGCCCAGAGCCTCGGCCGAACCGATCGCAAGAGGACGGCGTACGCTCCGGCCGGGATTTTGAAAGGCTTTCAGAATGATTTCGGGGCCGATGCCGTGGATATCCCCGGTCGTCCACGCGGTGTAGCGCTTCATGGTTTCGGTCTTCTCCCGAGGTTGTTGTCAGAGGCGTTTGTAGGCCGTGGCGATTTTTTCATCCTTTTTCACCCCTTTCAGCGCAAGCCAGAACAGGAGCGGCTCGGGCAGGAGCGCAAAAAGCCCTTCGCCGGGTGCGTGCTCGACGGTGGCGGCCGACTGTTCCAGATAGATGTTCACGAAATGGGCGGAGAGCAGTCCGGTGAGGATGTCGCCGAGAAAGAGCACGATCAGGAGCAGGATGATACGGCTCTGAAGAGCCCTGTTTTTGTAGAGAAATGCCGCGCCCGCCGCCAGGAGGGCGGTGAGGGGCGAAAGGACGCTCGAAAGATAGAGGCCGGCAACATGCAGCGCGCCCGCGTCGGCAAGCGGACCGAAATCCCTGAGGGCGTAGCCGCTGTCGGATACGAAGTACCAGAAAGGAAAGAACATGCTGGAAACGGCGAGGATAGCGGCGGCGAAAAGGTAAAAGGTCTGGGCTCGTGCGAACATGGTGCAGTGGATGTTATGATTTCCTGAGAGTGTGCTGATCGCTCAATTTAGGCAAAAATATAGCGATTCGTCAGCGGCGGGTTTCAAGACGCCGGACGATTGTTCCGGCGATTGTTTTCGATGCGCCGAGCCGACCCCTGACAAACGAATCCGCCGCATCCCCCCGGCGTTCGGCGGCCGCCGGGTCGTTCAGGAGCGTCCGCAGGCTGCGCACAAACGCATCGGCGTTTTCGACCTCGACCGCTCCTCCTGCCTCGAGAAGCTCCCCGGCTTCCGGAGAGTTGCGGTGCGCCGGTCCGAAGAGCACGGGGATGCCGTACACGGCCGGCTCCAGGGTGTTGTGGACGTTCACGCCGAACCCGCCGCCGACATAGGCGATTCCGGCCAGGGAGTAGAGCTCCGCGAGGATGCCCGTCCGGTCGACCAGCAGCACGCAGGAGGCGTTGAAATCGTCTCCCCGGGCGGAAAACCTGGCGCTCGCCATCGCATGGGTGCGCAGCACGTTCTCCAGGCGTTCGATGTTCGAGGCGGAAACGTCGTGCGGAACCAGGATAAGGGAGAACGAGCCCTGCATGGCCTTGTAGGCTTTTACAAGCAGCTCCTCGTCCTTTTCCCAGGTGCTTCCGGCGACGAGAAGCCGGGACCCCGCATAGACGGACCGCAGGTGGTCGACCCTCTCCCGGTTTTCCTTCCGGCGGAGTACCTGGTCGAATCTCGGATCGCCCGCCGCAAGCGCGTCCGTTCTGCCGAACGTTGCTTCGAAGCGGACGCGATCCCGTTCGGAAACCGTGAAGATCCGGTCGAACAGGCCGAAGACGGAACGGTAAAAACCGCGTGCGAAAGGGTTGAGATAGACCGAACGGTCCCGGAGAACGGCCGCCGCGAGCACCAGGTAAGCGCCGCGCCGCCTGGCGGCGCGGAGGTGGTTCGGCCAGAAATCGTAGCGCATAAGGACGAAGACGTCCGGTTTGACGATGTCGACGGTTTTCTCCGCGTTTTCCGGTGTGTCCAGAGGATGGTAGAAAACCAGATCCGCTCCGGGGTACTCCCTGTAAGCGGTGTAGGCCGAATCCGACTGAAACGAAATGCGGAGCCTGATATCGCCCCGAGCCCGTTTCAGCTCGTCGAGCAGGGGGCGCGCCTGTTCGAATTCTCCGGCGGATGCGGCGTGCACCCATACGACCGGGCCATCTGTCTTCTGCCGGGAAGCCTGTTCCCGGAGGTCCCGGAAGAGGTTCCTGCGGGCGCGGAAAAACCTTCCGAGTCGCTTCGAAACGAGCGATGCGGCGCGGGCGAGGGCGGCGGCTGCCGGGAAAATCGTATTATAGAGAGTAAAGTACACGGGGATCCTGTTTGCTACGGTTTCCTGAAACTATGACCAAAATGGTGAAAACGCAACATTCCGGAGGATCGTCGTCGGTATGCCCTACACGCTTCACGAACATACCGCCGATGTCAGGCTCGAGATAACTTCGGAAAGCTTTTCCGGCCTTTTTTCCGAGTCCGTGCGGGCGATGAACGCTGTTGAGGGGCCCGAGCCGTCGCCGGAAGCGGTCCTGCGGCCGTTTTCGGTGGATGCTCCCGACCGGGTCGGGCTCCTGGTGGACTTTCTCAACGAACTGCTCTCCCTCGCCCACCTGCACCATGAGTGTTACGACACCCTGGAGATGGCGCGCCTCGATGAAACACACGTATCGGGCGTGGCAAGGGGCTGGAAAACCGCCGCACCGCTGGAGGAGATCAAGGCCGCGACCTGGCACGAGGCGTCGGTCACAGAAAGAGGGGGTATCTGGAAGGCGACCTTCGTACTGGACATCTGACATGGATCGACGGGTGTTCATCGGTCTCCCCGCAGGTGAGGGGTTACGGCAAAAGGCCGCGGAATTCAGGGCGGCGCACCCGGCTCTTTCCGTTCGATGGACCCCGCCGGAAAACCTGCATGTCACGCTCGTACCGCCCTGGCGGTGCGGAGAGCCGGAGGCCGTATGCGAAGCGCTCGCGAGTCTTCTGGCCGACACCCGTTCCTTCGACGCGGTTTTCACCTCGGTTTCCGGCGGGCCTTCCCGGAGCAGGCCGCGCCTGCTCTGGGCGTCGGGAAGCACGCATGAAGGGCTGGGAGCCCTGGCCCGAAAGCTTTCCGTGCTTGTGGAGGAGAGGAACATGGAGGCGGCCGGCAGGGACTTTCTCCCGCACGTCACTCTCGCGCGCCTGCGCAAGCGGCAGCCCTCGAGCCTGCCGCGGGAAACGGTCGAATGGCGCTCTACATTCGATAGAGCCTGTCTCTACGAATCGGTCACGCTCCCTGAAGGCGCAGTCTACCGGGTGCTGTGCGACGTGGCGCTGAAAGGCGGCCACGCGTCCGGAACAGGGTAATATAGGTGCGGTGTGCGTATATTTACCGCGTAGATCCGGCCTTAACAAACCGAAGGTGATGTCATGATGAAACCGCATACGATCGTTCTCGCGCTTGTTCTGTTCGTCGTCATCCTTTTTGCCGGCGTGAACTGGGGGCTGTTTGCCCGCGAGGACACGATCAGCTTCGTCTTTTTCAGTGTCCGTGCGCCGTTCGGCGTGATCATGCTCGGCATCGTGGGAGTCGTGAGCCTGCTCTACATGGTGTTTATCGCGAGGGCCGAGATAGCCGGTCTCATGGAGGTCCGGAAAAAAAACCGCGAGCTAGAGGAGGTGAGAACGCTGGCGATGAACAGCGAAAAAAGCCGCGTTACGGAAATGCAGAACATGGTTGCAGGGAGGATGGACGAACTGGGCGGGGAACTGATCGCCCTGAAAGAACGGTTCGGCTCGGTCGAGCGGCGGGTCGGCGACATTGTCAGACGTTTCGACGAAGAGGGGGTGTTTATCGTCAGGGGAGCCGGCGAGGAGGACGGAGACGTGGCGGACGGGACGGAAACGAAAAAATAATTAGCGTTTCGTTCGGCAAATGCTTACCATGCACGCATCTTTTTCCCGGCGGCACTCCTTTTACGGAATGATAGTGCGTTCCGGCGGGATGTGATCGTTCACCAAAGATATCCGTATGACAACGAAATGTGATGCGCCCGCCTCGTTTCGCGATCTGGGACTTTCCGAAACCGTCCTGAAAGCTCTCGATACCGTCGGGTATGAAACTCCGACCCCGATCCAGATCCGGACCATTCCGTTCATGCTGGACGGGCGGGATATCCTCGGCCTCGCCCAGACGGGAACGGGGAAGACCGCTGCGTTCGCCCTGCCGTTGCTTTCCCGAATCGAAATCTCCTGCCAGGAACCCCAGGTCATGGTGCTCACTCCCACGAGGGAGCTTGCCATCCAGGTTGCCGAGGCCTTTCAGCGTTATGCCTCTTTTCTCGATGCCTTTCATGTCCTGCCGATCTATGGCGGTCAGGATTACAGCGGACAGATCCGCCGTCTGAAGCGGGGTGTTCATGTCGTCGTCGGGACTCCCGGAAGGGTTATCGACCACATCAGGCGCGGGACGCTCAATCTCGAGGGAATACGAACACTCGTGCTCGATGAAGCCGACGAGATGCTGCGCATGGGTTTCGTCGACGACGTCGAGTGGATTCTGCAACAGACGCCCGAATCCCGGCAGATCGCGCTTTTTTCGGCGACAATGCCTGCGGCGATCCGGAACATTACCCGCAAGTACCTGCGCGAATGCGCCGAAGTAACCGTCAAGACCAGGAGCTCGACGGTTGAAACCATTTCTCAGCGTTTTCTCACGGTTTCGGGACGCCACAAGCTCGATGCCCTGACCCGCATTCTCGAACTGGAACATTTCGACGGTGTCGTTATTTTCGTTCGCACCAAAACCTCGACCCTCGAACTTTCGGAAAAACTCCGGGCGAGAGGGTATGCCTCCGCGGCACTGAACGGGGACATGGCCCAGGGTCATCGCGAAAAAACGGTCAGGCAGTTCAAGGAGGGGTCGCTGAATATCCTTGTCGCAACCGACGTGGCAGCTCGCGGGCTGGACGTCGAACGGATCAGTCACGTCATCAACTACGACATTCCCACGGATATCGAGAGCTATGTCCACCGTATCGGTCGAACAGGCAGGGCCGGCCGCAGCGGCGAGGCCGTTCTGTTCGTTACGCCGAGGGAAATGACGATGCTGCGTGCGATCGAGCGTGCGATCCGCAAGGGAATCGAACGGATGGAGCTTCCTTCGACCGAGGCCATCAACGATAAGCGTATCGCCAGGTTCAAACAGCAGATCAGCGAGATGCTTTCGACCGCGGACCTCGATTTCTTCGAGGAACTCGTTTCGACATACTGTCATGAACACGACGTGACGCCCATGCAGGCGGCTGCGGCCCTGGCGAGCCTTTATCAGGGCGACAGCCCCCTCCTGCTCTCTGGGGAAACCGAAGGGGCGGCAATGAAAGCCGGTTCGCAGGGGTTCGAAGAGAGGAGCGGGAAACGGCAGGCCGCCAGGAGAAAGAAGGAGATGGACCGGGAAGAGATTCGATTCGACCGTTACCGCCTCGGTGTCGGCAAGCGCCACGGCGTCAAGCCGAAAAATATCGTCGGAGCGATCATCAACGAGATCGGGATCGATAACAAAGCCGTCGGTCGGGTTGCCGTTTTCGACGATTTCAGTACGGTCGAACTGCCGGAGGGGATGCCCGGGGAGGTCTTCAGCGAGCTGAAAAAGATCAGGGTTTGCGGCGAGCGGCTCAGGGCGTCGCGCATGGACGGAGGACTCGAGGATTTTGAAAGCTTCGCGCCTCCGAAGAAAAAGAAAATGAAGAAGAGCATTGCCCGTACGGCACGTTCGAAACGCAAGGGAAAAGGCCGGTAGCGGAGTTGTCCGCATGGCTGAAGATGTAGTTAACCGTGTTGTCATATGAAAAACATTGAGTCCGGTCGGGAAGACACCGGAACGCCTGCCGGGAGATACAGCGGAGTCCAGGTCTTCGCCATGGTTCTCGGGGCGGTTGTTCTTGCAATCGTCGCGACGGTGCTGGTAATCCGTTTTTTCCTGTTTCCCGCACCGTTCGAACCGGTCGAACTCGACGATCGTGAAAAAGAGGCGCTGAACCTGAAACTGGACCGGATCGAGCAGGCGAGCGGAATTTCGCTCACCGATCTTTTCGGAGGAGCCGGACCGGACGAGTTGACACCGGACGGGCATCTGAAGCCCGAGGCGTACAGCGAAGAGGGAGCGTCGCGGGAGATCTTTCTCGACGAGAGGGAGCTCAACGCGCTGTTCGCCCACAATACCGATCTCGCCCGCAGGCTTGCGATCGACCTTTCCGACGATCTGGTGAGCGCCAAACTGCTTGTGCCGGTCGATCCCGATTTTCCGGTTCTCGGGGGAAAGACAATCCGCGTAAAGGCAGGTCTGGAGCTCGCCCTGCGCGACGGCAGGCCGGTGGTGAAACTCCGGGGGATAAGCCTGCTCGGCATACCGCTGCCGGGCGCCTGGCTGGGGGGGATAAAGAATACCGATCTCGTCGCCGAGTACGGCCGCGGCGAAGGGTTCTGGAAAGGGTTCGCCGACGGTATCGACACGCTTGCCGTGCGGGAGGGAAAACTTTTTCTGCGACTGAGGGAGTAGCGGGCTTCCGGCTGCCGTAACGCAAGCCCGGGCGAGCTGTCCGGCCTCCCTCCGCTTTTCGAATCATGCAATCGTCTGTTCCGATGGAATCCGTCGAGTATCTCATTCCCGTTATTCAGACCGCGATCGGTCCCGTCATCCTCATTTCCGGCCTCGGTCTTCTTCTCCTGACGATGACCAACCGTCTCGGCAGAATCATCGACCGTTCCCGCTCGCTCTCCTGCGAGCTCGATTCGGCCGGGGAGGAGGTCTGCCGGAGGGTCGGCATGGAGATAGACATCCTCTGGTCGAGAGCCCGGCTGATACGGGTGGCGATCATGCTGGCGTCGCTCAGCTGTCTTTTCGCGTCTCTTCTGGTGATCGCCCTGTTTCTTTCCCCTCTCGTCGCGCTCGATCTGCCCCTGCTGATATCCTTTCTGTTCATTACGAGCATGATCTTTCTGATTGCGGCGCTCGTGTTCTTTCTGCTCGATGTCAACCGTACCCTCACGGCGTTGAAGATCGAGCTCGACGGACATCGGGATCGTCACGGCAACGGTTGAGCGCTTATTATTGTTGTATGCTTGTACAACGGATTTTCTTCTTATCTCAACGGGAGAAAGCGTCATGCCCCTGTACGGCCCCCTCAGAACCGGAAAAGACAAGACACGCAACAAGGTTATCGCATCGAGGCTTCTGGAGCTTCGCTCCGCGTTGCGCAGCCATATCTACGGCCTGAAAGAGGGCGAGATCCGTCAGCACGAGCGCAACGACAAGCAGTGGCTGAGGATCGCCACATGGAATATCAGGGAGTTCGATACGAAAAAATACGGCGGAAGGTGCCGGGACGCATACTACTATATTGCCGAAATCATCTCCCATTTCGATCTTGTCGCAATCCAGGAGGTTCGTGAAGACCTTACCGCGCTCAGGAAGGTCATGGACATTCTCGGTTCCCGCGACTGGGACTATATCGCGACGGACGTTACCGAGGGCAAGCGGGGCAACAGGGAGCGGATGGTTTTCGTCTACAATGTCAAAAAGGTCCGTTTCACGAACGTCGCCGGAGAGATAACCCTCGAGGAAGGACGCAAGGTCTCCCGGCCGGGAGCAAACCTGCTGAGAAATCCGGACGGCCTGGCCTTCCGCCTGCCGGACGGAGGCGATGTCCAGCAACCCGACGAAATTCCCGTCAGGCGATCCCGCGGGAAAACCAGGCTCGACAGGGACATCGTCCTCGGCATTCCCGGCGGGACCGGCCTGACGCTGCCCGAGGGATCGGCCGTCGTTCTGAAAAAAGGGACGGAAGTCGAATGCGGCCCGGACGGCAAACCGGTTCTGCCGTTCGAGGGCGAAGCGCCCGTTTTCCCCGGAAACGCGGCGCTGCTGCTTCCGGACAAGGTGGAGACCGAGGAAAAACTGCAGTTCGCGCGGACTCCCTTTGTCGTTACCTTCCAGGCGGGTTGGCTGAAATTCATGCTCTGCACCGTGCACATCTACTACGGGTCGGGCAAGAGCGGCCTTGCAATGCGAAACCAGGAGATACGAAAAATCACCGGGTTTCTGGCGAAACGGGCGGAAAGAGAAAACGACTCCGACGCCGACAATTTCTTTTTCGTGCTCGGCGACTTCAATATTATCGGTAAGGATCACGCTACCTGGGAGTCCCTGCATACGAACAATTTCATGGTTCCGGAAGAGCTGAAGGAGATTCCCGAAGGGAGTAACGTGAGGAGGGACAAGGCCTACGATCAGATAGCCTACTGGAACAAAAAGCGTCGCCGCCGACGGGGAGCGACCTCTGTCGATATCGGCAAGGCCGGGGTTTTCGACTTTTTCAAACACGTGTTCCGCGAGGGCGACGACGATCCCGGTGGAGAAGACGAAGCCTTCTTCGCCGACCTGGTCGGGAAAACCAGACTGGGTTACCGCAAGTGGCGGACCTATCAGATGTCCGATCATCTTCCCATGTGGCTGGAACTGAGAATCGATTTCTGCGAGGATTATCTGGAGCGGATAGTCGAGGATGCATGAGCCGGGATGCGGGCGCATCGGACAGAAGGCCTCGCACGGTTGCTTCTGCAGGATTCGGGAGAGATCATCACGCTCTAGTGTCCGGTTCAATACGTCAACCAATCCGGGAGATCACGACCATGCGTGCCGTTTCCTTTATTCCGCCGCTTTTTTTCCTCGCGTTGCTTGCCGTTCCCGGCGCCCTTTGCGCCGATTCCCCGGAACTGCTGATAGAGCAGGGGAAAAAGAGCTACGACCTCGAAGCCTATGAGGACGCACTCGCGGCTTTCGACAAGGCCGTGCGGCTCGGACCCGGCAATCCGAAAGCGGTCTATCACCGGGGCAAGGCACACTTCAAGCTGGGGCGGTACCACGAAGCGCGCGCCGATTTCACGGTTGCGGTGCGGCAGAGGCCCGATTACCACAAGGCGTTCTACCGCAGGGGAAAGACGCATCACGAGCTGGGGATGTTCCGTGAAGCGGTTGCCGATTATACAAAGGCCGTGGAGATCAAAAGCGGCTATGCGAAGGCGTTCTACAGGCGAGGGCTCTCGCATCTGGAACTGAAGGACAGTGCGGGCGCGCTGAAGGACATGCGGACATCGGCAGGTATGGGCAACCGCAAAGCGGCCGGGTGGCTGTCGGACAACGCGAGCGATTCAGGCGATGAGTGAGCTCCGCCTGGAAAGGAAGGCCCTGCGGAAAATCGGCGAACGGTTGTAGGAGATACCGCGGGACACCGTCGCCGTCATGCGGGTCTCGCATCGAAAAGGGGAATTCACAGGCCTTGCACGGCCGATGCCCCGGCAGTTCAACGAATAAACAGATCACCAGTGCAACACACTCTTCATCCTCTGGGGTGAAAGGTTTTGTGGACCTCCTTGATGAAGGTGCGGTCGATGTGGGTGTAGATCTGCGTGGCGACGATGGAGCTGTGGCCGAGCATCTCCTGGACCGCCCTCAGATCCGCTCCGCCCTCCAGAAGGTGCGTGGCGAAGCTGTGGCGCAGGGTGTGGGGGCTGATGGTCTTATTGATGCCCGCCTGCACGCTGCAGCGCTGGACAATGGTATAGGCCGTCATGCGGGAGAGCTTGCTGCCTCTCGCGTTCAGGAAGAGATAATCCCCCGAATCGCGGTTTGACAGCTTCATGCGCAACTCCTGCTGATAGCGTCGGACCCACGAGGCCGCGGACCGGCCGACCGGTACCAGGCGCTCTTTCGACCCCTTGCCGAAAATCCGGGCGAAACCGTCGTCGAGGTAGCAGTTGCCCTGCTGCAGGTTGACGAGCTCGCTGACGCGGACTCCTGTAGCGTACAGAAGTTCCAGCAGGGCCTTGTCCCTGAGGAAGGAGGTTCGCCGGGGGCGTTCCTCGAGGGGGGCTTCCAGCAACCGGAACGTCTCGTCGACCGTGAGGACCGTAGGCAGATGTTTCGCGGGTTTCGGCTGCCGGAGATTTTCCGCCGCGTTCGACGGCAGGGTGTGTTCCCTGACGAGGAATTTGTGGAACGAGCGGATGGCGGAAACGTTTCTGGCGACCGACCGCGATTCGAGTCCGGCCGAGTGCAGCTCCTGCACGAATTCCTGGATGTCGGCCGGGGTGATCCCGGCGACCGTCCGTTCGCTCTCCTCCATGTAGCGGAGGTAGCGGACCAGATCGCCCATGTAGGACTCCCTGGTATGCGGGGAGAGATTTCTTTCGAGCGTCAGATGGTCGACGAAGCTTTCGAGATGCTTCCGGTATGGGGGAGAAAGCTGCTGCATGATGGAAAACGGTTGTCCGGTACGGTCACGATCCTTGCGGCGGCCCCCGGCCGAAGGGCCGCGCTGTACGCTCTGTATGGAAACGGGATTTCCGCTCTTCAGGTTCCTGAACTGGTTTTTCTGAGTCTCTGGGCGAAGCCGCCGTCGAATCCCTGTCGCTCTCCGGGAAGGGTGAGGTACTGTCCGGACCCGGCGGTTTCCCGGGCGAATACCTCGGGAACCGGGCCGGGGCACGCCTCCCTCCGGAAATCCGGGTGGCGTTCGAGGAAGCGGTCGATCTGCAGACTGTTTTCCTCGGGTTCGACCGAGCAGGTCGAGTAGACCAGAACGCCGCCCGGCCCGAGCAGAGCGGCCGCCCGGTCAAGAAGGCGGGTCTGCAGTCCGGCGAGCTCATGGAGTTTTTCCGGGGTGAGACGCCAGCGCAGGTCGGCCTTTCTCGCGAGAACGCCGGTCCCCGTGCAGGGGGCGTCGAGCAGGACGACGTCCGGTCGCTCTCCTTCGGCGGCTTCGAGCGCGTCCTCCGCGCGGGTCTCGATAATCGTTATGCCGAGAGCTTTCGCCCTCCGCTCTATCTTTTTACACTTGTTCGGGTAGCGGTCTATCGCGATGATCCGGCCCCGGTTGTGCATCAGTTCGGCGAAAAAGGTCGATTTTCCACCCGGAGCGGCGCACATGTCGAGCACGGTTTCCCCCGGACGGACGCCCGACAGCAGACACGCCAGGGCCTGCGTCGGGTTTTGCACCGTGATCAGTCCGAGACGGACGAACGGTTCGCAAGGAAGGAAGTCTTCCGTCAGGAAGAAGTTCTCCAGTCCGCTTTCGCTGAAGGACGCGGAGGCTTCACCGAGGGCTTTCCGGAGCGTATCCGCATCGGTTTTCAGGGTGTTTACGCGCAGGCCCGTGAGCGGTTGTCGGTTGCCTGCCGCAAGCATGGTCGCGGTTTTCTCTTCGCCGTACTCTTGCAGCCATCGCTCCACGAGCCATTCGGGATGGCTCCGGAGGATGGAGAGGCGTTTTGCCGCAGGTTCGTTTTCGAGGAGGGTTTCGGCGCCGCTCCCGGCTTCGGGCACCTTCCTCAAGACGGCGTTGACGATTCCCGCGAGATGGCGCCCCTTGTATTTCCGGGCGAGCTTCACGCATTCGTCGACCGCGGCCCATGCGGGGATCCGGTCAAGGAACAGGAGCTGATAGGAGCCGATCCGGAGGATTACGCGCAGGACGGGAGCCGCTTTCGAGAGGTCGTGGTGGTAACACCGCCCGATCACGAAGTCCAGCCGGAGCAGGTTGCGCAGCACGCCGTTGACCAGTTCGGTTGCAAGAGCCCGTTCCTGCCGGTCGGGTTTGTGCTTTTCAAGCAGTCGATGAAGGATCTGTTCCGATTTGCCGTCCGTCGTTTCGGTCTCTTTCAGGACAAGAAGGGTGATTTCTCTGGCGTTCATTGAAATAAAGGTAAGGGGGAAATGCTACCAGGTTCCGCGCCCGCTTCCGTGTCTTGCTAACTGTCCTTTTTCGACAAGGGTTCGGAAATGTCCTTTGAGCGTGTTCCGGCTCGCTCCGGTCAGTCTGACAGCCTCGCCTATCGTGATGCGACCGTGTTTACGTGCAAAGTCAACTATTTGCAGTGAAAGTCCGGGCAATCATACCCAAGAATACACCCATTTACACCCATAAAAAAGCCGACGGCGCAATAAAGCATCTCTTTTCACCCAATTCCATGATGGGAAATCTCTGTGAAAAAGATCCCACCACCCCCAAAATCCATGACTTTTGTGATTTCGACGGGTAAATTGCCATTGCCTGGAGCAGGGCTGGTGTCGCCTTTTTCCGTCGACCGTCCGCTCGCCGTTAATTCCTACTTTATCATAGAAGATAAAAACCAGAGGTTTTTGTCATAATCGGCGATATGGTCTTCTATGATGTTGACGGTGCCGAAATCCCCGTCTTTTTCCGCAGCATCCCGGACTGTAAGAGCCTGTTCTTTTACTTTTCGCATATCTTCTTTGACAATCTCCAGGCTTTCCTTGATGTTGAAAGGTCTGGCAGGGATTTCTTCTATGGTGGAATTATCCAGGTATTCTTTCGTGGTCGAGAAAGGCAGCTCGCCCAGAATTTTTATCTGTTCCGCAATCTGATCCAGTTTCTCGAAGGCGTCGTTATACAGTTCTTCGGTAAGTTTATGGACGGGCATGAATTGCAGTCCGACGACATTCCAGTGGATGTTGTGAAGTTTTGTATTCCAGACACTGAGATTGGAAAGATACACGTTCAGTAATTGAATTTTGTTCATGGTGGACTCCCGTATGGTTTCATTTGAGTGTTATGTGAGAAATAGTATGCAGGGAAATAAAATCGGGCCGGCATTTTTTAGGGTGCTTCTATTATCATGTACAACCCGATTGGGTACAAGTGTGTAAAATATACTGCATTGTTGCTCCGCGCTCAAGCAAAAGAATGTGCTGATTTTCCGGAGCAGCGTATTATGCATACTTATTTCAGCTGCGTTCAGCCATCTGTATTCGGCCTTGCAACCGTCTGTACTTCCGCCGGGACGAGCGACAACGGATCTGTTCCGGTTTGCTGTCCGTTATGCAAGTCTCCTTCGGGGCAGGGAGGGCGATCTCTCCGGTGTTCATTGAAATGGGGGCGGTTTGCCCGGTCGGTATTTTTGTAAAATAAAAATCTCTATCGTAGATTAAGACCAGACAGAACTGTTCTTTCTCTTGAATAGTCTTCGAGCAATCATCCAGAAAGGTGGAGGGACTGGCCCTGAGAAGCCTTGGCAACCGTCAGCAGTGATTGGTGCCAATTCCATCCCGGACAAGCAGGACGGGAGAGATGATCGCATGTGCATTCCCTCGGACGCATGCTCTTCTTCCTTGCCCCGCCGCTTCTCTCTTCCCGTGTTTTCCCTATGGGTGATCGCTTTCAACTCATGACACGTTTTGATTATGAGCCAGCCATATTCCGGCTGCCGGTATGAGACGCTCCAGGTTCATGCGGGACAGGAGCCCGATCCGGTAACCCATTCGCGGGCGGTCCCGATCTATCAGACAACCTCGTACGTGTTCGAGAACGCTCGCCACGGTGCGGACCTGTTCGCTCTCAAGGAGTTCGGCAACATCTACACCCGCCTGATGAATCCGACCACGGACGTGCTGGAAAAGCGTCTCGCGGCTCTGGAAGGCGGCGTGGCGGGACTCGCCCTCGCAAGCGGTCACTCCGCGCAGTTCATCGCGCTGACCAATCTCTGTCAGGCCGGGGACTCCATCGTTTCCTCGGGCTATCTCTACGGCGGGACTTACAATCAGTTCAAGGTGTCCCTTCCGAGACTCGGCATCGACGTGAGGTTCGCTGCCGGGCTGAAACCCGAGCAGTTCGAGGAGCGGATCGACGAAACCACGAAAGCTCTCTACATCGAATCCATCGGCAATCCCGCGTTCCACGTTCCGGACTTCGAGGCGCTGGCCGCGCTCGCCCGCCGGCACGGCATTCCGCTGATCGTCGACAATACGTTCGGCTGCGCCGGTTATCTGTGCAAGCCGATCGGGCATGGCGCGGATATCGTCGTCGCTTCGGCGACGAAATGGATCGGGGGACACGGAACCTCGATGGGCGGTATCATCGTCGATTCCGGAAGGTTCGACTGGAGCAACGGGAAGTTTCCGGTTTTTACCGAGCCTTCTCCCGGTTATCACGGATTGAAATTTCACGAAACCTTCGGCAACCTCGCTTTCATGATCCGTGCGCGGGTCGAAGGGTTGAGGGATTTCGGGCCGGCGATCAGTCCGTTCAATTCCTTCCTGCTGCTGCAGGGGCTCGAAACCATCTCCCTGCGTGCCCAGCGGCACGCGGACAACGCCATGGCGCTCGCTCTCTGGCTTCAGGATCATCCGTCGGTCGCATGGGTCGACTATCCCGGCCTTCCCGATCATCCGACGTACGAAAATGCGCAGAAGTTTCTCGACAACGGTTTCGGTTGCGTACTGAGCTTCGGGATGAAGAGCGGTTACGACGGCGCGGTGCGCTTTATCGACAGCGTGAAGCTGGCGAGCCATCTGGCCAATGTCGGCGACGCCAAGACCCTGGTGATCCATCCGGCCTCGACGACCCATCAGCAGCTCAGCAGGTCGGAGCAGGAGTCGGCGGGAGTGAGCCGCGACATGGTGCGGGTTTCCGTAGGGATCGAGCATATCGACGATATTCGCAATGACTTCGAGCAGGCGTTTTCACAATAGGGTACTTCTATGTATTGTCATGAGTCCCGATAGCAATCGGGATAAACTTCGAAACCGGAGTCCCGACGTGTCGGGACAACGAAGCAATTGAAGCGCGGAATAAATACATAGAGGTGACCAATAGTACCAGGCGATTCTATGGGCTACATCGACATCATTTCTGAAAAGACCGGTTTTTTCGTTTCACGCAAGCCGTTTACGCTCGAGTCCGGCAGTGAACTCCCGGAAGTGACCGTTGCGTACAGGACGTGGGGGGCGTTGAACCGTGAACGGAACAATGTCGTTCTGGTCTGTCACGCGCTGACGGGATCGGCCGACGCCGACGTCTGGTGGGAAGGTTTGTTCGGCGAAGGGAAGGCGTTCGACGACACGAAGGATTTCATTATCTGCAGCAACGTGCTCGGAAGCTGTTACGGCACGACCGGCCCCCTGTCGCCGAACCCCCTGACAGGCAGGCCCTACGGCCCGGGATTTCCGTATGTTACGATTCGTGACATGGTGAAACTGCAGCGCCTCCTGCTCGACGAGCTCGGAATCGAACAGGTGAAACTCGTCGTCGGTGCATCCCTCGGCGGGATGCAGGTTCTGGAATGGGGCTGCATGTTTCCGGACAGGGTGCGGGCGTTGATGCCGATGGGCGTTTCCGGACGGCACTCGGCGTGGTGCATCGCCCAGAGTGAGGCGCAGCGCCAGGCGATCGTCGCCGATCGCGACTGGAACGGCGGCTGGTACGAACCGGGCTCTCCTCCGGGGAAAGGTCTCGCCGCGGCGCGCATGATGGCGATGTGTTCCTATCGGAGCTTCGAGAACTTCCAGGACCGGTTCGGCCGGGAGAAAAAAAACGAAGACCTTTTCCAGGCCGAAAGCTACCTGCGCTATCAGGGGGAAAAACTGGTCGGCCGTTTCGACGCGAACACCTACATGACGCTCACGAGGGCGATGGACTCGCACGATCTCTCCCGGGGACGGGGCGACTACATGCAGGTACTCTCTTCCGTCACCGTGCCGGTAGAAATTCTTTCCATCACCTCCGACATCCTCTATCCGAAGGAGGAGCAGGAGGAGCTTGCCCGATACATGCCCGACGCCTCGATCCGTTACCTGCACGAACCCTACGGCCACGACGCGTTTCTGATCCTCGTGGACAAGGTGAGCGGCATGGTGAAGGAGTTTCTGCAGGCGATAGAGGCGAAGGACAGTACCGCGGCGTGATCACCCGGAACCGTTTTCTTTCCGATCAGAGACAGTCTTCCGCTCCCTGCAGGTCGAAAAGCGAGCTGCGGCAGGGCATGGAGTTTTCGTCGTACAGCCCGTCGAGGCCGAATGCATGCAGGATGGTAAGCCCCGCGTCGATCTGGCGTGAGGAGAGTTCGCTTTTCCAGGAGGTGACGGGCGACTTTCCGGTTGCAAGGGTGCTTTCCCTGCCGGAGAATCTGCTGAGGCGTCCGATCGTTCGCTTGTCGAGCTCCACGGCGGGACTTTCCTCCTGGTCTGACAGGAAGGCGAGGAGGGACGACAGTTCACGGTTCGGGTCGGCGAACATTTCCTCGTAAAAGACTATGTGCAGCCGGTTTTCGCCGAACTGTCTGAGGGGAACGTGGTGCAGGATGGACCAGATGAGTATCTGGCGCAGAATATAGTCCCCGTTCCCGGCGGTTTCGGCGATGAGGTCTTCGAAGGGCTGCAGGTAATCCTCGAAAAGCGCTTGCTGCTGCAGGAGAATCATCGGGTCGTCGACCCAGAGCCAGTCTTTTTTCCGGCTTTTCGACAGGGCCACCGCAAAGGGGTTGCGGATGAGCAGGACGATTTTCAGTTCCGGGAAGCGGCGGGATGCCCAGTACGCGAAAAGGTTCGCAAAGATATCCTTGATAAGCAGCTTTCGGCAGAAAAACGCCCGGCTTGCCGCATCCACCCTCGGATGCATGAATCGTCCGCTGAAGACATCCGCCGCGACCTTTTCGAACTGTTCGTGGCGTTCGTCCGGCCTCATGTACTGATGGGGCCGCAGAAAACGCATTGCGTCGATAGCCATCGGATGAAACGGCTCGAACATCTCCCGGTACCTTCTCCCATGGTTGATGAGGTCGGAAACCCAGGTGGTGCCGCTCCGTCCGTCCCCGATCAGCCAGACGGTCTCCTCATACTCTCCCAGTCTGCGACTCAACTCCAGCGCCGCTTTCCTCAAAGGCGTTACTATATGTGATTTGAAGGTAAACTTGAGCTTCACGGCGGAGTCTTTTCCGGGTGGTTGGCGGAACTGTCGGGAACCGTCTCTCTTTTATCATCGGTAATTTCGTCGTGTTAACCTAATCTTTCGCGCGGCGGTCGGCGCAGGCCGCTTTTTCCGCACCGACGTCATATTTTACATATACTTAATACTCTTTTTTTGTAATGCTTTGGTTTTACTTTGAATTGTTTTTGACGAAATAATATATTGTTTTTGAAGTATTCGGAAGGTTTTCGGAATGGCGTGCCTGCGGTTGTTATTGAGCCGTGCCTGCCGCCGGAACGTCCGGCTGCTTTCTGTCCGTTCCCGGCCTTCCCCCATGCGGAGAGAAAGGGAGCGTATCCCCCAACATCAAACCTTAAAGGAGGTTATTATGTCAGACATAACCGGTGGATGGTCGCCGTTTGCCTGCAACATTTCTGCGGAAGAGATGGCGGTGTTCAAAAAAGTCACGAGCACGCTGGTTGGTGTCGAATACAGTCCTGTCGCGGTTTCTACACAGGTTGTCTCGGGCGTGAATTACGATTTCTTCTGCAATGCCAAAGGGCTCTACCCCGGAGCGGCGAACGAAGCCGCGATGATGCGTGTGTATGCGCCGGCGACGGGCGATCCCCACATCGTTTCGATCAAACGGATCGAGCACTGAGGCGCATTGCGCTTTTGAGGAGCCCTGCGGTTCAGGAAATTCCGCCTTCCGATGGGCCGGGAACACAGGGCTTCTTCATCCGATAACGTCGAAGCCGGTGTACTTCCTCAGTGCCTCGGGTACGGTGACGGTTCCTTCGGGAGTCTGGTAGTTTTCGAGAAGGGATACCATCAGCCTCGATGTGGCGAGCCCGGATCCGTTGAGCGTGTGGACGTAGGCCGGCTTCGAAGAACCTGCGGGCTTGAAGCGTATGTTGGCCCTGCGCGCCTGATAGTCCTCGAAGTTCGAACAGCTCGATGCCTCGAGATACTTCTTTTCGGCGGGGGACCAGACCTCGATGTCGTAGCATTTGGCCGCGCTTGCGCTGATGTCTCCGCTGCAGAGGAGCAGGACGCGGTAGGGGATTTCAAGGGCTTTGAGAATCGCTTCGGCATTTTGCAGGATCTCCTCGAGAGCGTCGTAGGACGCTTCGGGGCGGGTGAACTTTACCATTTCGACCTTGTTGAACTGGTGCACTCTCAAAAAGCCGCGCGTGTCTTTTCCGTAGCTGCCGGCTTCTCTGCGGAAGCAGGCCGAATAGGCCGCATAGGAGAGGGGAAGCTGCTCGTCCTTCAGCATCTCGTCCCGGTGGAGGTTGGTTACCGGCACCTCGGCGGTCGGTATCGCATAGAGTTTGTCCTCGTTCATGTAGTAGACCTGGTCGGCGAATTTCGGCCAGTTGCCGGTTCCACGCAGTGAATCTTCGTTGACCATGAACGGTGGGAAGACCTCGGTGTAGCCGTGTTTTTCCGTATGGTAGTCGAGCATGAAGTTCAACAGGGCGCGTTCAAGCTTTGCACCCTTGCCCGTATAGACCGGGAAACCGGAGCCGGTGATCTTCGCCCCACGCTCGAAATCGAGTATGCCGAGTCTGTTGCCGAGGTCGAGATGGTTTGTCACGTTGAAATCGGGCGTTCGGCCGAATGAAACCGGTTCCCTGTAGACGACGTTGTCGTCGGCCGAGCTTCCTTCGGGTACGTCGGGATGGAGCCTGTTGGGCAGGACGAGGAGAATGGCTTCCGTCTGCCGCTCGATCCGGGAGATTGTTTCATCCATTGAGCCGATTTCATCCGCGACGTCCTTCATCTCCAGGATAAGCTCGTCGGCGGATCCCTGGCCGGAGCGTTTGATGACCGCTATCTCCCTGGAAACGCGGTTTCTGACCGCCTTCATCTCGTCAGAGCGTTTGATGAGCCGCCGACGCTCCGCGTCGAGCTCCAGAAGCTCGTCGACTTTCGAAGAGTCCTCCGCCTGTCGGCGCTTCTTCAGCATTCCGGCAATCTCTTCCGGATGCTGCCGGATCAGATTGATATCGAGCATAGATTGTGGGCGTTGTTATGGTTGTAGCACTGTCTCCGGGAGGGTACCTCTACTGTATGTATTCCGCGCTTCAACTGCATCGTTGTCCCGACGAGTCGGGAACTCCGTTCGCCTTGCACGTGAACCGCCTGTGACAATACGTAGAGATGCCCGGAAAATTGTCACGAAAGCGCCGACCGGACGAGCTGCTGTACCTTGCCGCCGTCGGCCTTGCCCTTGAGAGCTTTCATCGCGGCACCCATGACCCGGCCCATGTCCTTCATCGACGAAGCGCCGGTCTCGGTGACGATCCGGTCGACGACCGCGCGAATCTCCTCGTCCGACAGCGGCGCCGGCAGATAGGTTTCGATGACGGCCAGTTCGGCCCGTTCGGTTCCTGCGAGGTCCTCCCTCCCGGCGTCAACATACTGCTGTATCGAATCCTTGCGCTTTTTCGCGAGGCTCATGAGAACCTCGAGCTCCTGCTCGTTGCTGAGCTCGGCCTTTCCTCCGACGCGGATGGAGACCTCCTTTTCAAGCAATGCGGCCCGGATGGCCCGTATCGCGTTGAGACGGTTCTTTTCGCCACTTTTCATGGCCTCCTTGAGGTTCCGGTCGATCTGATCTTTTATGCCCATGCAGGTATGAAAGGTTAAGAGGTTGTAAACGGTTTCGTCAGCAAAAATAAACCCTGACGGAGAAAGTCAAAAGAGAAAAGTGCCCTCGGCGGCAACGGATCGGGATATCACCGACACTCTTCAACTGTTGATATCACCGCCTGTCGGTCGCAGCACGATCTCTTCCACGACGGTCCTCGACGGCTGAAGGTAGGCGTCGACCACCGGCCCCGCGATGTCTTCGGGCATCATCATGACCTGTTTCAGCTCCTCGCCGGACGCACCCCACATCGGCGTGTAGACCGCTCCCGGCATGACGTTCGTAACCCTGACGCCGCACTCTCTCGCATAGAGGCGGAGCGCTGCGACAAGCCCGTTCTGACCGAACTTCGACATGGAGTAGACCGAGGAGCTCCTGAAAGCCGTTTCCGCTGCGATGGAAGAGATGAAAATGATGTGCCCCGAGCGCCGTTTTTCCATGACGGAGAAGACTCGCTGTGTAAGAAAGAACGTCCCTTTGAGGTTGACCGACATCATGTAGTCGAAATCCTCCTCGGTCATGTCGGTCAGATTTTTGAACCGACCGACCCCGGCGTTATTGATAAGGCAGTCGATCGTGCCGTATTTCCCGAGGGTTTGTTCGATCAGTCGTTCGCCGTCCGCGAGACTGGCGATGTCGGCGACCACCGGAACCGCTTCCACACCGTCGGCGCTGCACGCTTCCGCAAGCGTTTCGAGGTCGCGGGAGGTTCGCGAACAGAGAATCAGCACCGGATCGAAGGAGGGGTTCTCCCTGGCCCTTTTCGTGAATTCGAGCGCAATGGCGCGGCCGATGCCTTTTCCCGCGCCTGTCAGTACGATGATGTTTTTCATGAATGGCTTCCGGTTGAATCGTTTGCAGCAGGTTGAACGAGAGAGACGGCGGAAGAGCGTCCGGAGAGCGCCGACCGTCCCGAGCGGTAAAAACCTTGCGGAGAAGATGACGGCAAGTTGCCGCCTGAAGCGGCAAGACGCATAATATGGGTAGAAAATGCTGTATTTACATCGAAAAAATTCACTGAAATCTTGCCGTGTCCTTGGAATTAATCTATATTTCCTTGTGACGGCAATACAACATGCCGTATTCAACTCCCAAAATTAACCCCCTGCGTTGTACACTTATGTTGAGGAAAAGTAAAGTTAAATGGTTTGACGGCAAAAAGGGCTACGGTTTTATTGTCAACCCGGAAGGCGGTGAGGATATTTTCGTCCACTTTTCGGCAATTGTCTCCGAACAGAGTTTCAAGGTACTGAACCAGGACGCCGAAGTCGAGTTCGAGCTCGACAAGACGGACAAAGGACTTCAGGCAAGGAACGTCTGCGAGATCTGCCAGCCCGGCGAATCGGCCCAGGCGGCGACAGGGCCTGAAGGAGCCGTTCAGGAGAGTGAGCATATTTCCGAACAGGGGTGACTCGCCCGTTGGTGTCAGGTGTTTTCCCGCGTAGAGTTGTTTTACTCCACGGTTCGTGTCCGCCTCTTGTCTCCTAACCGATCAGCGAATGTTCCCTGAAGCTGAAAAAGGTTCCCCTGCCCACGATGACATGATCGAGTACTTCGATCTGCAGGATTGATCCGGCTTCCTTCAGGACTTCGGTTACCCGTTTGTCGGCGTTACTCGGCTCGACATCCCCCGAGGGATGATTGTGCACGAGGATTATGGCGTGCGCGCTCTCCCGTATCGCGGCCTTGAAGATTTCCCTCGGATGGATCAGGGAGGCGTTCAGTGTGCCGACGGAGACGAGATCGTGCCGTATGATCCGGTTTTTCGTGTTCAGGTGGAGCAGGAAAAGGTGCTCCTTCGTTTCGTCCGGCAGCCTGCCGGCCATGTACTCGTAGACATCCCTGGCCGAACGGACCTTCCTGTTGGTGTTGCGGCGGTGGAGTATTCGTTTCTGCAGCTCGAAGACGGCCATGATCTGCATCGCCTTGGCCGGTCCGATTCCTTCCGTTTCCTGGAGTTCGCTCCGGGAGAGATCCCCCAGCCTTTCAAGCCCGTGACGCGCCAGAAGATCGTTGCAGGTCTCCAGGATGTTCTTTCCTTTCGTGCCGGTTTTCAGAATGAGAGCGAGGAGCTCCGCGGAGCTGAGTGATGCGGCGCCTGAACGGACGAACCGTTCTCTTGGCCTGTTTTCCGGATCGAGGTCGTGAATGCGCATGGTTCGATGCGGGTTTTCGTTGTTCTTTTGCCGTTCTCAATATATGATATCTTTCGATATGGCGAAAAAATGATGTGTTTTCGGGGCTCGGGAGTGCGTCGAGACGTACCGTAATGAGAATATGTCTCATTCTGAGGCGGGTTGCGATGAAGGCCGCCGACCCCGTTACGGGTTGCTATCCGGCGGAAACCTTGTCGGATTACGCTCGATAGCTTTTTTTTGCGGCCGGGAGCTTTTTTGGCACGGTCCTTGCAATTATATAGGTGTAGTTTTCTCTATACCTCACGCCCGTGAGGTCGGGCAGGCGGAATGGGGGACGCCTGCTCATCATAAAAGCGCCTCGTAAGTATTGAGAGGCGCTTTTTTTATTGGGTAAAAGGGGGGAAGTGCAGTAAAGCGCTGCGAGGAACCGGGAGGATCCTTTCGCGGCGCTTTCGGTTTGTTTCCGTTCGGCCTTTTCAGGAAAGGAGGGAGGCCAGATTGTCGCAGTTTTCCTTGACGATGGACGCGGATTTTCTGAGGCCTTCGAGCTCCTTTTTGTCAAGGTCTATTTCGAGGATCGATTCGATGCCGTTTTTGCCCAGCTTTACCGGTACGCCGATGTAGACCTTGTCGATGCCGTACTGACCGTCCAGAAGGGCGGAGCAGGGGAGAATGCGCTTGCGGTCGTTGACGATGGCGTCGATCATTTCGACGGCGGATGCAGCGGGGGCGTAGTAGGCCGAGCCTTCCTTGAGGTAGTTGACGATCTCGGCTCCACCCTTGCGCGTCCGGTCGACGAGCGAAGCTATCGTTTCGGCGGACATGAGCTCGGTGATCGGTATGCCCGCGACGTTGGTATACTTTACCACCGGGACCATCGAATCCCCGTGGCCGCCCAGCACGAAGGCGTTGACATCCTGCACGGAAACGTCGAGCTCGTCGGCGATGAAGGTTCTGAAGCGTGCGGTGTCGAGTACGCCCGCCATGCCGATGACCCTCGAACTCGGGAGTTTGCTCCGCACATGGCCGACATGGGTCATGATATCGAGAGGGTTCGAAACCATGATGATGATCGGGTTGTTCGAATGCCGCATGACCTGATCGGTCACATCCCTGACGATGCCCGCGTTTTTCATCAGAAGATCCTCGCGCGACATGCCGGGTTTGCGCGCAAGTCCCGCAGTGATGACGACGATATCCGAATCGGCGGTGTCCCTGTAGTCGTTGGTCCCCCGGATTTTTGTATCGAAAAGACATACCGGTCCCGCCTCGAACATGTCGAGAGCCTTGCCCTGGGGGATGCCTTCGAGAATGTCGAGAAGCACGACGTGTTTTGCGAGCTGTTTTTCCGCGATTCGATAGGCTGCGGTCGCGCCGACATGGCCGGCGCCAATAACGGTGATTTTCATATTATGTACGATTTAATTCTTCAGTGCTGAAGCCAGACGGCTTCCGGGTAAGGGAACGATTCCCGGCTTGACGGGACGCAAAAAAAAAGCCGGCCTTTGAAGGTCGGCTTGAAAAATATACGCTTAATTTCGTTTCAAGGCAAGCGGTCAGACGGGGAGGATGTCGATGTGCTTTTTGTCGTTACGCCCGTTCCTGAAATGAACCTTGCCGTCAACGAGAGCGAAGATCGTATGGTCTTTACCGATTCCGGCATTGTTCCCGGGCTTGAAAACGGTGCCTCTCTGACGGACGATGATCGAGCCGGCCGAAACGAGGGAGCCGCCGGACGCCTTGACGCCCAGATATTTCGGGTTGCTGTCGCGGCCGTTTTTCGTCGAGCCGCCGCCTTTTTTATGAGCCATGAGAAAATGAAGTTTGAGTGTGAAAATGTGAAGCCGGTGCCGTTACACGGAAAGAACCTCGACTTTCGTCATCTGTTGACGGTGGCCGTTTCTTTTCTGGTAGCGCTTTCTTCGTTTCTTCTTGAACACGACGATCTTTTCGTCCCTGAAGTGTTCGAGCACCTTGACCTGGACCGTGCCCGAAGGCTGCATCGAGGTGTTGTCTCCGTCTATGGTCGCCAAAGGCTCGATGTCGAGAACGCTCCCGACTTCAGCCGCCTGGCGTGGAACGGAAAGCTCGTCGCCCTTGCCGACCAGAAACTGTTTGTCTGAAATCTTTATCAGTGCCTGCATTACAGTACCCGTTATAGGTGAATAAACCAAGAACCGTAATATATGTTTTCCCGTTACAATTTCAAACGGATTGTCGACCGTTTCCCTTAGCCTGAGTAATTCAGTGACGACGCCCGCGAGAGCGGGCTTAGTGACGGCGCCCGATTGGTATCGGGCTTGGTGACGTCGCTCGGGCTTCGCCGAGCTTAGAGACGACGCCCGGGCTGTGCCGGGCTTAGATACTCTTGCCGACTGACTCCCTTTTCGACCCCGAAACCCGATCCCGACCCCGATCTCCGAAAGATAACATCGGGGTTCGCCGTCGGTACCGGTATCGGAATCGATAACCAATGCCAGTTCGGGCAGCCACAGGGGGCTGCCCCTACAGCTTGCCAACTGCTCACTGATCCCTTTTCGATCCCGAAACCCGATCCCGACCCCGATTTCCGAAAGATGAACATCGGGGTTCGCCGTCGGTGTCGGAATCGGGAATCCATCTTTTCTTTCCCAACTCGTCACTAAGCCCGCAAAAGCGGGCGCCGTCTCTCGTCACTAAGTCCGGCCCAGCCGGACGACGTCACCAAGCCCGCTCTCGCGGGCGCCGCCACTGCGCGACAGCGCTTCAGAGCAGAAAGAAGGTCACCGCGAGCACCAGGGCGAACATGCCGAGCGAGATCGCGAACAGATTGTACCATTTGCGGTACGCATCCGTACTGCAGGGGTAGGCGAGCGGTTGAATCGCCTTGACGATGTATCCCATGGTGAGGGCGACCTGAAGTGCGACGAGCCCGATTTTCACGAACACCCAGAGAGTCCAGCCGTGAAAGAAGAGCGCCAGCAGGAGACCGGTAGCGACAGCGGTCTTGAAGCCCGCATCGGCGACTTTCGTTTCGAGTTTGATATAGGTGAACAGGAACGTCCGGTACTCCTGTGCGTCGCCGGAACTCCCTGTCAGTTTCGGCTCGAGCGTCCTCAGAAAGAAGAGCGAAGCGAAAATGGTGCCGAACCAGACGGCGAAAGAGGTGACGTGAAGAAAGAGCAGCAGCGAGTGCCAGTTCATGACAGGGATGTTGGTTGTTGCCGATCGGACTCCTTGCGGGTAAAAATCGCAAAAAGAAGCGCATGACGCAAATACCCCTTGCGGCGCGTTCATCGGGCGGGCTCGGGGTTTGCTTTTTTTGACGATCTGAAGTAGTTTCATCAGACATCTGAAATTCAACGGTATCGGCATGGCGGCGAAAACCCCGAAAAAGCAGAAAGAGTGCACGCCGATGATGCGCCAGTATCTCGACGTCAAGGATCGCTATCCCGAATTTCTGCTGTTGTTTCGTGTAGGCGATTTCTACGAATCCTTCTTCGACGACGCCCGACAGGTGTCCGAAGCGCTCAATATCGTGCTGACCCGCCGTTCGAACGGCTCGGCCGCAGACATTCCCATGGCCGGGTTTCCTCATCACGCCTGCGAGGGCTACATAGCGCGCCTGGTGAAAAAAGGGTACAAGGTCGCCGTCTGCGACCAGGTGGAGGACCCTTCTCAGGCCAAGGGTATCGTGAAACGCGAGATTACCGATATCGTCACTCCCGGTGTGATCTACAGCGACAAGATTCTCGACGACCGGCACAACAACTATCTCTGTGCGCTCGCGTTCCGCAAGTCCGGCCGCGAACATCTCGCCGGGATAGCCTTCATAGACGTGACGACGGCTGAATTCCGGATCGCCGATGTCCCCGCTTCTCAAGCCCTCGATGCGCTTCTGTCCGTCAACCCGTCGGAGGTGCTGATTGCGTCGAAGGAGCGGGAACTTCGCCGGACCATCCGGAAAGCCCTTCCGTCATCGGTTGTCGTGACGGATCTCGACGACTGGATGTTCAACGATGAGAGTGCAGGGCAGATACTCGGCCGGCATTTCAAAACGCACTCCCTGAAAGGGTTCGGCATCGAATCGGCCGGTCCCGCCCGCATCGCGGCAGGGGTCGTTCTGCAGTATCTCGAGGAGACGCAGCAGAACCGTCTGCAGTATATCACGAGGATCGCGCTGATCGACAGCCGCGACTACATGACGCTCGATCAGCAGACGAAAAGAAACCTGGAAATCATCTCGTCGATGCAGGACGGCTGTGCGAGCGGCACGCTTCTCCAGGTGATCGACAAGACACGCAACCCCATGGGAGCGAGACTCCTGAGGCGCTGGCTTCTGCGCCCCCTGAAAACTGTCGGCGCCATCGGGCTCAGGCTCGACGCGGTCGGCACGCTGCTCGAAGAGGAGCACCTGTGCGAAAAGCTTTCCGGGCTGCTCGGCGGCATCAACGATCTTGAACGGTCGCTTGCGCGTATCGCTACTTTCAGAACCATGCCCAGGGAGGTGCGGAGTCTCGGTTCGGCGCTGGAAGAGCTTCCGCGGATTCACGAGCTTCTCCGGGAGTCCCCGTCCGAGCGGCTCGGAGCGCTTGCCGGGGATCTGGTGCCGATGCCTGAAATCGCGGAAACGATCGACCGCGCGATAGAGCCGGACGCCGGAGCGACCTTGAGGGACGGAGGGTATATCAGGAGCGGTTTCAATCCCGAGCTCGACGAGCTACGCGCCATCTCTTCGAACGCCAAGGGCCGCCTGATGGAGATTCAGCAGGAAGAGCGTGGAAAAACCGGTATCTCGACCCTGAAAGTCCAGTACAACAAGGTTTTCGGGTACTATATCGAGGTCAGCAAGGCCAACAGCGGCCGGGTGCCGGACTACTACGAGAAGAAACAGACGCTCGTCAATGCCGAACGCTACATGATACCCGCGCTGAAAGAGTACGAGGAGAAGATTCTGACCGCGGAGGAGCGCAGCCAGCTTCTCGAACAGCAGCTTTTCCGCGAGTTGTGCGGCCTCGTCGGCGCCGAAGCCTCGCGGATACAGAGAAACGCCGAAATCGTCGCGGAACTGGACTGCCTCTCGTCGTTCGCGCTCTGCGCCTCGGAATACGGTTACACGAAACCGGTGGTGAAGGAGCATGCGGACCTTTCCATCGTCGGCGGCCGTCATCCGGTCCTCGAACGGATCCTCGACGTCGACGAGCCCTATGTTCCGAACGACTGTACGCTGGACAAAGGGCAGCGTCTGCTCGTCGTCACCGGTCCGAACATGGCGGGGAAAAGTTCCTTTCTCCGTCAGAACGGGCTGATCGTACTGCTTGCGCAGGTGGGCAGTTTCGTGCCGGCGGAAAGCGCCGAGATAGGCCTTGTCGACCGGATATTTACCCGCGTGGGCGCGTCCGACAACCTTGCCTCCGGCGAGAGCACGTTTCTCGTCGAAATGAACGAAGCCGCGAGCATCCTGAACAACGCCACTTCAAAGAGCCTGATTCTGCTCGACGAGATCGGGAGGGGGACCAGCACCTATGACGGCATGTCGATCGCATGGGCCATGAGCGAATATATTCATTCGGCGATCGGCGCCCGGACGCTGTTCGCCACGCACTACCACGAGCTTGCCGAACTCGAAGAGCGGTTTTCCGGCATCCGCAACTACAATGCGAGCGTGGTCGAAACCGCCGACAAGGTCGTGTTCCTGAGGAAGATCGTCAGGGGGGCGTCCGACAACAGTTACGGTATCGAAGTGGCTAAAATGGCCGGCATGCCCGCTCCCGTCATCGACCGGGCGAAAGAGATCCTCGCGGGAATGGAGAAGCGCGATGTCCGCACCCCGCCCGTCTCGTCCGCTCCGGGCGAGCTGGAGAGTCGCCAGATCTATCTGTTCGAGGAGGAGGAGCGCAAGCTGCGCCAGGCGATTGAAAACATCGACCTGGACCGGCTGACGCCGCTCGACGCGCTGCTCGAGCTGAAAAAACTGCAGGATCTCGCAAAAGGAGGGGAGTAGGGGCAATTGCAGCAAAGGAGCGTCGCATAGCGTGAAACTCTCGGTTCTTCTCGTTTTCGTGCCGGCCGACAGCGGTGTGGACGGTCCCTCCCTCCTGGGCGAAACCGGGCGGCCGGGAATCCTTGGGTCCCTCAAGGACAGCCTCCTGAAAAACGTCATCAAGCGCGCGCAGTTCGCGATTCCCCCGCTGTCACTGATGATTCTGAGTTCCATCCGGGAAGAGGGGGTCGAACAGCATATCTGCGATCTCCGTTTCGAGACGCTTCCTCTCGAACGGGAGTGGGACCTCATCGGGATCAGCGTCCAGACCGGCGCGGTCAAGCCCTCGTTCGAACTGGCGGCCCTGTTGCGCCGGAAGGGTTTCCGGGTCGTGCTCGGCGGTCCTTACGTGACGATATTTTCCGAGCGGTGCAGGGCGCACGGTGACACGCTGGTTATCGGGGAAGCCGACGACGTGTGGCGGGAGGTGCTCGTAGACCTGAAGCGGGGGCGCCTGAAACCGGAATACCGGGCGAGCGAACTTCCGGACCTCTCCGTCAGCCGGCCGGTGGACAAGAGCGCTCTCGATCCCCGCAATTTTTTTACGACCAACGTGTTGCAGACCACAAGAGGCTGCCCCTACAGCTGCGATTTCTGCAACGTGCATGTCATGAACGGTCACCAACTGCGTCACCGATCCATTCCGGACGTCGTGGCCGAGGTGGGCCGCTTTCTCGAGAAAGACAGGCGGATTTTCTTTCTGCTCGACGACACGGTCAACGCCGACGAAGAGTATGCCGAAAAACTGTTCGGGGAGCTTGCGCCGTTCGGTATCACCTGGGTCGGGCAGGCGACCACGAAGCTGGGAGAGAACCGGCGACTGCTCGACGTTTTTTCCGCATCGGGCTGCGGGGCGCTGCTTGTCGGCATTGAGAGCCTTGCCGAGGCGAGCAACAGGGCGCACGGCAAGTTTCACAATCCCGCGCGGCGTCAGGCTGAAAACATCCGCGCCATCCGCAGCGCGGGCATCTGCGTCTACGGCAGCTTTATCTACGGTCTCGACGAGGACACGGCTGAAGAGGCCGGTGCGATCGAGGCTTTTCTCGACGATACGGGGATCGACGTGCCGGGAATCAACCTGTTGAGGCCCATACCGGGAACGGGGGTGTTCGACCGTTTCGCCGATGAAGGACGGCTGCTGCACGACAGGAACGATCACGACGCGTTCAGATTTTCCTGGGGGCAGGAGATGCTTTACCGCCCGAAGCGAATGCCCCTGGACGAGTTCATACCGAGCTATACCGCCCTGACCAGGAGGGTTTTTTCGGTCCGCCACGCCCTCCGGCGGGCGGCCGCCGCTCCGACGCTGAAATCGGCCGTTCTGATGTTCAATCTCTTCTACGTGCACATGTACGGCCTTTCGCGCAGGGATCTCGCAAGGCAGATGGAGGAGCTGTGCGAAACGGAAGGGGGGAGGAGTCGCTGAACCGTCGCCGGGAACGCCGTTTTCTCAGCTCAGGGACTCGATCTCGTCTTCGAGAAGTTGCTGGTTGTAGAGCTCGGCATAGAGCTTCCCCTGTGCGAGCAGTTCTTCGTGCGAACCGCTTTCGGCGACGCGCCCGTCCTTGAGTACGACGATGCGGTCGCAGTTTTTCACGGTCGATATCCTGTGGCTGATGATGAGCAGCGTGGTTTCGGGGAGCTTTTCGAGAAGGGATTTGAAGATATTGGCTTCCGTACCGGTGTCGACCGCCGAGAGGGAGTCGTCGAGCACAAGGACACCGGGTTTCCAGGCAAGCGCCCGCGCGATGGAGGTTCTCTGTTTCTGCCCGCCCGACAGGTTGATCCCTTTCTCCCCCAGCATGGTTTCGAAGCCGTCCGGAAAATCCGTGATATCGTCGTACAGGTTCGCCATTCTGCTTGCCTCGACGACCGTGTCCGGATCCCGGCTCCGGTTGCCGTAATTGATGTTGTTGGCAATGGTGTCCGAAAAGAGAAAGTTCGTCTGGGGGACGAAGCCTATGTGCCGGCGCAGTTTTTCGAGGGGAATCGTCCGTATGTCCCGGCCGTCGAGCAGGATCGCTCCCTCGACGGGATCGTGCAGGCGGGGGAGCAGGTTGACCAGGGTGCTCTTGCCCGAGCCCGTGGCGCCGACGATCGCCACCTTGCTGCCGGATTCGACGGCGAAGGAGATGTTGTCGAGGACTTTCTGACCGCTGTTGCCGGGATAGGAGAAAGAGACGTTCCTGAATTCGATTCGTCCCGGGATGTTTCCGTTTTCGCCGGTATCGGCGGAAGGACTTTCGATATCGGGCGTCTCGTTGAAGATTTCGTCGAGACGTCTCTGGGCGGAAGCGGCTTTCTGGATGATGTTCGTGACCCAGCCGATGGAGATGATCGGCCAGCTCAGCATGCTGACGTAGATGATGAACTGGGCGATGTTGCCGATCGTCATGGTACCGTTGATGACGTTGATGCCGCCGACCCAGATGACCGGGATCAGCGACAGGGCGAGCAGCGCCGTCAGGATCGCGAAAAACAGCGCCTGGAGTTTCGCGAGGGAAAGGTTGCGCTCGTAATAGGTTTCGTTGAGTTTCCGGAAGCGTTCCGTTTCATCGTCTTCCCTGGTGAAATTCCGTACGACCCGGATGCCGGAGATGTTTTCCTGCAGGAGATCCGTGATGTCCGCGTAGCTCTCCTGTATGCTTTTCGTCCGTTTCTGGATCGAACGGCCGATCCGGTAGACCGAGTAGCTCAGGAAGGGAGCGGGAATGAGGGCGAGAAGCGTCAGCCACGGCGATATGGTCATCATGGCGATGACCGCCATCAGAAGACGGAAAAAGGTGTTGACGGAATACATGATGCCGGGACCGAGAAAGTCCCTGACGGCGTTCAGGTCGTTGGTGCCTCTCGAAATGAGCTCGCCCGTGCTCGTCCGGTCGTAGAATTCCCTCGAAAGTGTCTGCAGATGGGCGTAGTAGTCGTTTTTCAGGTCGAATTCCATCTTTCTCGAAGCCACGATGATGTTCTGGCGGACCAGGAAGAGGAATACGCCCCCGAGGGCCGAGAAAAGAATGTAGAGCCCGACCTTTTCGAGAACATCCCGCAAGAGAAAGGAGCCGCTCATGATATCGATCGCCTCGCCGATGAAACGGGGAGCGTAGACCGCGAAAATGTTGGTGACGATGATACAGACGACACCGTAGAACAGCTTGTGCCTGTAGTTGTAGAGGTATTTCTTGAGGCTGAGCAGATTTTTCATCGCCGGTGTTTTTGATGTCACGGATGTAATGTATAATAACACTATCTAAACCCCAAGGACGCCCTTTTGCCTTCAACCATCTCCGTTACAGCCATGCCTTTCGAATCGAACAAGAGCTATTATTCCATCGGCGAGGTCAGCAAGATCACCGGCGTGCCCGCCTATCTTCTCCGCTACTGGGAAGGTTTTTTCAACGAACTGAAGCCCGGCAGGGATACGAGGGGGAACCGGCGGTATACCAACAAGGACATCGCGATGGTGCTTACCATCAAGGAACTGGTGTACGAAAAAGGGTACAAGATCGGCCGGGCGACCGAAATTGTGCGGGAAGGTGCCGGCGACGACGACCCTCTCGAAAGCACGTCGGAAATTCTGAACCTTCGCAAGCAGATCAGCCGGGAGAAGAAAAATCACGGCATAGCCCACCAGCGGCGCAGAAAGGTGCTCGAGGAGATCAGGGACGATATCGAGGAGGTGCTTCGCGTTCTCGGGTAGGGGGGGGGGATCCCCGGTTTCCGTGCGGGAACAACGAAAAAAGCCGGCTTGTCACCGGCTTTTTTCATTGTCATTTCGGACGCTTTCGGGCCTACTGAGCGTAGAGAACCTCGAACTGTCCGGTTCCGCCTTTGCAGACGTGTTCGACCCAGCGCGCGTAAGCGCCGCCGCTCCAGCGGTACTCCTCGAGATTCTGCGAACGGAACTGCGGAGCCGCATAGCGGATCTTGTAACCCTTCGGCAGAACGACTTTCAACTGCGCGTCGACCGTGAAGTCGTTGAACTTGCCGACCATACCGTGATGCACGAGCGGAATGAGCGGGTGGTTGAGCACTCTGCGGAGACCGCCGCCCGCGTCGCGGGAGACGCCCGGAAGATTGCCGTCGACCTTGACCTCGATACCCTGGGAGTCGGAGCGGAAACCGCCCTCGATCGAAGCGGGCTTGTTGAGCTGCTCGACCGGGAAGAGCTCGGTCCAGCGGGAGATGGAATCGACGATACCCGATCCTGCATGCGAGAATTTCCAGCGGGTCACCCCGACAGGGCCTTTGTCGCTGCCTTCGACACCGGAACTGTTCACCTGGATCGGCGAAATGCGCTGTCCGCCTTCGTTGATGGCCGTGAATGCCGGACCGATGAACCAGAATTCCCTGATCCAGTCGTTGAAGTTGGCACCGCCGCCGGACATCGACTGCTGGAAGCCCTCCCAGGTGTCGACGAGATCGTTGTTGTCAAGCGGCACTTTCATGAGAATGTCGTGAAACTGGCGGCCCTGCTGGTAGATCGGGTTCGGAACGTTCCTGCGTACGGCGTCCGAACGGTAGTAGTCCACGTTGACCACTGAGCCTTCAAAAGAGAAGGAGTGCGAGAAGTCGCCCACCGAGAGCTTGCCCTCGCCGACGGAGATTCTTCTGTTCTTGGTTTCATTGGCAATATCGACTTCGACCTGAAGCGTGTTCTTGGTGCTGTCGACGATCGATTCGATGTTCGTGGTGAAGCGGACAACGCCCTTCTGGGCGTCGAGGGGCTTCGCATCGATCTTGATGTTGCAATCGGTTGGCAGCAGAGGCAGGGCTGCAGGAGCGTTGATTTTTGCCCGGCCTTTTACTTGTCCCCAGGAGCTCGATCCGCCCTCGAGAATAATCTCGTAATCAGCATGGGCGGTTGTCGTGTCTTTGGTGCCGAATAAAGCCATAGTCAATCTCCTTTTTCTGGTGGCGTTGTAAAGTTTTAAGCAGGAAATTTTTTACGGTCGATTCCCGTTAAATAACAGCTTGAATAAATTTAAGGAATAAAAACAAATAAGTAAAGGAAAATATGCCCCGCGCGCCCTTGTGGAGCTCGCTGTTTCGCGGCCCGTCGGAGTGCGTTTTCCCGCTCGCTTTGTCCGCCGTTTTTGCTATTTTTCATGCGGTTTCCGTCGATCATCCTATCCCGAAATACATGATGCGCGCAGCCGGTGGAAGATCAGGTTTCAGGAGCTTCCTTCCGTTTCTTGTGAGCGGAATTCTGCTCGGAATTTCGTTCCCCAGCTACCCCTTCGTCAGGCTCGAGCTTCTCGCGTGGATCGCGCTGGTGCCCCTGCTCGCCGCGTCGCGCCGCGAATACTCCTTTCGGGGTTTTTTTCTCCGCGTCTATCTGACGATGCTCCTTTTCGGAGCCGTCAGCGTCTGGTGGATTTCACTCGCCACGCTCGGCGGGGGCCTCCTGGCCGTCGTCGCTCATTCGCTGTTCTCGACGGTTCCCCTGCTCTTGTTCTTCCTGCTCGTGAAACGGCGCGGGTACCGCTTCGCGCTGTTTTCGCTGCCGTTTCTCTGGGTGGGCTGGGAGTGGCTCTACATGAGGCAGGATCTTTCCTTCGGCTGGCTCGTGCTCGGTAACTCGCAGGCGCTGCTCAACCCCATGATCCAGTACGCGGATGTCACGGGTGTCTGGGGGGTGAGTTTCTGGCTTGTCTGGATGAACGTGCTCGCCGCGGATGCGTGGGACCGCTTCGGCAAAGGGAGGCCGGTGCCGGTTCACGCGGTCGCGGCTGCACTGATGGTTGCGGCGCCCCTCGGTTATTCGTGGCGGGTTTTCAACGCTGCGGACGCCGACGGCGGCTCCCCCGGATCGATCAGGGTCGCCCTTGTCCAGCCCAATATCGATCCCCTCAAGAAGTGGAAAACATACAGCGGGGCGGATATCATGCGCCTCTACTACCGGATGACCGAACGGGTGGTGTCCCGCTCCGGGCCGGATCTCGTCCTCTGGCCGGAAACCGCCATACCGTTCCCGATCCGGAACGAGAAGGCGCATTACCGGTACCTCGAGGAGAGGACGAAGCGGTGGGAGTGCGCTCTGTTGAGCGGTTCCTCCGACAGGGTCTACTATACCGAAGAGGAGGTTGTCGGGGAGGAATTTCTTTACAGTTACGATCCCGATCGCCTTCGGTATTACCAGTCCTTCAACGCCTCCCTCCTGGTCGGCGGGGAAGGCGAGGGTCCGCAGGTCTATCGCAAGATGAAGCTGGTACCCTTCGCCGAACGCGCTCCGTACATGGAACATGCTCCCTGGCTCGGCAACCTGGCCTTTTCGCTGGCCGGAATCGGCAGTTGGGGCAGGGGGAGCGACTTCACGATCATGGAGTTCACCACCGCTTCGGGAGAGCGGGTCAGGACCTCGAACGCGATCTGTTACGAGTCCATATTTCCGGGACTGGTCGCGGGCTTTGTTTCCCGGGGTGCGGAATTTCTGACACTCATCACCAATGACGGGTGGTACGCGAAGTCCTACGGTCCCTATCAGCACGCGGCCATAGCGAGGCTGCGCTGTATCGAGAACCGCCGTTCGATGGCCCGCTGCGCCAATACCGGCGTATCGATGTTTATCGACAGGTTAGGCCGGGTCTATGCCGAGATTCCCTGGTGGGAGAGGCGTTCGCTCGTCGCGGAGGTCGAACGGAGGAGCGGGCTGACCTTCTATACCCGCTATCCCGATCTCCTGCCCGTCGTGGCATGCGGGGCGTCGGCTCTTCTTCTTCTTGCGGGGGTTATCCGAAGCGGCGGCCGTCGAGACCGTAAGTTCTGAGCTTTCTGTAGAGCGTTCTTTCGTTGAGGCCCAGCGCTTTGGCGGTTTGACGCCTGTTGCCGCCGAAAGTCTCCAGGGCCTGGGAGATCGCCCGCTTTTCCAGCTCCTCTATCGTCAGTATCTCCCGCTGAGCGGACGTCTTTTCCCGCGCCTCCCCTCCGGGTTCTTCCCGGTTCGGCGCGGGGGGCAGCAGCAGGGGCGGTTTCGTCTCCCTTGCCGTTTCCTCCTGTTCGTGCGAGAGTATCTGCTTGATTTCGGTGATCTCCTGGTGCAGCCTGATCAGGCTGCTGTAGATAAGATTCAATTCGTTTTTTTCCGATTTTTCCGGGTCGTAGACCAGGCTTTTGTGCCGGGTTCGCTGAGCGAGGTGCCGGTCGAGAATGTCCGGAGTGATCTGCTTGCCGCGTTCGAGAATCAGGATCGACTCCAGAAGGTTGCGGAGTTCCCGAACGTTGCCGGGCCAGTTGTAGCGCAGGAGCATCTCCGACGAGTCGCTGGTGAATCCCTCGAACGAGATGCCGTGTTTGCGTTCGAACAGCCGGATGAAGTGGCCTGCGAGGAGCAGGATATCCTGTCCGCGTTCCCTGAGGGGGGGGAGTCGGAGCTCGACGCTGTGCAGGCGGTAGTAGAGGTCTTCCCTGAAGGTTTTTTCGGCGACCGCCTGCGGCAGGTTTTTATTGGTGGCCGCGATGATGCGTGCGTCGGAACGGACGATTTCCGACGCGCCGACACGCTGAAAATCCCCCGACTCGATAACCCGGAGAACCTTTACCTGTGTCTCGAGCGGCATGTCGCCGATTTCGTCGAGGAAGATCGTACCGCGATCGGCCGTTTCGAAATAACCTTTGCGGCTCTGTACAGCTCCCGTGAACGCGCCTTTTTCATGCCCGAACAGCTCCGATTCCAGAATGCCGGAGGGAATGGCGGCACAGTTGACCGGTATGAACTGCTCTTGAGACCGGCGGCTGTTGTCGTGGATGAAGCGGGCGAGGACTTCCTTGCCCGAGCCGGTTTCCCCGGTTATGAGGACGCTGACTTCCGTTTTAGCTACCTGGAGGGCGAGATGCTTCAGTTGCCGGATTTCAGCCGATTCGCCGAGAAAATCAGTGATTCTGCTCATCGTGCGTGATGCGGAACGCGGGAGCGCGTTTCAGTCTCCCTGGAGGATGAATGAGTTGAACGGGAGCTTTTCCGCTCTTCCGGCGGCTTCTTCCCGCGAGCCGAACGTTCCGCGCGAACGGACCTTGTGCATTCCGTTTCGTTTCACGATGGTTACCGGAAGGTGGGCGGCCACGCGATCGGCGAGCTCTCGGGCGTTTTTGAGTGAACCGAAGCTGCCGAACTGCAGGATAAAGGCGAATTCCGTTGACGGGCGTCGGGCGTCCGGCGGAGCGGAAAGGATCGCGTTGTAGGCCGACAACCGGGCCTTGCTCAGCGAATCGAGCGCCGGATCGGGATAGGCTTTCAACTGCCGTTCGAACAGTCTCGCGGCCCTGGGACCGTCCTCGGCGAGCAGGGCGTCGATGACCGTTTTCTCCGAGTTTTTGGTGACCCTCGTCCGCAGATTTTCTAACAAATAAACCTTATCTTGTTCCACGTATTGAAGGATCCAGGCGCCGTAGCCCGCCTGCTCCGCCGGTGCGGCGCCCGCAACGGCGAAAGTGAGGAGAGCGAGTAGTGCGGCGGCGGAAATTTTCAACGGGGTCATGCGTGTAACGGGAGATTCCTGATCGTCGTTGCGGCTGCGGCCGGGAGTTGTTTTCGTTTCACGAAATATGGCAAATATTCGGGGAAAAACCATTCCCTGCCGGAAGCGATTCAGAATCCCGGACTCCGTCCGGACAACCAACAGAAAGATCAGTTCCCATGCAGCACCTTTCCGTGAAAGCCTTTGCCAAGATCAATCTCGGTCTGCTCATCACCGGACGGAGACCGGACGGATATCACACCCTCGAAACCGTTTTCGCTCCCGTCGACTGGCACGATGCGTTGTCGTTCGCCCTTGCGGACGATCTTTCGATGCGATGCACCAACCTCGACCTTCCGGTCGACGACCGTAATCTCTGCATCAGGGCGGCGAAAGCCCTGCGGGAACATGCGGGCGTCAGCCACGGTGCGGTTATAGATCTCGTCAAAAACATTCCGTTCGGGGCCGGTCTCGGAGGTGGAAGCAGCGACGCGGCCGCCACCCTGAAAGCCCTGAACCGTCTCTGGGCGACCGGTCTTTCGCGTGAGGAACTGCACGCCATCGCCGTCGGGCTGGGCGCCGACGTGCCGTACTTTCTCGGCGAGGGTTCCCTTGCGTTCGCGTCCGGAATCGGCGACCGCCTGGAGGAACTGGGGTATCCGCTGCCGTTTCATATCGTGACGGTTTTTCCGGGCGAGCCGGTTTCGACCGTCTGGGCGTACAGGAATTTCCGTCCGAAATTCGACCGGGAGGTTCCCGACCTCAAGGCTCTTCTGCAGGCGTTGTGCGATACCGGCGACCGGTCGGTTCTCGACGCGTTCGAGAACGATTTCGAACCGGTGGTGTTCGACCGCTATCCCGCCGTGAAACGGACGCGGGACGAACTGCTTGCCGCAGGGGGATTTTTCGCAAGCCTTTCCGGCAGCGGCTCGGCGGTGTTCGCTCTCTTCGATTCTGAAGAACGAGCCCGGGAGGCCGCCGCGCGATTCAGGCCGAGGCACCCGGTGAGTCTAACCCCGTCGTCCTTTTCCATGGAAACCGTGGATTCCTGATCGTCAATCCGAAGCGCCGTCGCGCAGTGAATATAGTGACGACGTCCGGCGTTGCCGGACTTGGTGACGGCGCCTGACGGTGTCAGGCTTAGTGACGTCGCTCGAGCTTCGCCGAGCTTAGAGACGACGCCCGCTCCCGCGGGCTTGGTGACAGGATGCAGAGTATTTACCGGTCACTGTTCCTCTTTCGGAGTTCGCCGTCGGCGTCGGAATCGGTATCGATAACCAACGCCAGTTCGGGCAGCCACAGGGGGCTGCCCCTACAGCTTGCCAACTGCCAACCGATTCCTTTTCGATCCCGAAACCCGACCCCGATTCCCGACTACCTCAACGCTCTAATTTTGATTTTTGACCTTGACTTTTACTGTTTGACTTCTTCCGGGGTTCGCCGTCACCGTCGGTATCGGGAATCCATTTTTTTCCCAACTCGTCACTAAGCCTGACTTCGTCAGGCGTCGCCCCTCGTCACCAAGTGCCCGGCGAAGCCGGCGCGACGTCACTGGTTACCGGTCACTACTCTATTCAGGTCAGGAGATGTCCTTCAGCTTTTCCGCGAAAAGCCGCAGGTCCTCGTCGAGAAAGTGGGACGAGTGCAGCCGTGCACGCTTGACGGCTTCATGGTCGATGACCACGTCCATGTGATGCGCTTCGAAAAGCGGCGCTTCGGCAATGGGTACGCCGTCGGGCCCCGAAACGGTCGAGCGGCCCCAGTAGGTGAAGCTGTCCTCGTTGCCGACACGGTTGATGCAGGCGACGTAGGTGCTGAAAAGGAACGAGTAGGTGTTGACGATCTTTCTCCACTGACGCACGATCGCCGGTTCGGCTTCTCCCGGCGTCAGGCGGAGAGGGCTCGACATGAGCACGAAGAGCAGTTTCGCCCCCTGGTGGGCGAGAAGGTAGGGGACGGAGACATGCCAGAAGTCCTCGCAGATCCCTATGCCGATGTTACCCAGTCGCCGGGAAGTAACCGCCTCGATGCGCTGCCCCGCCGAGAAATAACGAAGTTCCTCGAACATCCCGTAGGTGGGCAGGTAAATCTTTCTGTGCGCGCTTTGCGCCGAGCCGTCCTCGAAAAGAAATGCCGCGTTGTAGACGCCGTAGTCGTCGCTCAGCTCGATCCCTCCGCAGAGAATGGTGATTTCCCTGCTGAGTTCCCTGAGCGGGTCGAGCGCCGGATCGTCGATGTGGATCGCAATGTCCTGCGCCGCGTCCTGGACGTTGTATCCGGTCAGTGAGAGCTCGGGAAAGGCGATGGCGTCGATACCGTCGGTAACGGCCTGTTCCGCGAGTCCGGTGTGTCGCGAGAGGTTTTCCTCGAAATTCGCGAGCACGCAGTCGGTCTGTACGATTCTCAGTCTTGGTCTCTGCATGGCTGTGTGCGGTCAGGGGTGATAGGGATAAAAGAGATAGAACGTCAGTGAGAGTGCGGCCAGAACCCACATGCCGGCCCGGACTTCGGACGCCCTGCCGGTCAGGACCTTGATAGCCGCATAGGCGATGAAGCCGGCGGTTATGCCGACTCCGATATTGAAGGTGAAGATCATCAGGGCTATGGTGAGGAAAGCGGGCATCAGCTCGCTGTAATCCCCGAAATCAAGTTTTGCGGCCGGCTGCAGCATAAGCATGCCCACGACCACCAGGGCCGGGCCGTAGGCGCCGGCGGGGACGATGGTGAGGACGGGGGAGAGGAACAGTGCACAGGCGAAAAGCGCTGCGACCACGACGGCCGTGAACCCGGTCTTGCCCCCCTGTTCGATTCCCGCCGCCGATTCGATGTAGACCCCGGTGGTGGTGGTGCCGAAGAGAGACGCGGCGACGGTGGAAAGAGCGTCGACAAGCATCGGTTTTTCGATTTCGGGAAGGTTTTCCTCCTCGTCGAGAAGGTTCGCCCTGGACGACAGACCGATGAGGGTTCCCATCGTATCGACGAAATCCATGACGAGCACGCTGGTGATGACGCCGATGAATCCCCATGTGAGGGCTCCCTGGAAATCGATCTGCAGAAAGACCGGCGAAAGCGAGGGAGGCATGCCGATGACGCTCTGGGGCAGGGGGACGATGCCCGCAAGGATGAACGCCGCCGTGGTCGCGAGGATGCCCGCGAGGATGGCGCCGGGGATTCTGAGGGCGAGGAAAACGGTTACGAGCAGGAGCCCGCAGATGCTCAACAGGACCGGGAGCTGCGAAATGTCGCCCATTCTGACCGGAGCGCCTTCAACCCCCAGCGCGACGACGCCCATGTCGTTGAAGCCGATGAAGGCGAGAAACAGGCCGATGCCCGCTGAAAAGCTGTATTTCAGCGACGCCGGAAGAGCTTTTGCGAGCCAGGACCTGAGTCCCGTGACGGTCAGGATCGTGAAAAGCACCCCGCTGATGAAGATCGATGCGAGCGCCGTCTGCCAGGAGTAACCGAGGGTCTGGACGACCGTATAGGCGATGAACGCGTTTTCGCCCATGTAGGGAGCGACCGCGAAAGGCCTTCGGGCGTAAACGCCCATGAGAAGCGTGCCGAAGATGGCCGAGAGGATCGTTGCGGTCATGGACGCCTCTCTGGGAATGCCGGCTGCGGAGAGGATCGCCGGGTTGACGACGATGATGTAGGAGAGGGTCACGAAGGTGGTAACTCCCGCCAGGGTCTCCTGGCGGTAGCCGCTGTTGTGATCCTCGAAGCCGAAAAAAGTCCGCATTGCCGGTGGGGTAAAGTAACGAGTTGCGTAAAAAGAAGATAGTATTATTCGCCAAGACAAGGAAAGAAAGAAATGCCCCGTTCTCTTGTTTTAACTGCTCCCGGATTGTACATTGGACTGAAATTGTCTTATTTTTTTTCACCAGTAATGACGGGGAAGCCGGAGAGCCTCTCGACCGTTTCCGGCAAGCGTCGGGACGGGGAGCCGGGCTCCGGGCTGAACTATAAAGGAGGTTAGCGTTATGGGTGTTTTGGTTGGCCGGCCGGCGCCGGATTTCGATCTCGAGGCCGTCGTTGACGGAAACAGGCTTGTGGACTCCTGCAAGCTGGAGGATTACCGGGGGAAGTATGTCGTTCTGTTTTTCTATCCGCTCGATTTCACCTTCGTCTGTCCGACGGAGCTGCACGCCTTTCAGGACCGGCTCGACGAGTTTCGTCACAAGAACGTCGAGGTGCTCGCCTGTTCGGTCGATTCCAAGTTTTCCCATCACGCCTGGCTCAGAACGCCGCGCAACCAGGGCGGTATCGAGGGTGTGACCTATCCGCTGCTTTCGGATATCAACAAGGCGGCTTCGAGAGCTTACGACGTGCTTGCCGAGAAAGAAGGGGTTTCCTACAGGGGACTTTTTCTCATCGACAAGGAGGGAGTCGTGCGCTATCAGGTCGTCAACGATCTCGGTCTCGGCCGCAATGTGGACGAGGTGTTGAGAATGGTCGAGGCCCTGCAGTTCACGGAAGAGTTCGGCGAGGTCTGTCCCGCCAACTGGCAGAAAGGCGACAAGACGATGAAGCCCGATGACGCCGGTCTCAAGGAGTATTTCGAGGGAGAGTGAGCCTGCTGCGGCGATCCGGCGTGTACACTACCGTTTGACCGGTGCATGATGACGGAAGCGTCCCGGAATGACAACGATGTTTTTCCGGGGCGTTGTTACTTTCAATGCTTTCTCATATCTTGTCACCAAGCCTGATTTTGTCAGGCGTCGTCTCTCGTCACTGCGCGACAGCGCTTTCCGATACCGATACCGACGGCGAACCCCGATGGTATCTTTCGGAGATCGGGGTCGGGATCGGGTTTCGGGATCGAGTGTATATTCTTTACGGTAACAGGTGGTGCGTGCAGCTTGAACACTGTCGACTATTTCAGGACGGGACATCATTCGAAACTCGTTTCTCATCTTGTCACTTCTAAAGCGGCCGGAGTCCCGATAGCAATCGGGACTCCGTTCGCCTTTTGCATCCCGATGCAATCGGGACTCATGACAATACATAGAGGCGCCCATCAGTAAGCCTTGGCGAACACTACCTTGCGCTTTGAGGGCTTGCCGCTGCGGATGCAGACTCCGGGCTCGTCCATTGCATAGCGTTCGACGAATTCCGGCTCTTCGGGGATAACCCGGATGGTGGCTTTGGTCTCTTCCTTGATGCGGGTTTCCGTCTCCTTCGTTCCGTCCCAGTGGGCGACCACGAAACCCTTGTCGAGGCTGTTTTTGAACTCTTCGTAGCTTCCGGCTTCGGCTGTGTTCGACTCCCTGAAGTCGAGCGCGCGGCGGTAGAGCGAATTCTGGATGTCCCGGAGCAGGGAGGTGAGGGTTTCGGTGAAGCCTTCGTCGAGAGGGATCTGCTGTTTTTCGCCGGTATCCCTTCTGGCGGCAATGCAGGCGTTGTTCGCGATGTCCCTCGGGCCGAGCTCGATGCGTACCGGTATGCCCTGCAGTTCGTATTCGGCAAATTTCCAGCCCGGCGAGTTCTGCTCGCTTTCATCCACGAAAGCCGGAATGCCGGAAGCGTCGAGAGCTGCGGCGAGCGCGTGCGCTTTTTCCACTACGGCCGCCTTGTCCCCCCTGAGAATGGGTACGATGACGACCTGGCGCGTGGCGAGTTTCGGCGGCAGCACAAGCCCCCGGTCGTCCGAATGGGCCATGATGAGCGCGCCGATAAGGCGGGTCGAGACGCCCCAGCTTGTCGCCCACACATATTCGAGTCCGCCCTCCTTCGTCTGGAACTGGCAGTCGAAAGCTTTCGCGAAATTCTGTCCCAGGTAGTGCGACGTCCCCGCCTGGAGGGCCTTGCGGTCCTGCATCATCGCTTCGATGCAGTAGGTTTCGACCGCCCCGGCGAATTTCTCGCTGTCGGTTTTCCTTCCCATGATGACAGGAAGCGCCATGTACTCCTCGGCGAACGTCTTGTAGACGTTGATCATGCGGAGAACCTCCTCGCGCGCCTCTTCCGGCGAGGCGTGGGCCGTGTGCCCCTCCTGCCAGAGGAACTCCGCGGTTCGCAGGAAGAGCCGGGTCCGCATCTCCCAGCGTACTACGTTGGCCCACTGGTTGATAAGGATCGGCAGGTCGCGGTAGGACTGGATCCATTTCTTGTAGGAGGCCCAGATCACGGTTTCGGAGGTGGGGCGGACATAGAGTTTTTCCGAGAGCTCCTCGCCCCCGCCGTGCGTGACGACCGCGCATTCCGGCGCGAACCCCTCGATATGCTCGGCCTCCTTGCGGATGTAGCTTTCAGGTATGAACAGCGGGAAGTAGGCGTTGACGTGGCCGGTAGCCTTGAACATCCCGTCGAGCGCAGCCTGCATCTTCTCCCAGATCGCGTAGCCGTTCGGGCGGATGACCATGCAGCCGCGGATGTCGGAATAGTCGGCGAGTTTGGCGGAGCGGACGAGATCTATATACCACTGGGAGTAGTCGGTCTTTCTCGGGGTGATGGTGTCGGCCACGGAGCGTATGGTTTGTCGTTTGGGTTTCTGTAAAATCCAGCCGGAAATATACAACCTACTCCTCAAAGTTTTTCATTTTTTCCATGAGATCCTTCAGGTGTTCCTTCTGTTTCGTGTCGAGGGGCTTGCGTGCGTCGGCAACTTCACGGTACCCTTCGGGAATGCTGAATTCCGAGGCTTTCACCTGCTCCTTGCGTGCCGAAACGATTTCCATGCTCGTGCGGCCGCTTTCGTTGACCTGGACGACGCGGGCCGGGAAGCCGTCGATGCCCTTCTCCGAGAGTTTCCGCGCCAGAGCGGTGTTGGACAGACGGGGATTCTGGGACTGCAGAAGCCTGAAGGAGTCGAAGTCGCCGATGTCGCGGGTCAGCCACAGCTCGATCGTGTCCGTTCTGCTCGAAAGCGTGACGCGCCGGCAGTTGTAGCCCTGTATGTCCTCCGTGCCGGAGGTTTCGACGGTGTAGTCGTCGTCGAAGTCGATGAGGGTTGCGTTTTCGGCGGCTGTTTTGAGATTGAGCTTCGTCCAGGTTTCCGCCCTGTGGTTCAGCAGCAGGGCTTCATCGGGTTTCGAGGCGCGGGTGATGACGGTTGTTTTCAGCGGCTCGGGGATTTTGTCGAGCTCTGTCGTCATGTCCATGCGCTGCGCCCGGTCGCCGAAAAAATAGGTGATGTCGGACGAACCGTTGGGAAGTGCGAGGTTCATGTCGATAACCCCCTTGAACTTCGCTGAAGCGTCGGGTGCGATCAGGCAGAGGAGCAACAGTACCGGGAGGAGGTGTTTCAGCGTTCTTTTCATGGTGTCTTCGGTTGTTTCACGTGGGCGGAGCGGGAAAGACAATGCAAGCTAAGGATTTTTTTTTGAATCCGGTTTGGCGTAAATAACGGTGGTGAAAGAACGAACAGAATGCCCGTCGTGTTACTTTGACGCCGTTTTTTCACGATACCTGCAGACGGGAAGTGTTTTATGGAGCCGGCGGCGTTTTTCGAATGTAACGGCGGAAGGGGGTTGTTATGGGAAAGGGAGAAAAAGAGTGGCGGACGGTCGAGCTGCTGGAGGCCGCCGCCGGGCATTTCGGGGCGAGCCGGGTCCCGGAGGCCAGGCTCAGCGCGGAAGTGCTCCTCGCTCACGTGCTGGGCAAGAGCCGGCTCGATCTCTATCTCGAACACGACCGCCCCGTCTATGCTGACGAACTCGAGCGGTTCCGTTCGCTCTGCAGGGAGCGACAGCGGGGCCGTCCGGTGCAGTACCTGACCGGGGAACAATGGTTTTACGGCCGCTCGTTTGCCGTCGACGGGCGGGTGCTGATTCCCCGGCCCGAAACCGAACTTGTGCTCGAACACGCGCTCGAGCGCCATAAAGCCCTTTCCGGCGAAGAGAGAGGCGGGTTCCGGGCTCTGGATATCGGAACGGGCAGCGGATGCATCGCCGTGACCCTCGCGCTGCGGGAGCCGCAAGCGGTCGTTACCGCGGTTGACGTGTCAGCCCCGGCGCTCGACCTCGCGCGCGAAAACGCCTCGCGCCACGGCGTGCGGGAGAGAATCCGCTTCGAGCGGGCCGACGTGCTGCAGGGGACGTTCGGCCGTATCGCCGGAGGGCCGTTCGACATGATCGTTTCGAACCCGCCCTACATCCCGTTGCGTGAATGGGAAGGGCTGCAGCCCGAGGTGCGGGACCACGAACCCCGCACGGCGCTTGTGGCGCCCGGTGGATTCGAGTTTTACGACGCTATCGCCGAGCGCTCGCGCGAACTGCTCGGTCCCGGAGGGCTGCTCTGCGTCGAACTGCACGCCGACGGCGCCGGGAGAGCGTCGGAGATCGTTTCCCGGGCCGGGTTTCGCCGGATAGAGGTGCACAAGGATTATTCGGGCCTCGACCGGGTGCTTTCAGGGGTCGTGAAACCCTGACGGATATGCTTGTCCGGCGTGCCTGCGCCGGGGGCGGTCATGAAATTAATTGGGCGTCCCTGTTGTTGGAAAAGTCGTTTATAAATGACATGCGGAGGTGCGGCGGGAA
>JANQHQ010000037.1 GCA_028282595.1 Chlorobium sp. | reverse complement strand
GACTCGGCGACACCATCAGGGTTTCCCTTACCGAGGACCCGGTCAATGAGGTGCCTGTCGGATTCGCTCTCGTGAAGAAATACAACGACTTCCACAAGGTCATGGGCGAACGGGGGCATGCGGCCGTTGGTCACATCGTCGAATCCCGTTTCCGTGACCGGTCGTTCGACCTCCCGCCGTTCGATCCGGTAAGCTACAGCAGGCGCGCTGCTTCCGCAATCTCCTGCGGCGGGCTGGAAATCGGCGGAGAGGCCTTGCCGCCCGTCGAGACGACCGCGCATGCCGGGCCCGGCGAGGCGGAGTCGCTTTCGGCCGAATTGCGCTGTCGCTTGGCGCTCGATAGTCCGGAAGAGGTCATGCGCTCGGAACTGGTCATGGTGCCGCTGGCGTCGCGCGCCGAGGCGGACGCGCTTCTCGACGTGCTCGACGGGCTCGGGGCGGAGGCGCGCCGGAGAGTGGGGGTGTCGGTCTCCGACCCTTTCCTTGTTTCCGGTCTGCTCGATTCCTTTTCGAAAGTACGGTTCGATATCGTGGAGGGAGAGCCGGTCGACAGGGCGCTCTTCGATGCGCTTCGGGAAGACGGTGCTCCGGTGGAGCTCTGTTTCCTTCACCGCAAGGCTTCGGTAAACGTACCGGGGGACGTGCTTGTGCGGATTGTGGCGAAGCTGAAAACCGCGGGTGTCGGGCGGTTACTGCTTTCCATCGATTCGGCCGAGGCCGTCTACGCTTTCCGCCACCTTGTCCGCAGGTGCAACGAGGAGGGTATCGACTGTCCCCTGGTCGTCCGGTACCGTTCGGAAAAACGGAGTCGCCTCGATACCCTCATCGACTGCTCGGTTCAGGCCGGCACGCTTTTCTGCGACGGTATCGGCGACATGCTCTCCGTTCAGACCTCCCTTCCTTCGCACGAGGAAGAGGGGCTGGCGTTCAACATTCTCCAGGCAGCCAGGGTGAGGATGTCGAAAACGGAGTTCATCTCCTGTCCGGGCTGCGGCAGGACCTATTTCGAGCTCGAAAGGACCACCGGCATCATCAAATCCAGGATATCGCATCTGAAAGGGCTCAAGATCGGCGTCATGGGTTGCATCGTCAACGGTCCCGGTGAAATGGCCGACGCGGATTTCGGCTATGTCGGCGCCGGGCGCGGGCGTGTCAGCCTCTACGTCGGCCGGGAGTGTGTCGAGTCGAACATTCCCGAGGAGGCGGCCGTCGACAGGCTTGTCGAGCTTATCAAGTCACACGGCCGCTGGGTGGAACCGGTAAAACAGGCGTTGTGACGTCGCCCGATTGGTATCGGGCTTGGTGACGTCGTCCGGCTGGGCCGGACTTAGTGACGAGGGGCGACGCGCCGGCTTCGCCGGGCGCTTAGTGACGACGCCTGACTGCGTCAGGCTTAGTGACAAGAGACGGCGCCCGCTCTCGCGGGCTTAGTGACCAGTTGGGAAAAGGATCGATTCCGATACCGACGGCGACGGCGAAGCACTTGTCACTAAGCTCGGCGAAGCCCGAGCGTCGTCACTAAGCCTGACGCAGTCAGGCGCCGTTACCAAGTCCGGCCCAGCCGGACGACGTCACCAAGCGCTCGGCGAAGCCCGAGCGACGTCACTAAGCCTGACGCAGTCAGGCGTCGTCACTCTCATGAACTTTTCAGTTTAGGTGAACGGCAATGGATCAGGACATGTCTTGTACGCTGGTAACCGGGGCATCGAGCGGCATCGGCAGGGAATTCGCGCGGGAGTTCGCACGGCGGGGGAGCGACCTCGTGCTCGTCGCCCGCTCCGGCGAAACGCTCCGTGAGCTTTCGGACGATCTCGAACGGAAAGGGGTCGCCGTTCATCTGTGCGCCGAGGATCTCGGCGACCCGGAAAGTCCTTCCAGAATTTACGAGTACTGCCGCCGGAAAGAGCTCCGGATCGGTTTGATCGTCAACTGCGCCGGTTTCGGTTTCGCCGGGCGGTACGGTTCGATGGCCCCCGACCTGATCCGGGAGATGCTCCAGGTCAACGCCGCATCCACCGCCCTCATCACCCGCCTGTTTCTTCCCGGCATGGTCGCCCGCAAATCCGGCGGCATCATCAACGTTTCGTCGTTGAGCGGGTTTCAGGGGGTGGCGCTGATCGGTCTCTATTCCGCGACAAAGGCGTTTCTTCTCGCTTTTACCGAATCGCTTCACGAGGAGCTGAAGGATACCGGCATAAAGGTCGTGGCGGTGTGTCCCGGATACGTCGATACGGATTTTCACGCAAGGGCGGGCCAGCAGCCGGAGGCCAGCATGCTTCCTCTTTCCGGTGCCGGCGTTGTGGTGAAAGCCGCCATCAGGGGGCTTCTGAGAAACCGTGCCGTCGTGTTTCCCACCGTTCTCGATGCGCTGCTCGTTTTTCTTCAGCGGTTCCTTCCGAGGAGCACCGTTCTCAAAATGGCGGCGTTTCTGGCGCCTCTCAGGGAGAAGTGAAGGTTCCCCGGGAGACGGAATTTTTTCTTTGACATTTATTGTATTAAAAGTATATTACCTGCCCTGTTTTTTTGATGCGATGCTGGTGTAGCTCAATTGGTAGAGCAGCTGATTTGTAATCAGCAGGTTGCGGGTTCGAGTCCCATCGCCAGCTCGAGGAAAGCGGAGGGAAACCGGGTAGGTAGCGAAGCGGTCAAACGCAACAGACTGTAAATCTGTCGACATATGTCTTCGGAGGTTCGAATCCTTCCCTACCCACACTGCTTGTGCAAGTGGTAAAGGCTGATGTAGCTCAGTCGGTAGAGCACTTCCTTGGTAAGGAAGAGGTCACCGGTTCAAGTCCGGTCATCAGCTCGTGCGTCGGTGTATTTGTACGTCAGTAGCTTAATTGGTAGAGCAGCGGTCTCCAAAACCGCAGGTTGGGGGTTCGAGTCCCTCCTGACGTGCCGGGTTTCGGGATCGGAAGCAAGAACAAGACATTCTGTTTTTTTTAGGCGGTTTATGAGCAAGTATCTCAACAAGGTGACCCAGTATTACCACGATGTGGTCAGTGAGATGAAAAAGGTCGCCTGGCCGAGCCTCGAGGATACCAAGGATCTGACGGTCGTCGTTCTGACTGTTTCCGGTCTGCTCGCGTTGTTTACCTTTGTCGTGGACTGGGTGATTAATTCTTTTATCGGACAACTGTTGTAAGAAGTGGCTAAGGAGGGTATGAAGACGGGGGAGAGAGAAGCCGGAAAGGAAACCCAGAGTCTTTCGAAACCGCTCTGGTATGCGCTGAGGATCTATTCCGGTCACGAGCGCAAGGTCAAGGAGGGTATCGAACTCGAGGTCGAGCGACAGGGGCTGGCGGACAAGATTCTGCAGGTCTACGTACCCTATGAACGGTTTGTCGAGGTCAAGAACGGCAAGAAGAGGAGCCTCACGAAAAACGCTTTTCCCGGCTACGTGCTTATCGAGGCGGTGCTGGACAAGCAGACGAAAAACCTTATCATGGACATTCCGTCCGTGATCGGGTTTCTCGGTGTCGGAGACGTTCCGACTCCCCTGAGGCCCGACGAGGTCGACAAGATTCTCGAACCGGAAAGCGCCGTGGAGCAGCGTTCGGTCGTCGAGGCGCCCTTCCGCGTCGGAGATTCCGTCAAGGTTATCGACGGCCCCTTCAGTTCTCTCACCGGCGTTGTTCACGATGTCTGCACCGAAAGAATGAAGGTCAAGGTCATGATCAACTTTTTCGGCCGCAGCACTCCCACCGAGCTGGACTTTTCCCAGGTTAAACCGGTTTCTCAATAACAGGGCTTGAGTTTTACCAAGCTGTTGAAATAGTGATAGTTGTATGGCAAAAAAGGTAACAGGGTTCATTAAACTCCAGATTCCGGCCGGCGGCGCGAATCCGGCTCCTCCCGTAGGTCCGGCTCTCGGCCAGAAGGGCGTGAACATCATGGAGTTCTGCAAGCAGTTCAACGCGAAAACGCAGCCGCAGGCGGGCACCATCATCCCTGTCGTCATTACGGTATTCTCCGACAAGTCGTTCACCTTTATTACCAAAACACCGCCGGCGGCGGTTCTCCTGATCAAGGAAGCCAACGTGCAGAAAGGTTCGGGCGAACCGAACAAGACAAAGGTCGGTACGGTGACGAACGAGCAGGTGCGCAAGATCGCCGAGCTGAAAATGCCCGATCTCAACGCGGTCGATATCGAAGGCGCCATGCAGATGGTCCGGGGTACCGCGAGAAGCATGGGGATTGTCGTCGAGGGCTGAGTTTCACTGGGCGGGTAACAGCGTGGGAGACCGTCAGGGTCGTTTTTCTAACCACAGATTGAAAGAGAGGAAATGGCAGGAAAGAAATACAGAAAAGCCGGCGAGAGGATTGCGGACAGAAGTGAATACGAGCTGCAGGAAGCCGTCGGGCTGCTGAAAGAGATATCCGACGTGAAATTCGACGCGTCGGTCGATATCGCCATGCGCCTCGGGGTCGATCCCCGGCATGCCGACCAGGTTGTCCGCGGCACCGTCATGCTGCCGCACGGAACGGGCAAAACCGTTTCCGTACTCGTGGTCTGCGGTGAGGCAAAGGCGGAGGAAGCGCGGGAGGCCGGCGCGGATTTTGTCGGTTTCGAGGACTATATCGAGAAAATTCAGAACGGCTGGACCGATGTGGATGTGGTTATCGCCACTCCCGACGTGATGGGCAAGCTCGGCAGGGTTGGCAAGATCCTCGGCCCCCGGGGCCTCATGCCGAATCCGAAATCCGGCACCGTCACCATGGATGTCGCCAAGGCGGTCGGTGAGGTAAAAGCGGGAAAGATAGAGTTTCGGGTCGACAAGGCCGGCAACGTGCATGCGCCTGTCGGAAAGTTGTCGTTCGGAAACGACCAGCTTGTCGACAACGTAACGAGTTTCATCAGGGAGGTCGTCCGGCTGAGACCCTCTGCGGCGAAGGGACAGTATGTCCGCAATATTTCCGTTTCCAGCACGATGTCTCCCGGTATCAGGGTGAAAAAAGAGAAATTTGTTGCCTAACATAAATCGGTTTGCAAGATGAAACGCGATAAGAAAGAGCAGGTTGTCAGGGAGGTTTCCGAAATGCTCGAGAAAGCCCAGGGGATATACCTGACGGAGTTCCAGGGCCTCGACGTCGCCACGATGGCCGAGCTGAGGAGGGAGTTCCGGGATGCGGGGGTCGAGTACCGTGTCGTGAAAAACACTCTCGTGAGGAAGGCGCTGGAAAACGTAGAGGGCGGCGACCGTCTCGCGGAGGGGTTGATCAATACCACCGGCCTCGCCATAGGCTATGACGACCCGGTCGTTCCCGCCAAAATCATTCAGAAATTCAGCAAGAAGAACGAACAGCTGAAGTTCAAGATGGCCGCCATCGACGGCTCCGTTTTCGACGCAGGCAAGCTCGGAGAGCTTGCGAAGATGCTCAGCAAAACCGAGAATATCGGTCGCGTCGCGGGTCTGGTCAACAACGTTATCAGCTCGGTTCCGATGGTCGTCAATGCGGTCATGAGGGATCTTGTTTCCGTTCTCGATCAGGTCGCGAAACAGAAGCAGGACTGAGAAAAATCTATTACGCACTCGAAACTATAGTTTTACATCATTAAAAAAAACAAAAGAGGAAGATAATGGCATCTATCGAGACACTTGTAGAAGAGATTGGCAAGCTTTCGCTTACCGAGGCTTCCGAGCTGGTCAAAGCCCTGGAGGAGAAGTTCGGTGTGAGTGCGGCTCCGGCGGTTATCGCCGGTGGCGCCGCGGCCGCTCCCGCGGGTGAGGCTGCGGCACAGGAAGAGAAGACCGAGTTCGATGTCGAGCTGAAGGCCGTCGGAGGCAACAAGATCAACGTTATCAAGGTTGTTCGTTCTATCACCGGTCTCGGCCTGAAGGAGGCCAAGGAGATGGTCGACGGAGCGCCGAAGGTCGTCAAGGAAGCTGTCGGCAAGGAAGAGGCTGAAAAAATAGCTAAAGAGCTCAAAGACGCAGGCGCCGAAGTCGAGCTCAAGTGACCGCTCCCCGGGCGTGTCGCTACGACCATAAGCTCCGTTTCAGCATGGGACGGAGCTTTGCCTGTTTGTAAGGTCTGAGGTGTGCGCGGGGCGGTATGCCCTCCGGCCGACCGGTCGACCCCGGTTTTGATTGTCCCTGTAACGGGACGGGGTCGCGGAAGGAAAGGCAGGCGCGCCGGCAGCCCGGTTCAGGCAGGAGTTTGAATGTGAAGAGCTGTAACGATGTGCGCTGCGGCCTGCCCTTGCGGGTGCGATGTCCGGTGACGGCCGGGACATCGGCCGTACTACAAGGGTTCCTCTATTGATTGTCGTGAGCGCCTTGGGTACAAGGCGGACGGAGCACAGAAACAGGAGTCCCGACAGGTCGGGATGAGGATTTCGAGCACCGCCGAACGACGCGATCACGATGCGTAACAAATTAAATAGAGGTGTCCACAAGCCGGCAGCATATCCATGAAGTTAACCGTAGTCGAAGAAAAGAGTTCTTCCTGCAATCGATAAAAGTGAGGTGCAAGTGAAAGTGGCTGAGACAACACGGAAGGAGTGTATTGCCTTTTCCAAAATCCAGAGTATCGTAGAGCCTCCAGACTTACTGCAAGTTCAGTTAGATTCGTTTAAAAATTTCATTCAGGACAGCGTTCCTCCCGCCAAGCGCAGGGATCAGGGTCTTGAAAAAGTGCTCCGCAGCGCTTTCCCCATAACTGACAGCCGGGGTCTCTATCTGCTCGAATATATATCCTATACGTTCGACAAACCGAAGTACACCGTAGAGGAGTGTATCGAAAGAGGGCTGACCTACGACGTTTCCCTCAAGGTCAAACTGAAGCTCTCCTACAAGGACGAGCCGGACGAAACGGACTGGAAGGAAACCATCCAGCAGGAGGTCTATCTGGGACGAATTCCCTACATGACCGAACGCGGCACGTTTATCGTCAACGGAGCCGAGCGCGTGGTCGTCGCGCAGCTTCACCGTTCCCCGGGCGTTGTCTTCAGCGAGGCCATTCATCCCAACGGCAAGAAGATGTATTCGGCCAAGATCGTTCCGACCAGGGGATCGTGGATCGAGTTCCAGACGGACATCAACAACCAGATCTACGTCTATATCGATCAGAAGAAGAACTTTCTTGTCAGTGCGCTGTTGCGTGCCATCGGATTCGCCAAGGACGAGGACATTCTGGCGCTGTTCGATCTCGTCGAGGAGGTTCCGGTCAAGGCGAGCAAGAAGGACTATCTGATCGGGAAGAATCTCGCTTCCGATATCATCGACATGCAGACCGGCGAAGTCGTCAGCGCCCGGACGTCGATAACGGCGGAGATTCTCGAACAGATCACCGCCGCCGGTTACAAGACCGTCAGGATCATGAAAACCGGAGGGGAGGAACAGGGGCTCGACAAGGCCATAATCACCAATACCATCCTCAACGACAGTTCGGCGACCGAGGAAGAAGCGCTCGAAATCGTCTACGAGGAGCTGCGCGCCAACGAGGCCCCCGATATCGAGGCCGCCCGGAGTTTTCTGGAGAGAACCTTTTTCAACCAGAAAAAGTATGACCTCGGTGACGTGGGACGCTACCGTATCAACAAGAAACTCGGCCGGGAACAGCAGGGTTTCCAGGATTTTCTCTCGGAAAACCCCGACCTCAAAACGCTTTCCGACAGCATCTACGAAAAGATCCTGCAGACGATCCAGTCCTATTCCGAGGAGCCTATCGGCGAAGATATCATGGTGCTGACGCACTACGATATCATTGCGGTCATCAACTATCTCATCAAGCTCGTCAACAACCAGGCCGAAGTCGACGATGTCGACCATCTTGCCAACAGGCGGGTGCGCACCGTCGGTGAGCAGCTTGCGGCGCAGTTCGTCGTGGGGCTCGCCAGAATGGGCAAGAACGTTCGTGAAAAACTCAACTCCCGCGATACGGACAAGATCGCGCCCGCGGATCTCATCAACGCGCGGACCGTATCGAGCGTGGTCGCAAGCTTTTTCGCGACCAGCCAGCTCTCCCAGTTCATGGATCAGACGAACCCGCTTGCGGAGCTGACCAACAAGAGACGGGTGTCGGCCCTCGGTCCGGGCGGACTGACCAGGGAGCGCGCCGGGTTCGAGGTTCGCGACGTTCACTACACGCACTACGGGAGATTGTGCCCGATCGAGACCCCGGAAGGACCGAACATCGGTCTTATCTCCTCGCTGTCGGTCTACGCGCAGATCAACGACAAGGGATTCATCCAGACGCCCTACCGCGTGGTCGAGAAGGGCGTACTGACCGACAGGGTCGTCATGCTTTCCGCCGAGGACGAGGAAAACAAGATCACCGTTCCGGTCAACGTTCCGGTCGATGAAAAGAGAAAGATCACGGCGGAAAACGTTCAGGCGAGAACCAAGGGGGACTATCCGGTCGTCGGGGCCGAAGAGGTCGACTACATGGACGTCTCTCCCGTCCAGATCGTCAGTGCGGCGGCCGCGCTCATACCCTTTCTCGAGCACGACGACGGAAACCGTGCTCTCATGGGCGCGAACATGCAGCGCCAGGCCGTTCCGCTTCTGGTTTCGGAAGCGCCGCTCGTCGGAACCGGCATGGAGGCAAAGGTGGCGAGGGATTCACGTTCCGTCATTCAGGCGGAAGGTTCCGGCGTCGTCGAGTCCGTGACCGCAGATTCCATTCGCGTCCGTTACGACCGCGACGGTGAGAACGGCGAGCTCAGGGCGATGCTCGATCCCGACGAAGGGGTCAAGACCTACGCGATGATCAAGTACAAGCGTTCGAACCAGGATACCTGCATTACCCAGAAACCCGTCGTGCACACCGGGCAGGTTCTCAAGAAAGGCGACATCCTCGCCGACGGTCATTCGACTGAGAGCGGTGAGCTCGCGCTCGGCAAGAACGTGCTGGTCGCGTTCATGCCGTGGAGGGGATATAACTTCGAGGACGCCATCGTGCTCAGCGAGCGTCTCGTCTACGACGACGTGTTCACCTCGATACACATTCACGAGTTCGAGGCCAATGTCCGCGACACGAAACGCGGCGAGGAGCAGTTCACCCGCGATATCTACAACGTCAGCGAGGAGGCTCTGAAGAATCTCGACGAAAACGGCATTATCCGTATCGGCGCCGAGGTGAAGGAGCGCGACATTCTCGTGGGCAAGATCACGCCGAAGGGCGAAAGCGATCCGACGCCGGAGGAGAAGCTGCTTCGTGCGATTTTCGGTGACAAGTCGAGCGATGTCAAGGATGCGTCGATGCACGTTCCCGCCGGTATGAAGGGTATCGTCATCAAGACGAAGCTGTTCAGCCGCAAGAAAAAAATCGGCATGGATGTCAAGGACCGGGTCGAGGCGGTCGACGCCCTGTTCGACAGAAAGGAGGTCGATCTGAGAAACCGCTTCGCCGAATGGATCAAGAAGCTTCTCGGCGGCAAGAAGACTACCGGAATCTTTACCGTGAAGGGTAAGGAGACCGTTGCGTCCGGAACGCCGTTCGACGAAAAACTGCTCGGCAAATTCTCGAACCCCGACTGGATAGAGACCGTCGATTTCTCCAGGGGCATCGTCCGGGACGCGAAGATCAACGACAGCGTGGGTCATCTCTGCGCCGAATACGGTCTGAAAATGAAGGATCTCGTCGACGAGCGGGAGAACGAGAAGTACAAGCTCAACGTCGGCGACGAGCTGCCTCCGGGCATCGAAGAGCTCGCAAAGGTCTATATCGCCCAGAAACGGAAAATCCAGGTCGGCGACAAAATGGCCGGCCGCCACGGTAACAAGGGTGTCGTCGGCAAGATTCTTCCCATCGAGGACATGCCCTTCATGCAGAACGGCACCCCGGTCGACATCGTGCTGAATCCTCTGGGTGTCCCGAGCCGTATGAACATCGGCCAGCTCTACGAAACGTCGCTCGGCTGGGCGGCCAAGGAGCTCGGCGTCAAGTTCAATACGCCTATTTTCGACGGTGCGACCTACGAAGAGGTTCAGGAGCAGCTCGAAAAGGCGGGGCTTGCCTCGCACGGAAAGGTCCGGCTCTACGACGGCCGCACCGGCGAGCCGTTCGACGACGAGGTTACGGTCGGTTACATCTACATGCTCAAGCTCAGTCACCTTGTCGACGACAAAATCCACGCCCGTTCGACGGGACCGTACTCTCTCATTACCCAGCAGCCTCTGGGCGGCAAGGCCCAGTTCGGCGGTCAGCGGTTCGGCGAGATGGAGGTCTGGGCGCTCGAGGCATACGGAGCGGCCAGCATCCTGAGAGAGATGCTGACGGTCAAGTCCGACGATGTCATAGGCCGGAACAAAACCTATGAGTCGATCGTCAAGGGACAGAACCTTCCCGAACCGGGAACGCCGGAATCGTTCAACGTGCTGGTTCGTGAGCTGCAGGGTCTCGGTCTCGAGATCCGCATCGACAACAAGGTGCCGTAGCGCATCGGGAGGGGCTCATCGAAGGGATTTTCGTCCGGGATTTCTAAACGGTTGTTTTTAACAGGGACATTACTATGATTTTTCCACAGGGGTCTTCACCGATCAAGGGTGATTTTTCGAAGATAAAGTTCAGCATCGCATCTCCTGAAAGCATTCTGGCCCATTCGCGGGGCGAGGTGCTCAAACCCGAAACGATCAACTACCGCACCTTCAAGCCCGAAAGGGACGGTCTGATGTGCGAAAAGATTTTCGGGCCGACCAAGGACTGGGAATGCTACTGCGGCAAGTACAAGCGTGTCAGGTACAAGGGCATCATCTGCGATCGTTGCGGTGTGGAGGTTACCATGAAAAGCGTGCGCCGCGAACGGATGGGGCATATTTCCCTTGCGGTTCCGGTCGTGCACACCTGGTTTTTCCGTTCGGTTCCGAGCAAGATCGGCGCCCTGCTCGATCTTTCGACGAAGGAGCTCGAGCGGATCATCTACTACGAGGTCTATGTGGTCATCAATCCCGGCGAGCCCGGCGAGAAACAGGGGATCAAGAAGCTCGACCGGCTGACGGAGGAGCAGTATCTCCAGATCATCACCGAATACGAGGACAATCAGGATCTCGATGACGACGATCCGGCGAAGTTCGTCGCCAAGATGGGCGGCGAGGCCATTCACACGCTGCTCAAGGGACTCGAACTGGAGGGTCAGGCGCAGGATCTGCGCAAGGTGCTCCGCGAGAGCGGTTCCGAGCAGAAAAAAGCCGATGCCCTGAAGCGCCTCAAGGTTGTGGAGGCTTTCAGGAAAAGTTACGAGCCGGTAAAGAAATCCCGCAAGAAGTCGACCGGGCTGTTTCCCGAGGACGAAATGCCGGAGCCCTATGTCTACGAGGGCAACAAGCCCGAGTACATGGTCATGGAGGTTATTCCGGTCATACCGCCGGAGCTTCGTCCCCTTGTTCCTCTCGAGGGGGGCCGCTTCGCGACATCGGATCTGAACGATCTCTATCGCAGGGTCATCATCCGCAACAACCGGTTGAAGAAGCTTATCGACATCCGCGCACCCGAGGTCATTCTGCGCAACGAAAAAAGGATGCTGCAGGAGGCCGTGGACGCGCTCTTCGACAACTCGCGCAAGGCCAACGCCGTAAAGACCGGCGAATCCAACAGGCCGCTCAAGTCTCTTTCGGACGCCCTCAAGGGGAAGCAGGGGCGTTTCCGTCAGAATCTTCTCGGAAAGAGGGTCGATTATTCGGGGCGTTCGGTCATCGTGGTCGGACCCGAGCTGAGACTTCACGAGTGCGGACTTCCGAAAAGCATGGCGATCGAGCTGTTCCAGCCCTTCGTCATCAGGCGTCTGGTTGAGCGCGGTATCGCGAAATCGGTGAAGTCGGCCAAAAAGCTCATCGACAGGAAGGATCCCGTCGTCTGGGACGTACTCGAAAAAGTCATCGACGGTCGTCCGGTCCTGCTCAACCGTGCGCCCACGCTGCACCGTCTCGGTATCCAGGCGTTCCAGCCGGTGCTCATCGAGGGGAAGGCCATCCAGATTCATCCGCTTGTCTGTACGGCGTTCAACGCCGACTTCGACGGTGACCAGATGGCCGTGCACGTGCCGCTTTCGCAGGAGGCGCAGCTCGAGGCGACCCTCCTGATGCTCTCTTCGCACAACCTCATCCTCCCGCAGTCGGGCAAGCCGGTTACGGTTCCTTCGCAGGACATGGTGCTCGGCATGTACTACCTGACCAAATCCAGGGTCGGGGAAGACGGGGAAGGCAAGATGTTCTACAGCATCGAAGAGGTGCTCATCGCCTATAACGAGGGCAGGGTAGGGCTGCACGCCATAATTTTCGTCAGCTACGAAGGCCACGTCGACCAGAAGTTCGATCCTCTGAGAATGCTCGATATCATTCCGGACGACCAGGACGAGAAGAAAGCGTGGCTGAAGAAGGAGATCGGCGAAAGGAGAGTGCTCGTCACCACCGTCGGCCGTGTGATCTTCAATCAGTACGTGCCTGAAAAGATCGGCTTCATCAACAAGGTTATCGACAAAAAAGGCGCCAAGGATCTCATTTCACGTCTGTGCAGCGAGGTCGGAAACGTTCAGGCGGCGGAATTTCTCGACAATATCAAGGAGGTCGGTTACCATTTCGCGATGAAAGGGGGGCTTTCCATCGGCTTGTCGGACGCGATCATTCCCGAAGCCAAGGTGCAGCTTATCAAGAAAGCCACCAAGGAGAGCAACAAGATTATCCGTGAATACAACAGAGGCACCCTGACGGAGAACGAGCGATACAACCAGGTTGTCGACGTATGGCAGAAAGTGACCAATCTTGTCGCGGAAGAGTCCTACCAGAAACTGCGCAAGGACCGGGTCGGATTCAATCCGCTCTTCATGATGCTCGATTCGGGAGCCAGGGGATCCAGGGAACAGGTTCGGCAGTTGACCGGCATGAGGGGGCTGATCGCCCGTCCGCAGAAATCCATGTCCGGCCAGCCCGGTGAGATTATCGAGAACCCGATCATCTCGAATCTGAAGGAGGGGCTGACGGTGCTCGAATACTTCGTTTCGACGCACGGTGCGCGAAAAGGTCTTTCCGACACCTCGCTGAAAACGGCCGACGCGGGTTATCTGACCAGAAGGCTTCACGATGTCGCCCAGGACGTGATCGTTACCGGGGACGATTGCGGAACGACCAGGGGACTGCATGTCGAACGCACGATTGAGGAGGAAACCGGCGGGCAGATCAAGTTCAGCGAAAAGATCCGCGGCAGGGTAGCGTCCCGTGACATCGTCGACAGCCTGACGGACGAGGTGATCGTCCCGGCGGGCAGCATCATAACCGATGAAGTCGCCGATATCATCCAGGGGAACGTCGGCGTGCTCGAGGCCGATATCCGTTCGGTGCTCACCTGCGAGGCCAAGCAGGGAATCTGTTCCAAGTGCTACGGTACGAATCTCGCGACGCACAGGCTCGTCGAAATCGGCGAAGCCGTGGGGGTCATCGCGGCGCAGTCCATCGGTGAACCCGGAACGCAGCTCACCCTTCGCACCTTCCACCAGGGGGGTACGGCCCAGGGCGGCATCGCCGAAACCGAAACCAAGACCTCCTGCGAGGGTCAGGTCGACTACGAAAGCATACGGACGGTCGAGAAGGAAAGCGTCAACGAGGACGGCATGCCCGAAATCAGGACACTGGTAATCCAGAAAAACGGCAAGATCAATATTGTCGATCCGGATTCCGGAAAGGTGCTGAAGCGCTACGAGGTCCCGCACGGCGCACATCTCGCGGCGGCCCAGGGGGATATGGTCAGGAAAGACGACGTGCTTTTCAGCAGCGAGCCCAACAGCACCCAGATTATCGCCGAACTCGAGGGAACCGTCAAGTTCATCGACATCGAAAAAGGGGTGACCTACAAGGAAGAGGTCGATCCCCAGACAGGTTACGTTCAGCATGTCATCATCAACTGGCGCTCGAAGCTCAGGGCGTCGGAAACGAGGGAGCCGAGGGTGCTGCTTGTCGGCCCCGGCGGAGATGTGCTGAAGACCTATCCGCTGCCGATCAAGTCCAACCTCTTCGTCGAGGAGAACCAGAAGGTCAAGATCGGCGATATCCTTGCGAAAGTGCCGAGGAACCTCGACAGGGTCGGAGGCGATATTACCGCGGGTTTGCCGAAGGTGACCGAACTGTTCGAGGCCAGGATTCCTTCCGATCCCGCGATTGTTTCCGAGATCGACGGCTACGTCGCGTTCGGTTCGCAGCGCAGGAGCAGCAAGGAAATCAAGGTGAAAAACGATTTCGGCGAGGAAAAGACATACTATGTCCAGGTCGGAAAGCACGTCCTTGCAAATGACGGCGACGAGGTCAGGGCCGGAGAGCCTCTGACCGACGGAGCGGTGTCTCCCCAGGATATTCTGCGTATTCAGGGCCCCAACGCCGTACAGCAGTATCTGGTGAACGAGATCCAGAAGGTCTATCAGCTCAACGCCGGTGTGGAGATCAACGACAAGCACCTCGAGGTCATCGTCCGGCAGATGCTGCAGAAAGTCAGGGTCGAGGAGTCGGGCGATACGGAACTCCTGCCCGGAGACCTGATCGACAGGACCGTCTTTATCGAAGCCAACACCGACATTGCCGAAAAGATACGGGTTGTCGAAAAGGGTGACGCGCCCGCGCGGATCCAGGAGGGTCAGTTGTACAAGACCAGGGATATCACCAAGCTCAACAGGGAGCTGCGCAGGAACAGCAAGCAGCTCATCGTGGTGGAGCCCGCGCTCCAGGCGACGTCTCATCCCGTGCTTCTCGGCATTACCAGCGCCGCGCTGCAGACCGAGAGTGTCATTTCCGCGGCGTCCTTCCAGGAGACGACCAAGGTGCTGACCGATGCGGCCGTCGCCGGAAAGATCGACAATCTGCTCGGCCTGAAGGAAAACGTGATCGTCGGCAAGCTGATTCCGGCCGGCACCGGCCTGAAAAAGTACCGCCGGCTCGATCTGGTTGGGCCGGAAACGAACGGCACCGGGGAGCTGAACGAGGAGAGCGAAATCGGCGAAGCAGCCGCTTCGGACGGTGTCGCCGACTGAGCGGTCGTGTCCGGACATAGCGCATGACGGAGGCGGTCCCGGAAGGGGCCGTCTCTTTTTTTTAATGAAAACAGCCGTTCCGGAACCCGGAACGGCTGTGATGCAGGTAAAGATCTCGGCGCGGTTCAGGGAGACGGATTATAGCGGTAGTTGTCGAGAAAGCCGGTGTCGAATCTGCCGGACGCGAACTCCCCGGTTCCCAGAACCTGCTTGTGGAACGGGATCGTGGTCTTGATTCCCACGACAATGAACTCGTCGAGAGCCCTCTGCATTCTGGCTATGGCTTCTTCGCGCGTATCGGCGTGAACGACAAGCTTGGCGATCATGGAGTCGTAGTAGGGCGGTACCCGGTAGCTCGCATAGCCGTGCGAATCGACACGAACGCCATGCCCGCCGGGTGTGTGGAACACCAGCAACTCGCCGGGAGTCGGGCGGAAATCGTGTTCAGGGTCCTCTGCGTTGATACGGCATTCGATCGAATGGCCGTTCGGCGTAAAGGATCGGTCCGCTATGCTCTCACCCGCGGCGATCAGGATCTGCTCCTTGACGAGGTCGACATCGTAGCGTTCCTCGGTTACGGGATGTTCGACCTGGATACGGGTGTTCATCTCCATGAAATAGAACTCGTGATGACTGTCGAGCAGGAACTCGACGGTGCCCGCTCCTTCGTATCCGATGGCGGCTGCTGCCGCCACGGCCGCCTCGCCCATACGTCTGCGCAGCTCCTCGTCGACCGCCGGGGACGGCGATTCTTCGATGAGCTTCTGGTGCCGCCGCTGGATCGTGCAGTCGCGTTCTCCGAGATGGATCGTGTTGCCCTGCTGGTCGGAGAGGATCTGTATTTCGACGTGCCGGGGTTTTTCGACAAACTTCTCCATATAGACACCGCTGTTGCCGAACGCCTGCTGCGCCTCGTTCTGGGCGGTCACCAGCGCCTTTTCCAGCTCGTCGGCCTGGCTGACGACCCGCATACCTTTTCCGCCTCCTCCGGCTGTCGGTTTGATGATGACCGGATAGCCGATCTTTTCGGCGATCTCCAGAGCGTGAGACGTATCGGTGACCAACCCCTCGCTTCCGGGCACGACAGGGACCTTCGCGGCGATCATGGTTTCCTTCGCCGTGTTCTTGTCACCCATTTTGCGGATCATCTCCGCTGTCGGGCCGATAAATTTTATTTCAGAGGAGCTGCACACCTCCGCGAAGTCCGCGTTTTCAGCCAGAAACCCGTAACCCGGATGTATCGCGTCGGCATTGGTTATCTCGGCTGCGGCCAGAATGCGCGGGATATTGAGGTAGCTCTCCTTGCCGGGAGGGGGGCCGATGCAGACGGCCTCGTCGGCGTATTTTACATGCAGCGAATCCCTGTCCGCGGTCGAATGGACGGCGACCGTGCTGATTCCCAGTTCGCGACAGGTCTGCATGATGCGAAGCGCGATCTCGCCGCGGTTCGCAATGAGGATTTTTGTAAACAACGTTCTGAGGTGTTTGCGTTAAGCCTTGACAAGAAACAGCACCTGATCGTACTCGACCGGCTGACCGTCTTCGATCAGGATCTCGACGATCGTTCCACTGACTTCGGCCTCGATTTCGTTCATGAGTTTCATCGCTTCGACGATACAGAGCACATTGCCCTTGTCGATACGGTCGTTGACGTTGACGAAAGGATCGGCGTCCGGCGCCGGTGAACGGTAAAAGGTGCCGACGATGGGGGAGCGGATCTCGATAAGCCCGTCCGAATCCGGTCCGCCTTTCGGGGTTTCCGCCGCAGGGGCTGTATCCGGTCCGGCGGGAGCGGGTTGAGAAGCCGGAAGCGAAACAGGCGCGGCGGCCAGGGGCGGCTGGGAGGACGATCTCTTGAGAGTGATCTTGAAATCGCCTTCTTCAATAGTGGCTTCATCGAGATTCGACTTGTTGATGATATCGATGAGCTGCTGAATTTCCTTCAGGTTCATGGTTTGTACTTTTGGTTGAGCAGGGTAGCCGGCAAGGGGGTGCGTTATTTTTTAACTCTTTCCATGTAGTCGCCGGTGCGCGTGTCGATGCGGATGATGCTCTGGTTCTGAATGAACATCGGCACGTTCACCTCGGCTCCGGTTTCGACCACGGCCGGCTTCGTGCCGCTGGTTGCACGGTCGTCCTTCGTGGCGGGACTGGTTTCGACAATCTCGAGCTCGACGAATGTCGGCAGTTCGGCTTCGAGGATCGAACGGTCGTCGGCGAAAACGATATCGACCAGCATCCCTTCCTTCAGGAAGCGGGTGGGCGGGCCGAGAAGGGATGACGGGACGTTGATCTGATCGAAGGTCGATGTGTCCATCATGACGAAATCCTCTCCGTCGCGGTAGAGATACTGATGCGAGACTCTTTCCGTAACGATAACCTCCACCGAATCGGAGGCGCTGAAACGGTGTTCGACGTTGCGGCCGGAGTTGAGATTTTTCATGCCGGCCTGGTAAAAAGCCCGAAGGTTGCCGGGAGTTCGATGGACAATGGTCTCTATGCGGTGTGGCTCGTTCCTGAAACGGATGATCGAGCCTTTCGAGATAGTACTGATTGGCGTCATAGGGAACGAAAAGTAAACGAATTTCCGGTCTGTTCAAACTTGCACTCAGGCAAGGAGTTAAATATAATACAGCACGGCATGATTAACAATCGTGGAAACGGTGTGCCGTTTCCCCTTCCCAAAAACAGATTGCATGTTTATAACATACTGATTAAATTAGCTCTAATGTAGTTCAAACTCAATTCGGTGGTTTTCCTCCAACAATAAAAATCAAGTCTTATGTCAAAAGCCGAGTTAGTAGAGAAAATTGCTTCACAGGCAGGTCTGACGAAAGCCGACGCCGAAAGAGCCGTTAATGCGTTTGTCAATGTCGTTACAGCCGGCCTGAAAGCGGGCGAAGATGTCACTCTTGTAGGGTTCGGAACGTTTACCACCGGTGACAGAGCTGCTCGACAGGGTCGGAACCCGCAAACTGGCGAAACCATTACCATTGCAGCCAGGAAAGTCGTCAAGTTCAAGCCCGGCAAGGCTCTGAGGGATGAGGTTGCCTGAACGGCCTGTTGCTACATGCGTTTTTTTCTGTTTTTACAAGTCCATCCGGCTCTTGCTTGATGGACTTTTTTTATAATCTGGTTGGGGATACATGGCAACGAAAGTGGTTCTTGGTTTCGAAAAACCCCTGGTAGAACTCGAAGAAAAGCTCGACGAGATGCGAGTATGTCTGAAGAACAGCGCCGGTGAGCGCGCCATCGCCGAAACCGGAGGGTTGAACAGCGAGATCGAAGCTCTCGAATCAAAGGTTGACGCTCTGAGACGTTCGATTTACAACAACCTGACCCGGTGGCAGAAGGTGCAGCTTGCCCGCCACCCCGAGCGGCCCTATACGCTCGACTACATTTACATGATGACGCAGGACTTCGTCGAGCTGGCCGGCGACCGTCGTTACAGCGACGACAAGGCGATCGTCGGTGGTTTTGCGACAATAGAGGACGCCGAAGCGGGTTTTTCGCAGACGGTCATGCTCATAGGGCATCAGAAAGGGCGGGATACCAAGGACAATCTCTACAGAAATTTCGGCATGGCGCAGCCCGAAGGGTACCGCAAGGCTCTCCGGCTGATGAAGCTTGCCGAGAAATTCAACAAGCCGGTTGTCACCCTGATCGATACGCCGGGGGCCTTTCCCGGTATCGAAGCGGAAGAGCGGGGACAGGCCGAGGCGATCGCGCGGAATCTTTTCGAAATGTCCGCCCTGCGTGTTCCGGTCGTCTGTGCGATCATCGGCGAAGGTGCAAGCGGAGGCGCTATCGGCATCGGCTTGGGAGACCGGATTCTCATGGCCGAGAATGCGTGGTATTCGGTGATTTCCCCCGAAAGTTGCTCGTCCATCCTCTGGAGAAGCTGGAAGTACAAGGAACAGGCGGCCGAAGCGCTCAGGCTGACGGCCGACGACCTGCTCGAACAGGGAATTATCGACAGGATTCTCCCCGAGCCTCTCGGAGGAGCGCACCGTGAACCGGAAACAATGGCCGCGACCCTGAAGTCGGTTCTCATCGAGGAGTTGAAAACCCTTCTCGCGCGCGATACGGACGATCTGGTTGCCGCGCGGATCGACAAGTTCTCGGGCATGGGCGTGTGGGAGGAAGAGTGATGAATATGAGTGACGACGCCTGACTGTGTCAGGCTCAGTAACGTCGCCCGCTCTCGCGGGCTTAGTGACGAGTGACGGCGCCCTCGCTTCGCGGGGCTTAGGGACCAGTTGGGGAAAGGATCGATTCCCGATACTGACGCCGACGGCGAACCCCGAAAGAAGAACAATCGGGAATCGGGGTCGGTATCGGGTTTCGGGATCGAATGGGAACCGGTCAGCAGTTGGCAAAAGAGTAGTGACAACGCTCGGACTTCGCCGAGCTTAGAGACGTCGTCCGGCGTTGCCGGACTTAGTGACGACGCCTGACCGTGTCAGGCTCAGTAACGTCGCCCGCTCTCGCGGGCTTAGTGACGAGTGACGGCGCCCTCGCTTCGCGGGGCTTAGGGACAAGCAAAATACTTCGCTTTTGACGTGCGCATGTAATTGGACCGAGTATGAGCTCGCATAAAGATCTGATTGTCTGGCAGAAGTCGATGTCGCTTGTGGAAGAGATTTACAGCCTCACCAGCAGCTTTCCCGATGAGGAGAAATACGGTCTGACCGCACAGTTGCGGCGTGCTTCGATTTCCATACCGTCAAATATCTCGGAGGGT